>DASZMD010000380.1:0-3268 GCA_035551955.1 Solirubrobacteraceae bacterium | reverse complement strand
TCCCGCAGGACGACAGCGCCAGCGCAACGAGCGCAACGAGCGCGCCGCGCGCGCCGCGCCCGATCACGCACCGGCTCACTGCACCACGATGACGCCGTGCATGAACGGGTGGATCAGGCACTCAAAGTTGTAGGTGCCCTTCTGGGTGAAGGTGATCTTGTTCAGGGCGGGCAGCGGCGATCCCTTGACGGCCTGCAACGTCCCCGTGTTCGCGAACCCGTTGCCGTGTGAGGACGCGTTCAGCGGGATCGGCCCGGTCCCGGGCGGCGAGCTCGGGTAGGAGGACCGCGGGTCGATGGTGGGCGAGGTGAACGCCTTGGCCAGCAGGCTCAAGTAGGCGACGGGCCCGAAGGTCGCCGTATGCGTCTCGAACGAGCCGGTGGGCATCTTGAAGGTGATCGTCGTGCCCACGGGGACGCGCGTCACCCCCTGGAACATCTGGAGGATCTCGACGTCGTGGGCTCCCTTGAGGCCGAGGCTCACCACGTCGCCGCTGAGCTTCGTCTTCAGGAGCTTCTTGGCCGCCGCCGACGCGGCCGCCTGCTCCTGGGCCACCGCTGCGGCAACCTGGGCGGCGCTCGGGACCGCCTTGCCCTTCGCGCGTACGACCACCTTCCCGGCCATACCCGGATGCACGTCACAGAAGTACGAGTAGCGGCCCGCCTTGGTGAACTTCACTGTGAAGGCCTTCGCCGGCCCGAACGGGAGCCCCGAGTCGATGCGGGAGCTTCCGGTGAACGTGCGCGCGTGACTCGGCGCGGCGAGCTGCGGGTTGAAGCTGAGGATCGGCACCTTGTTGTTGAACCAGAACGGGGTGCTGGCGGCGTCGAGCACGCCGCTGGCCGTGTTGGCGGTCGGGGTCAGGAGGGGAAGCGGGCCGCCCTTGCTCGGGACGTCAACGGTGTGGAAGCCCGGCGCCAGTCCCACCCACGAGATCGAGTCGCCGGCATTGATGGTGACCGTGCCGGGAAAGAACGCCAGTGACTCGCCGAACTTCTTGATCAGCTGCGCGGCAAACGCCGGCTTGCCGCCGGCATACACGAGCTGCGTGCGGGCACTCGCCACGGCAGGTAACACCGCCAAGCCGATCACGACGACCAGCGCTCCACCCCAACGTTTCATCTTCGACCCCCGGATTGTGAAAAGACCGCTCTGCGAACCGCGGCAGCATAGTCCACGGTCTGGGCAAGTGCAACTTGCCACTTATCCTTGCTCGCCCCCCGCATCCTGGAGCAGGTTGCGCACCTCGCGCAGGGCGACGGGGAGCGTCGTCAGGTCGAACACCCGGTTGGCGCGGATGTCGCCGAGCATCGCCCGGCTGCGCTCGACGGCGCTCGCGTTGGCCTGCGTCCAGGCGCCGATGTCGGCATCGGCCGACTCGACCACGTTCTGGGCCAGTGCCCGGTGCAGGCTGTTGAGATCGTCGCGCAGGGCCGAGCGAGCGAGCGCCTGCCAGCGGTTTTCGACGGGCAGCTCGGCGATCTGGTCGCGCAGCCAGTTGAGCTGCAGGCGCCCTCCGAGCCCGAAGTAGACGTCGGCCACGGTCTCGAGCCCGCGCTCGGTCGCCGCCGCCACCTCGACGATGTCGAGTGCCGCGAACAGCGACGGCAGGCCGGCGACGCGGCCCGCGAGCTCGGGCGGGACGCCGGCGCGCCGCAGCTTGTCCATCCGCTTGTGCCACGCGCGGCGGTCGCCCTCGTCGAGGAGCTCGGGGAGCGAGCGCGCGAGCATCGCCGCCCCGGGAGCGAACTGCGCGACGGTGGCGGCGATGTCGATCGAGCGCTGGCGCGCGCGCACCAGCCAGCGGGTGGCGCGCTCCACGAGCTGGCGGGCGTCTCCCAGCATCTCGAGCTGGATGTGGGCATCGACGCGGTTGTCGAGCGCCTCGACGCGGTCCCAGAGCTCGGGCAGCTCGTACACCTCGCGAGCCACCGCGTACCCCCGCGCCAGGGTGGCCGCGCTCGCGCCCGTCTCCTCGCCGAGGCGGAAGGCGAAGGTCATCCCGGCCCGGTCGACGAGCTGATTGGCGACCACGGTGGCGATGATCTCCCGGCGCAGCGGGTGCGTATGCATCTGCGCCCGGAACCGCTCGGGGAGCGGCGCGGGGAAGTAACCCTCGAGATCGTGAGCCAGGTACGGATCCTCGGGGAGGTCGGACTGGAGGAGCTCGGAGTACAGGTTGATCTTGCCGTAGGCCATGAGCACGGCGAGTTCGGGCGCCACCAGGCCCATGTGGTTATGGCGGCGCTCGACGATCGCCTCGTCGCTGGGGAGGAACTCGAGTTCACGGTTGAGATGGGCGGTGTGCTCCAGCCGCCGCACCAGGCGCTGGTGGACGTCGACCATCGCGGGCGCCTGACCGATGGCGAGGCTCATCGCCTGCGTCTGCGTGTAGCTGCCGTAGAGCACCCGCTCGCCGACCATGTCCGTCATCTCCCGGAGCAGGGCGTTCCGCTGCTTCTCGGTCATGTCGCCCGCGGCCACCACGGCGTCGAGGAGGATCTTGATGTTGACCTCGTGGTCTGAGCAGTTGACCCCGGCGACGTTGTCGATCGCGTCGGTGTTGACGGCGCCCCCCGTGAGGGCGTACTCGATTCGTCCGCGCTGGGTGAAGCCGAGGTTGCCGCCCTCGCCGACCACCCGGCAACGGAGCGCGCCGCCGTCGACCCGGAGCGCGTCGTTGGTCTTGTCTCCCGCAGCGGCGTGGGTCTCCCCCGAGGCCTTGACGTAGGTTCCGATCCCGCCGTTCCACAGCAGGTCGACGTTCGCGCACAGGAGCTCACGGATGAGTTCGCTCGCGGTCAGCGACTCGGCCTCGATGGCCAGCGCCTCGCGGACCTGGGGCGAGAGCGGGATCGACTTCGCCGTGCGAGCGTAGACGCCGCCGCCGGCGGAGATGAGAGCCTCGGTGTAGTCGCTCCACGACGAGCGGGGAAGGGCGAAGAGCCGCTGGCGCTCGGCGAAGCTGACCTCGGGATCGGGGTCGGGATCGAGGAAGATGTGGAGGTGGTTGAAGGCCCCGAGGAGCTTGATGTGGCGTGAGAGGAGCATCCCGTTGCCGAACACGTCGCCCGACATATCCCCCACGCCGACCACCGTGAAGTCGGTGCCCTGGGTGTCGACCCCCAGCTCGCGGAAGTGGCGCTTGACCGATTCCCAGGCACCGCGAGCGGTGATGCCCATGCGCTTGTGGTCGTAGCCGTGCGAGCCGCCGGAGGCGAAGGCGTCTCCCAGCCAGTAGCCGTACTCGGCGGATACCGCGTTGGCC
>DASZMD010000379.1:0-3280 GCA_035551955.1 Solirubrobacteraceae bacterium | reverse complement strand
GCCTCCCTTGACTTTCCCGCGGTCGGCGCCGCGTACGGTGTTCTCGCCGCCGGGCGTCTGATTACGCCGGATACACCCGATCAGGTGTACGCGGCCGCCCGCATTCGTGACGTGCTGCACGAGCACTTCTCCGGTCGGGGCGAGCCGCTGCGGGTCGTGGAGATAGGCGCCGGATATGGCGGCATGGCCTACTGGCTGTTGAAGCTGTTCCGCGAACCGATGAAGTACGCCGTCGTTGACCTGCCGGTCGCGAATGTCCTGCAGGGTTATTTTCTCGCCCAGACGCTGGGCCATTCGCGGGTGTCCCTGTACGGCGAGGATCCTGCCAGCGTCGCCGTCCTGCCGGGCCACGCCCTCTCAGCCGTCGAGGCGCCGTTCGACGCGCTCCTCAACAAGGACAGCATGCCCGAGATCCCGCACGACGCGCTGCTCGACTATCTGCGCTGGGCTCGCGGCGCGTGCACGGGCGTCTTCTACAGCTATAACCAGGAGGCCGCCGCCGAGTTTGCCGGCACCGTCCAGAACGTCGTCCCGAGCGTGCTTGCGTCGATCGGCGGATTCTCCCGCAAGCGCCGCGACGCATCTTGGCTTCGCCGCGGATATGTCGAAGAGCTGTATGCGATCGACGTGGCCGGTCGCGAACCCGCCACCTAACCCGAGAAGGCGGCGGGGCCCGCACCGCAACCGGGAGGCGGCGGCGCGGGCCCTACCTATGAGGACGACCCTGGTAGGGCTGGGGGGTCGTCCGAGGCCCGCGAGACAGGGGGCATTGCTCGCGGACCGGCATGACGTCCGTGTCGCGCATGGAGGATAGCGGGCGGAGGCGGGGATTTCACGGCCCCTGGCCTATCCGAGCGTGACCCTCCGGGTGCGTGCGTCGGCCGGGCGCAGGTACGCATTGCCGGTAAAGCGGACGACCACCCGAAGCACTGACTTGTGGTGTTTGACGAGATGGCGGAAGCCGACCTGGGTCCCGTAGCTGCAGTTGGACTGGAGCGCCGCGCGGCGGAAGGCGACGGCCTTGCGGCCGGAGAAGAAGCGGACGTTGACCACTCCCGTGCACGCGACGCCGGGCGGGAAGGCGACGGCCGGGATCACGGTGCCCGTGGTGGTGAAGAGGTAGGGCTTGTGGCGCGCGCGGCCGGGCGTGGTGTGCGCGGTCACCCGGTCGTGGAAGCGCACCAGGGGGATGGTGGTGAAGCCGACGTCGGCGCCGACCTGGGGCGCGACGCCGGGATGCGAGGCGACCAGGCGGTAGTGATAGGTGGTGCCGGCCGCCAGGCCGACGAGGGTGAAGCTGACGGGCTGGGGCGTGGCGGAGGCGGTCACGTTCACGGCGTTGGTCTGGATGCCGTAGGCGAGCGTGGTGCCCCACTGGAAGTAGGCGCTCGTCGTCTGCTCGTTGGTGACCACGGCCCCGGTCAGCGTCGCCGCGTTGTTGGTCACGGCCACTGCCACGCCCGTGGTGGCGCCGGGCGGCGGGTGTCCGGTGGTGGTGAAGGTGCGGTCACGGCCGATCGTCGCCCCCGCCCGGTTGACCGCCTGGATCGCGTAGTGGTAGGTGGTGCCGGGGGTGAGCCCGGTGAGCGTCCTCGTGACGGCGTGGGCGCTCGTGCCGGAGACCTTGCCGGTCCTGCTCACCAACCCGTACTGGGGGGCCGTCGGCCCGTACTGGAAGCTGAAGGCGGTCGAGCCGCCTCCCGGGTTGACCGTTCCGTGCACCACGGCGGTCGAGTTCGAGACCGACGTCGCGTCGCCGGTGACCACCGAGGGCGTCGTCTCCGCCCAGGCGATCGACGCCGCCGCGACCGAGACCACCACCACCGAGAACAGCAGGATCTTGCGCATCAGCTCCCTCTCCCGTTGACAACTCGACTCCTGGGTGTGAGATACCCGAAGAAACGTGAAAGTTGCAGTGTGGGCGCCGCCGCGCTGCCGCGAGGCCCTGATTTGCCTAGCATGTTCGCACTGATCGGCGCACGATCGGGCTCGGCCAGGCCACCATCCGAGCCACCCCCGGAACTCACTCCCGCTGCTCCATGAAACCGCTTCGTTCATCGGTTCCTCGCCCCGCGAGCCGCGTGCGCGAGTACCTGCGCCTGGTGCGGGTGATGATCGGCGAGACCCGCGATCAGGTCTACGCCACCCGGACGCGGCTCGATGAGCACTTCGAGGCGCTGACCAAGATCGCCATCCGTCACGCCGACGAGATCGCCCATCTCAAGGGCCACGTTGCCGCCCTCGAAGGGCCGGATTCGCAGCGCCGCGCCGACCATGCGCAGCTCGTCGAGATCCTCCGCCTGGTCGATGACCGGGTGGCGCGGCGACGCGAGCGCCTCGACGCCCTCCGCCGCCAGGATGACTACGAGCATCCCTACACCGAGCCCGACCCCCTCGTCTCGGTGGTGATCCCCACCTACGACAGCTACGCGCTCATGCGCGAGCGGGCGATCCCCTCGGTCCTCGCCCAGAGCTACCAGAACTTCGAGATCGTCGTCGTCGGCGACGCCGCCTCGGCGGAGGCCCGTCTGGCGGCCGAGAGCTTCGGCGATCCCCGCATCCGCTTCTCCAACCTCGACTACCGCGGCCCCTACCCCGAGGCGCCCGAGAAGCTGTGGCTGATCTCGGGGACGTGGCCCTTCAACAAGGGCGTGCGCCAGGCGCGCGGCCTGTGGATCGCCCCCCTCGACGACGACGACGCCTTCCGCCCCGACCACATCGAGCGGCTCCTTGCCCACGCCCGCGAGCAACGGCTCGAGCTCGCCTACGGGAAGGTGCGCCTGCACTCGCCCGGGGGCGCCGAGCGCACCATCGGGCGCTTCCCGCCCAGCCTCGGGGAGGTCAACCTCCAGGCCACGATGTACCACGCCGGCCTCGCCGAGATCTTCGAGCTCGAGCCCATCGACGCCTCCTTCGACACCCCCAACGACTGGGGATGGTGCAGGCGCCTGCTCGAAGCGGGGGTGCGCGTTGGGATGGTGTCCGCGGAGGTGACCGACCAATACCCCTCGCGCGAGTGGACCCCGAGGTGGGTTCGCGACGAGGGCTTGAACGGTGCCCTTCCCGAATGGGAGTTCGTGCCCGAGGGATGGGCCCGCGCCCGCAACGGCGGCACCTCGGAGGGGTGGAGTGCCGAGGATGTCGCGCGCTCCTACGTCGCCAAGTGGCCGGAGTTCGTCGAGGCCATCACCGGCCCCGGGCCGCTCGGCGTCGGCCACGAGGTCCCGGCCGGGGCGACGATCGGGCGCGAGAGCATCCCCGCCCAGAACGTCGTCCTCGC
>DASZMD010000378.1:0-6968 GCA_035551955.1 Solirubrobacteraceae bacterium | reverse complement strand
GACGTTGGTACCCGGGCCGCGCCGCTCGCCTAGAGTTACGTGGCTCCACCCTGCGCCCAGGAGGCCGAATGTCCACCAACAGCTTCGACGCGAAGGCCACGCTCGCCGTCGGTGACCGCTCCTTGGAGATCTACCGCCTCGATGCGCTTCAGGCCTCCTACGACGTCGCCCGTCTGCCCTTCTCGCTCAAGGTCCTGCTCGAGAACCTGCTGCGCAACGAGGACGGCGAGTCGATCAGCGCGCGCGACATCGAGGCCCTCGCGAGCTGGAACGCCAAGGCGGAGCCGAGCGAGGAGATCGCCTTCACGCCCGCGCGGGTGGTCATGCAGGACTTCACCGGCGTCCCCGCCGTCGTCGATCTGGCAGCGATGCGCGACGCCATGACCGAACTCGGCGGCGACGCCGAGAAGATCAACCCGCTCGTGCCCGCCGAGCTCGTCATCGACCACTCGGTGCAGGTCGACGTGTTCGGCACCCGGCAGGCGTTTCAGCGCAATGCCGAGCTCGAGTTCGAACGCAATCAGGAGCGCTACGCCTTCCTGCGCTGGGGTCAAGGCGCGTTCGACAACTTCGAGGTCGTCCCCCCCGACACCGGGATCGTCCACCAGGTCAATCTCGAGTATCTGGCCCGGGTGGTGTTCGTCGACGAGGAGCGCGGCCTCGCCTACCCCGACACGCTCGTGGGCACCGACTCGCACACCACCATGATCAACGGGCTCGGCGTCCTCGGCTGGGGCGTGGGCGGGATCGAGGCCGAGGCGGCGATGCTCGGTCAGCCGATGTCGATGCTCATCCCCCAGGTCATCGGCTTCAAGCTCACCGGCGAGCTCCCCGAAGGGGCCACCGCCACCGACCTCGTCCTCACCGTCACCGAGATGCTCCGCAAGCTCGGCGTGGTCGGTAAGTTCGTCGAGTTCTACGGACCCGGGCTCGCCGCCCTCCCGCTCGCCGACCGGGCCACGATCGGCAACATGTCGCCCGAGTTCGGCTCGACGTGCGCGATTTTCCCGATCGACGAGGAGACGCTGCGCTACCTCGAGTTCTCCGGGCGCCCCAAGGAGCTCATCGAGCTCGTCGAGGTCTACGCCAAGGCGCAGGGCCTGTGGCACGACGAGAGCTCCGAGGAGCCCACCTATACCGACACGATCGAGCTCGACCTCTCCGAGGTGGTGCCCAGCATCGCCGGGCCCAAGCGCCCGCAGGATCGCGTCTCCCTCACCGAGGCCAAGGCCGCCTTCCGCGATGCCCTCGAGGGTTACCTGCCCGATGACTCAGAGGAGGATGAGGCGATCGGGGAGAGCTTCCCGGCCAGCGACCCCGTCGCCTCGCATCGCCCCAACGGGATCGGCCACGAGCCGGGCCACCGCGGTACCCCCGCCCAGGTCGCCGAGACGCGGAGCGCGACCGTCCCCGTGACCCTGGCCGATGGCACCGAGACCGAGCTCCACCACGGTCATGTCGTGATCGCCGCCATCACCAGCTGTACCAATACCTCGAACCCGTCGGTGATGGTGGGCGCGGGCCTGCTCGCGCGCAACGCCGTGCAGCGCGGGCTCCAGGCCCAGCCGTGGGTCAAGACCTCGCTGGCGCCGGGATCGAAGGTGGTGACCGAGTACCTCGACCGCTCGGGCCTGACCGAGTACCTGGAGGCCCTGGGCTTCAACCTCGTCGGCTACGGGTGCACGACGTGCATCGGTAACAGCGGGCCGCTCCCCGAGGAGATCTCAGAGGTGGTCAGCGCCGCCGACCTGGCCGTCGTCTCCGTCCTCTCGGGCAACCGCAACTTCGAGGGGCGCATCAACCCCGACGTGAAGATGAACTATCTCGCCTCGCCGCCCCTGTGCGTCGCCTACGCCCTGGCGGGGACGATGGACATCGACCTCTACCAGGAGCCGCTGGGCGAGGACGAGCACGGCGAGCCCGTGTACCTGCGGGACATCTGGCCGACGGCGGCCGAGGTCTCGGAGACGGTGCTGGACGCCGTCCGGTCCGACATGTTCCGCAAGAGCTATGCCGAGGTGTTCGACGGCGACGAGCGCTGGAACTCGCTCGAGGTCCCGACCGGGGACAGCTTCGAGTGGGGCGAGAACTCCACCTACGTGCGCCGGCCGCCCTTCTTCGAGAACCTCCCGCGCGAGCCAGAGCCGATCGAGGACATCGACGGGGCGCGCGTCCTCGCCGTCCTCGGCGACAGCGTCACCACCGATCACATCTCTCCGGCCGGGTCGATCAAGCGCGACGGGCCGGCGGGCCAGTACTTGATCGACCACGGCGTCCAGCCTAAGGACTTCAACTCCTATGGCTCGCGCCGCGGCAACCATGAGGTGATGATGCGCGGGACATTCGCCAACATCCGCCTGCGCAACCAGCTGGCGCCAGGAACCGAGGGCGGGGTGACCCTGCACCTGCCCGACGAGGAGCAGATGTCGATCTACGACGCCGCCATCCGCTACCAGGAGGAGGGCACGCCCCTCGTCGTCCTCGCGGGCAAGGAGTATGGCTCGGGGTCCTCGCGCGACTGGGCGGCCAAGGGGACGCGGCTGCTCGGCGTGCGCGCGGTGATCGCCCAGAGCTTCGAGCGCATCCACCGCTCCAACCTGGTGGGGATGGGGGTGCTCCCGCTCCAGTTCAAGGACGGCGACAGCGTCGAGTCGCTCGGGCTCACCGGCCACGAGGTGTTCTCCATCGCCGGCCTCGCCGAAGCGGAGGAGATCCCCCGCGAATTGACCGTGCGTGTGGAATCGGCGAGCGGAGGGCCCGCCGAGTTCCCCGTCACCGTGCGCATCGACACCCCCAACGAGCAACGCTACTACCGCCACGGCGGGATCCTCCAGCTCGTGCTCCGCGAGCTCCTCGGCTGATCGCCGTGCCCGTCCCCGAGCTCCTCCAACGCCTTCTCACCGCCCCTGCGCCGTCCGGCCACGAGTCGGGCGCCGCCCGGGTGTGGCGCGAGGGGTGTGCGGAGTTCGCCGAGGTCAAGGGAGACAAGGTCGGGTCTTCCTCGGCCCGCGTGGCGGCACGCCCCCCGGGGGACGGCCCGGTGCTGGCCATCCTCGGCCACATCGACGAGATCGGCCTCCATGTCACGCACATCGACGACGACGGCTATCTGCATTTCGGGAACATCGGGGGATGGGACTCGATGGTCCTCGTCGGCCAGCGCGTGAGCCTGACCGCCCGCGGAGCGCAGGTCCCCGGGGTGATCGGCCGCAAGCCCATCCACCTGCTCAAGGACGAGGAGCGCAAGCAGGCCCCCGAGCTCAAGGACCTGGTCCTCGACATCGGGGCCAAGGACGGCGACGAGGCCAAGACGATGGCCCGCATCGGCGATTTCGCGGTCATCGACGCGCTCCCGGTGGAGCTCCCGAACGACCGCCTCGTCTCGCGCTCGCTCGATAACCGGGTGGGCTGCTATATCGCCGCCGAGGCGGCCCGGCTCGTGGCCGCCGAGGGGGGAGGGCCCGGCGATGTCGTCGCCCTCGCGGTGGCCCAGGAGGAGATCACCTTCGCCGGCGCGCGCACGAGCACGTACGCGCTGCGTCCCGATGTCGCCATCGTCGTCGACGTCACCTTCGCGACCGACCAGCCCGGGGTCGAGCTCGGCCCCATCACCAAGCACACGCTCGGCTCGGGGCCCGTCGTCGCCTTCGGCTCGACGCTCCACCCGCAGGTCAGCGAGCTCCTCTACGAGGTGGGCGAGGAGGCGAAGATCCCCTTCACCGTCGAATCGCTGGGGCGCGGCACGGGGACGGACGCGGACGTCGTCCATCTCACGCGTGAGGGGATTCCCACCGGGCTCGTCTCGGTCCCGCTGCGCTACATGCACTCGCCGGTGGAGACCGTCTCGCTCCCGGACATCGACGCCGCGGCACGGCTCATCGCCACCTTCGCGCAGCGACTCGAGCCAGGCATGTCCTTCGAGCGGTGAGCTTCCGCGGCCGATGCTCCTGCTCCTCTTCGACATTGACGGCACGCTCGTCGCCGGGGCGACCGAGGCGCACCGCGAGGCCCTGCACCGCGCGCTGCGCGAGGTCCACCGCATCCCGGCGCCCGAGACGCTGCGGCCCTCGGTGGATCCCGCCGGGCGCACCGACGGCGAGATCGCGCGCCTGATCCTCCTCCTCGCCGGGGTCCCGGCTCGTGACATCGACGACGGGGCCGATGCGGTCCGCGAGGCGTGCTGCCGCGAGTACGCGCGCCTGTGCCCGCCCGACCTCTCGCGCTTCGTGCTCCCGGGGGTGCCTTCGCTGCTCGAGTCGTTCTCCGCCGATGAGCGCTTCGCCCTCGCCCTTCTGACCGGGAACTTCGAGCCCATCGCCCGGCTCAAGCTGGCGCGCGCCGCGGGCCTCGGGAAGCATTTTCCCTCCCGTCAGGGCGCCTTCGGGTCAGACACCGAGGACCGCACCGAGCTCCCCGCCATCGCCCGCCGTCGCGCGGGCCGGGCGGGCGCGCCGTTTCCGCGCAAGCGCACCGTGGTCATCGGCGACACCCCGCTGGACATCGCGTGCGCGCGGGCCGACGGGGTGCACGCCGTGGCGGTGGCCACGGGACCCTACGACGTGCGCGACCTGGGCGACGCCGACGCGGTGGCGGCGGACGCCAGCGAGCTCGCGGGGGTGCTCCGCGCGCTGGCCGCTTAGACGTCAGCCGCGGACGAGCTTCTTGTAGGTGATGCGCCTGGGGCGATCGGCCTCGGCCCCGAGCTGGTCGTGGCGGAAGCTCTCGTACGCCTCGAAGTTGCCTTCGAACCAGCGGACCTGCGAGTCACCCTCGAAGGCGAGCACATGGGTGGCGATGCGGTCGAGGAACCAGCGGTCGTGGGAGACGACGACGGCGCACCCGGCGAAGGCGAGCAGGGCCTCCTCGAGCGCGCGCAGGGTGTCGGTGTCGAGGTCGTTGGTGGGCTCGTCGAGGAGCAGCAGGTTGCCGCCGCTGCGCAGGAGCTTGGCCAGGTGGAGGCGGTTGCGCTCGCCGCCCGAGAGCTTGGCGACCTTCTTCTGCTGGTCGGTGCCCTTGAAGTTGAAGCCTGCCACGTAGGCGCGGCTGTTCACGCTGCGGTCGCCCAGCGAGATCTGCTCAGCGCCGCCGGAGACCTCCTCCCACACCGTCTTCTCCGGGTCGAGCGCGTCACGCGACTGGTCGACGTAGGCGAGCTCCACCGTCTCGCCGAGCCGCAGGGTGCCGCTGTCGGGCTGCTCCTGTCCGGCGATCATCCGCATCAGCGTCGTCTTGCCCGCGCCGTTGGGACCGATGACGCCGACGATGCCCCCGCGCGGGAGCTTGAAGTCGAGGCTGTCGATGAGCAGCCGGTCGCCGTAGGCCTTGGTCAGGCTCTCGGCCTCGACCACCACCTCGCCGAGGCGCGGACCGGCGGGGATGTGGATCTGGACCTGATCGAGCTTGACGTTGCGGTCCTCGGCCAGGAGCGCCTCGTAGGCGTTCAGGCGCGCCTTGGGCTTGTTACGGCGGGCGCTGGCGTTCATGCGCACCCACTCGAGCTCGCGCTCGATCGTCTTGCGTCGCGTGGTCTCCTGCCGCGCCTCGGCCTCCAGGCGCTTTTGCTTCTGCTCGAGCCAGCCCGTGTAGTTCCCCTGGTAGGGGACGCCGCGGCCGCGGTCGAGCTCGAGGATCCAGCCGGCGACGTTGTCGAGGAAGTACCGGTCGTGGGTGACCGCCACCACGGTGCCCGGGTAGTCGTGCAGGTGGTTCTCGAGCCAGGCGACCGACTCGGCGTCGAGATGGTTGGTGGGCTCGTCGAGGAGGAGCAGGTCGGGCTGGCGCAGGAGCAGGCGGCACAGCGCCACGCGGCGCCGCTCGCCGCCCGAGAGCGTCGCGATGTCGGCATCGGCGGGCGGGCAGCGGAGCGCGTCCATCGCCACCTCGAGGGTGGTGTCGAGGTTCCACCCGTCGACCAGGTCGATCTTCTCCTGCACGGCGGAGAACTCGTCCGCGTTCTCCTCGGAGTAGTTCATCGACAGCTCGTTGAAGCGATCGAGCAGGGCCCGGATCTCGGCGACCCCGTCCTCGACATTTCCGCGCACGTCCTTGGCGGGGTCGAGCTCCGGCTCCTGCGAGAGCATCCCCGCGGTCGCGGCGGTGGCGAGCTGGGCGTGCCCGTCGAACTCGGTGTCGAGCCCGGCCATGATCCGCAGCAACGTCGATTTACCCGCCCCGTTGTATCCGAGCACGCCGATCTTGGCGCCGGGGAGGAAGGAGAGCGAGATATCGGTCAGGACCTGCTGGGAAGGCGGGTAGCGTCGCGAGAGCTTCTGGGTGGTGAAGATGTACTGGTTGGCCACGAGAGGCCCAGGGTAGCGGCAGCGCCTGGGCGGCGATCAGGCGCTACCCTGCCCCGCTGCAACTCATGCTCTCTCGGCTCCCGATGTCCCGCGTGCCCCGCACGCTTGTCTTGGCCGCGTGCGGCGTCGCGATCACCGTTGCCCTGGCACCCGGGGCCGCCGCGGCCGCCGCCCCGCGCGGGGTCCGAGTCGGCTCGCCCGCGCTCATCCCGGCGGTCGCGCAGGTCCTCGGCCTGCTCTCCCCCGCCACCAAGCTCGACGTCACGGTGACCCTCGCGCCGCGTGACCCGGCCGGGCTCACCGCCTTCGCGAACGCGGTCTCCACCCCCGGGTCGCCGCTCTATCACCAGTACATCACCCCGGCCAGGTTCGCCGAGCGTTTCGGACCCACCGCGGCGCAGATCGCCGCGGTCCGCTCCTCGCTGAGCGCCCACGGACTGCACCCGGGCGCGGTGACCGCCAACGGGCTGGCGATCCCGGTGTCGGCCACCGCGGGCTCGCTCTCGAGCGCGTTCTCGATCGCCTTCTCGCGCGTGCTGGCACCGAGCGGACGCGTCGCCTTTGCCAGCACGGCGGCGCCCCTGTTCGACGCAAGCGTGGCGGGACTCGTCCAGGGCGTCGTCGGCCTCGACACCCTGTCGATCCCCCAGCCGCAGGCGCTGCACCCGC
>DASZMD010000377.1:0-2473 GCA_035551955.1 Solirubrobacteraceae bacterium | reverse complement strand
GACCAGCGCGGCGAGGTCGACCGCCGTGCGCGCGACGGAGGTGCAGGGGATGCCGTCGACGACGGTGACGTCGGCCGGGGCGAGCGTGGCGGCGCGGTGCGCGTCGATGCCCGACAGCCTGCGTCCGCGGCCGCCCGGCGAGGTTACGTCGATCGTGGAGCGGCTGGTGGCGCGGATGCCCCACAGCGCCGCCGCGGACCGGTGCGAGAGGTAGGCGTCGGGCCGGCAGGCGAGGACGGCGGCCAGCCAGCGGGCCCGTGCCGGCAGCAAGGACGGTGCCGTGGTCGAGTAGACCGTCGGGTAGATCCGGTGCAGGCGCCCGATCTCGGCGCGATAGAAGACCGCTCGCCGGCTGAGACCAACGCCCACGAGCTGCGCGAGCGTCGCGACCGTCCTCTGGCCCGAGAACAGCTCCGCGACGGCAAGCTCCCGGAGGGGGTGTGCGCTTAAGGCACGATATTCGTCACTTAAGTACAGGCCCTCAGGCACGCCGCCGATGTTGACGAAGAAGATGTGACACGTGGGTGACGGGGGTGACTTTCTCGCGGCAACGTGCGGCAAGACGGTGACAGCGCGCGGCGCGCCCGCCCGCCCCGCCCGCCCCGCCCGCCCCGCCGCCCCTAGTAGTGGGCCTCGGGCCGCGAGCCCGCGCAGGCGGCGTCAGGGGCGCCTCGAATGCGGGCGTATGTGCGGCACTGACCGCCAGTCCCTCCGCCGTCAGGCCGAGAACGCCACCACCTCCCGGCTCGCCGCGCTCGCCCGCGCCGCCTCGAGCACGCGTAACACCGCCACCGCGTCGCGGGGGTCGACGGGCGGAGGATCGCCGTCGCGGAGCGCCCGGACCAGGAGCGCGTAGAACCGGGGCCAAGCGCCGGGCTCGCTGGGCACGGGGTCGCTCTCCTCCCCGCGCACGAGCCGGCCCCAGCGCGACTCGGGCTCAGACCCCCAATCGGCCGTCCGGTCGGGGCGGGCGCCGGATCGCAGCGCGTCCTCCTGACCGTCGAGTTCCTGCACCACGAACGCCGCCTTGGTTCCCAGCACGCGCAGGCGCAGCCCGGGCGCGGCGGTGATCGCCGAGGCGCGGAGATGGCTGATGGCGCCGCCGCCGTGGCGCAGAGCGAGGAACGCGTCGTCGTCGCTGGGCGCGCCGCGACGAGCGTCGACCTCGGCATAGACATGGGTGACCGGGCCGAAGCGCACGAGCGCCTGGTCGACGAGATGGGAACCGAGATCGAGGAGCGTTCCCCCTCCCCGCTCGGGAGGGGTCGCGTCGCGCCACGCCTCGGACCTGGCCGCCGGCCGCCAGCGCTCGATGCGCGATTCGTAGCGCAGCACCGTCCCCAGCCGATCCTCGGCCATCAGCCGCGCCAGGGTGAGCTGGTCTGAGTCCCAGCGCCGGTTCTGGAATACCGTCAACGGCATCGCCGCCCGCTCGGCATGGTCGACGAGCGCCTCCGCCTCACCTGAGCTCATCGCCAGCGGCTTGTCGACGACCACGGCCAGCCCGCGATCGATCGCCTCGACCGCGAGCGGCGCATGCGCGTCGTTGGGCGTGGCGACAACGACGAGGTCGTGGTCCTCGGCCCGCGCCCACAGCTCGGCGGGGCTACTCAGAACCTGTGCGCCCGGATGCTCGCGGACGACCTGCCCCGCCCGCTCCGGGCTCGAGGTGACGACGCTGACGACGGCGAGCCCGTCCGTGGCGGCGATCAGGGGCGCGTGGAAGTACCGGCCCGCGAGGCCGTAGCCGATGATCGCTGCCCGCAGGTCCGCCACCGACCCAGAATACGATCCGGCTTCCACGCAGGTAGTCCACAAGGAGGAACGAATGGCCGCACCCACCCGTGAAGACGCTCAGCTCATGGTCCAGCTCGCTCAGTGGGGGACATCGCTGGGCATCCAGGAAGCCCTCCCGCGGCTCTTCGCCGACGACTTCGACCCCGACACCGCCGACGCCATGGACGACGACGCCGTGCGCACGATCTTGACCTTCGGGGAGTCAATCGCCACGCTGACCAAGCACGACCTCCTCAGCCCCGAGCTCGTGCACGACTGGCTGTGGATCGAGGGAATCTGGTCGCGCGTCGGCCCGGCGGCATTGCGACTGCGCGAGAAGGCCGGTGAACCCCGGCTGTACGAGAACTTCGAGGCGCTCGCCGCGTGACTAGCAGCCCGTGGGCCGGCCCAGCGGCGGGTGCACCTCGGGGGCGCTCAGCCCGTGAGCGCCTCGGTAGGCGGCGACGGGCGGCGGCGACCATGAGGCGAGTGCCTCTCCGGGCACGTCGAAGACCTCGATCTTGATGGGATGGCACGGCGGCCCGGCGCCGCTTCCTGGGCCCCACAGGGGGACCGACAGGTCTCCGCCCGGACAGGTGGAGGCGGCCATGAGGAGATCGATCTCGGCGAAGAGCTCGAAGCGGTCTCCGACCTGAGCCGGGCACGCCTTCATGAAATACCGCTCGTCCGCGGGGAG
>DASZMD010000376.1:0-2168 GCA_035551955.1 Solirubrobacteraceae bacterium | reverse complement strand
CACCCGGACGTCGGCAAGATCGCCTTCACCGGGTCCACCGAGGTCGGGCGCGAGATCATGCGGCTGGCCTCGGGCACAGTCAAGAAGGTCTCGCTCGAGCTCGGTGGCAAGGGCCCAGTGGTGATGCTCGACGACGCGGACCTCGACGCCGCCGTCGACGCGGCCCTGTTCGGCTCCTGGCTGTACTGCGGTCAGATGTGCGAGTCCTGCACGCGGCTGCTTCTGCCCGATTCGCTCCACGACGAGTTCGTCGCGCGCATGATCGAGCGCGCCAAGACAGTCAAGGTCGGCGATCCCACCGACTTCGACACCGACCTCGGGCCCGTGATCTCGGCCGAGCAGCGTGACCGGATCCGCGGGTATATCGAGATCGGCGTGGAGGAGGGCGCGACGGTCGCGTTCGGCGGCGGCTCCCCCGAAGGCCCCGGATTCGAGCGCGGCTTCTGGGTAGAGCCGACGATCTTCACCGGGGTCCGCAACGACATGCGGATTGCCCAAGAGGAGATCTTTGGACCGGTCCTGTCGGTGATCCGTTACTCGGACGACGAGGAGGCCCTCCGCATCGCCAACGACACCCCCTATGGCCTTTCGGCGGCCGTGTGGAGCTCTGACTACGAGCGGGCGCTCACCTTCGCCGACCGGATGCAGGCCGGCACCGTGTGGATCAATGACGTCCACATGGTCAGCCCCGCGATGCCCTTCGGCGGTTACAAGCAGAGCGGTCTCGGCCGCGAGCTCGGGCCGCACGCCCTCGACGAATACACCGAGGCCAAGCACGTCCATGTCGATCTGACTCAGAAGCGCGAGGCGCGGGTGTACGACCTGCTGCTCTCTGAGCCGCCCGCTTCCGCCGGCTGACCGCCAGCGGCGCGCCCGCCGGCTGGGACATCGCGTGGGTGTCGTACTCGGCCTGGGCGCGGCGTCGCCGTGGGGCACCGCTGA
This sequence comes from Solirubrobacteraceae bacterium, assembly GCA_035551955.1. Lineage (GTDB taxonomy): Bacteria > Actinomycetota > Thermoleophilia > Solirubrobacterales > Solirubrobacteraceae > Palsa-465. The sequence goes on along the minus strand of DASZMD010000376.1, from coordinate 1,226 downwards.
CTACTTCATCGCGCTCACGGCCCGGCGCGTCGGTGCCCTCCGCGTCGCGCTGGGCTTCCACCTCGCGGCGTTGGTCCCGCTGGCGGTGCTCGCGTTCGCCACCAACGCTCTCGCGCACGTGACCGGGAGCCAAATCCTGTTCTTCGCTCTGCTCGGTTCGCTTGGCTGGCTGTCGTACCTCGCGTTCTACGGCGCGCTCGCGGCCGGACCGATCTCGCTCGTCAGCCCGATCACCTCGTGCTACGCAGCGGTGACGGTCGTCCTGGCCGTGGTGATCGTCGGCGAGCGCATCTCGGCCGCCGAGACCACCGCGGTGATCGTCACCATCGCCGGCGCGATGCTCGCCTCGGCGGACATGCGCGAGGCTGCCACCCTGACCATCAAGCGGCGCGCCACGGGCGCTGCCGGCCTCTCGATCTGTGCCATGGTCCTGTTCGGCGCATACGTGTTCGGCGTCTCCTATTACACCGGGATCGGCTGGCTTGCGCCGATCTTCCTGGCACGGGGCTTCACCGCGCTCTTCCTCCTGGCTCATGCCGGGCGTCGGGGGACGCTGCACTGGACCGACCCGCCCCCGAGGGCCATCGCCGCCATCGCGCTGATTGCCGCACTTGACACCGGCGGCTACGTCTTCTTCAACGTTGGCGCACGGCACGCTGACACTTCGGTCGTCGCCACGGCGTCAACGGCGTATGCCGTCGTCCCGATCGTCATGGGAGTGTGCCTACTGCGCGAGCGCCCGAAACGCCTGCAGTGGCTCGGGGTCGCGATCGTCTGCGGAGGCTTGACCCTGCTCGCTACCGGTGCTTGACCTCGCGCGAACGCGAAGCCGGTTTCCCGTTCAGAACACCGGCCGTTCGCGGTAGTCGCCCCAGACGTCCTGGAGCGCGTGCACGATTTCACCCTCAGAGGCGTGCAGGCGCGCCGCATCCACCAGCAGCGGCATGAGGTTGCGCTCGCCATCCGCGGCCGCCTTCAGCTCGGCGAGCGTCTGCTCGAGCGCCCCCGTGTCGCGATCGGCCTTGACGGCACGCAGCTTCTCAACCTGCCGGCGCTCGAGGGTAGGGTCGATTCGCAGAATCGGCGTCTCGGCGTCGTCGCCCTCGGTAAAGGCATTGACGCCGACGACAATGCGGCGGCCAGCGTCAATTTCGCGTTGCAGTTCGAAGCTCGCATCGGCGATCTCGCGCTGAGGATAGTTCTGCTTGACGGCCTCGACCATCCCG
>DASZMD010000375.1:0-11927 GCA_035551955.1 Solirubrobacteraceae bacterium | reverse complement strand
TCGGGCGATGGCGCCTACCGTCCTGATGCTCCACGGCTTCACGAACACCGGGGCGAGCTGGGCCCCGGTGATCGCGGCGCTCGGCGAACGCTATCGCGCGCTTGCCCCCGACCTCCGCGGCCACGGCACGGCGAGCCAGGCGCGTCCGGTGACGCTCGAAGCGGTGATCGGCGATCTGACTTCACTGGCGCCGGCGCGGGGCGTCACCCTCGTCGGCTACTCCCAGGGTGGCCGGATTGCCCTGCACGCGGCGCTGGCGCTGAGCGAGCGCGTCGAGCGGCTCGTCTTGATCGGCGCCAGCCCCGGGATCGCCGACCCGGCCGAGCGCGCGGCGCGCCGCGCCGCCGACGAGGCGCTGGCGGGGGAGATCGAGGGGGAGAGCATTGAGGCGTTCGCCACGCGCTGGGCGGCCACCCCCGTGCTCGCGGGCCAGCCCGACGAGGTCAGAGCGGCCGCCCACGCCGACCGGCTGCGGAGCACGCCGGCGGGGCTGGCCGCCGCCCTGCGTGGTCTCGGCACCGGGGCGTTGCCCTCGCTCTGGGGGCGACTTGACGAGCTCACCATGCCCGTCATCCTCATCGCCGGCGAGCGCGACGAGAAGTTCGGGGCGATCGGCGAGCAGATGGCGGCGAAGATCCCGCGGGCCGAGCTCGTGGTCGTACCGGGGGTGGGACATGCCGTGCACCTGGAGGCGCCGGAGCGGGTGGCGGAGGAGATTGCGGGGGTGAAGCGAGTGGGGTCGCGGCTCTGAGGGTTCTCAGCCTCACCGGTACCACTCGGCCAAGCCATCTCCCAGCCCCGGGCCGTCGGGCGCCGCGACCCGACCCTCGCGCACGGGCAGCGGATCGCCGCGCCCAGCGAACAGGCTCAGCGTCGCCAGCCCGCACGCCCGCTGGGGATCGAGCACGGCTGCGGCGTGCACGGCGGCGGCGATGCCCAGCGGCCCGTCGAAGGTCGAGGCGAGATACACCTCGTAGCCGGTCTCGCGCGCCCGCGCGGCCTGATCGAGCACGCCGGTGATCCCGCCGCCGCGGGCGATCTTCAGGCACACGGCGTCGCACCAGCGCCGATCGAGGGCGCCCGGGGCCGCGGCCGTCTCGTCGATGGCGATCGGCACCTCGGAGGCGGCGGCGACGCGGGCGATCTCCTCGATGCCCGAGGCCGGCTCCTCGCACAGCTCGAGACCCACGGGCGCGAGCGCGGCGAGCGCGGCGATCGCCTCCTCGGCGGACCAGGTGCCGTTGGCGTCGATGCGGATCGCCAGCTCGGGGCCGCCCACGGCCCGGACGGCGGCGAGGCGACCGGCGTCGTCGCCCACGCCGACCTTGACCTTGACGCAGGTGAAGCCGGCGGCTCGGGCCTCGGCGGCCTCTCGCGCCGCGCCCGCGCGATCGATCGCCCCGATCGTCGCGTTCACGGCCACGCGCGGCGGACCGCCCGCCCCCAGCAGTCGCCACACGGGCTGACCCGAGCGCCGGGCCGCCAGGTCCAGGAGCGCGAGGTCGATGGCGGCGAGCGCCTGGGGGAGGACCGCCACGTCGCGACAGGCGCCCAGCACCTCGTCCCGGGGCTCGCCATCTGAGCGGGCCAGCAGTCCCGCGCAGTCCTCGAGCGCGGCGCGCGCGTGCTCGACGGAGACGCCGTCGTAGGGCTCGAGCGGGGCCGCCTCCCCGAAGCCGGTGACGCCGTCGTTGCCCTCGAGCGCGAGCACGATGAGCGAGCGCTCGGCCACCTCCCCGTAGGCCGTCGAGAAGGGCGCGCGCATGCGTGCCCTGGTGACGGCGATCTCGACCTTCACTTGCTCAGGAGGAGCCCGGCGGCGAGCAGCGTGCAGAAGGCGAGCTGGAGCATCCCGGTCTGGGCCAGGGCGCCGTTCAGGGACGCGCCGTCGGTGCGGTTGCGCACGGTGCGAACGATCGGCGCGGCGATGGGAATGGTCAGCCACGGGAGCAGGACCCACGGCTTCAGCGGCCCAAAGAGCCAGGTGACCGGAGCGGTGAGGTAGGCGAGATAGACCATCGAGGCGAAGAGGATTCGAGTTCGCTCGCGCCCTAGCCTGACCGCGAGCGTGCGCTTACCGGCGCGGCGGTCGGTGTCGATGTCACGAACGTTGTTGACGACGAGAATCGAGGCGGCGAGGAGGCCGACGGGGACGGCGAGCGCGAAGGCCTCCCAGTCGAGGTGCTTGACCTGGACGAAGTACGAGCCCGCGACGGCGACGACGCCGAAGAAGAGGAACACGAACGCCTCGCCGAGCCCCTCATAGCCGTAGGGGCGCGGACCACCCGTGTAGGCCACCCCGGCGAGGATCGACGCCGCCCCCACGAGCAGGAGCTGCCAGCCGGCCACCACGATCAGGTACACGCCCGCGAGCACGGCGACCCCGAACGACAGGTAGGTGGCGACGAGCACCTGTCGGGGAGGCACGAGGCCGCCCGCGGTCACGCGCACCGGGCCCAGGCGGTCCTCGGTGTCGGCCCCGCGGCGGGCGTCCGAGTAGTCGTTGGACAGGTTGGTCCCCACTTGGATGAACACCGCGCCGATCAGCGCCGCGAAGAAGCGCAACGGATGAAAGACGCCCTGGAACCCGGCCAGCGCCGTCCCCACGAGAACGGGTGCGACCGCCGCGGGGAGCGTTCTGATCCGCGCGGCCATCAGCCAGATGCGCGCGCCGCTCGCCGCAGGTCCGGCTACCGCCATCGGATCACGCTCGCCGCGGGAACTTCGAGAAGTCCGGGCGGCGCTTCTCGAGGTAGGCCCCCCGGCCCTCGGCGGCCTCCTCGCTCATGTAGAAGAGGAGGTTGGCGTCGTGCGCGAGCTGCTGGATCCCCGCCAGCCCGTCCTCGTCGGCGTTGAAGCTCGCCTTGAGCAGACGCAGGGCGAAGGGGGAGAGGGCAAGCATCTCCCGGCACCACTGCACGGTCTCCTGCTCGAGGCGCTCGAGGGGCACGACCGCGTTGACGAGGCCCATCTCGAGCGCTTCCTGGGCGTCGTACTGCCGGCACAGGAACCAGATCTCCTTGGCCTTCTTGGGGCCGACGAGCCGGGAGAGGACGCTGGCACCGAAGCCGCCGTCGAAGGATCCCACCTTCGGTCCCGTCTGGCCGAAGCGGGCATTGTCGGCGGCGATCGTCAGGTCGCACACAATATGAAGAACGTGACCGCCCCCGATCGCATACCCGGCCACCATCGCCACCACGGGCTTGGGCATCCGGCGGATCTGGACGTGCAGGTCGGTGACGTGGAAGCGGCCCACGCCGGGCTGGGCTCCCGCCTGCGCCGGGTCGGCGCCCGATACGTAGCCGCCGCGCTCGCCCCGCACCCGCTGATCGCCGCCCGAGGAGAAGGCGTCCGGTCCCTCGCCGGTGAGGATGACCACGCCCACCGAGAGGTCCTCGCGGGCGCGCTCGAAGGCGTCCGAGAGCTCGACCACGGTCTCGGGGCGGAAGGCATTGCGCACCTCGGGGCGGTTGATGGTGATCTTCGCGATACCGGCGTCGTCGCCGGTCGAGAGCTCGTAGCGGATATCGGTGTATTCGGCGCCGGGCTGCCAGATGACGGACACGGGAGGACTCCGTAGCGGGGGGCGTCGGAGACTATCTTCTCGCGCGTGGAACTCGAACCATGGCTCCTACGCGCCGCCGCCGTCAACCCCGACGGGGTGGCGCTCGAGACCCCCGCCGCGACGCTCACCTACGCCGAGCTGGCGGCCCGCGCCCGTGCCGCCGCGGGCGTCCTGGCCGCGCGCGGGGTAGGGGCCGGCGACCTCGTCGCCGTCACGCTGGCGCCGGGGGCCGACTTCGCCGCCGCCGTGCATGGATGCCTGCTGCTCGGCGCGCCCGCCGTCCCCATCGACCTGCGTCTCACCGCCGCCGAGCGCGAGGCCCGGATGCGAGGCGTCGCCGCCGCCGTCGGCGAGCCGCTCGACGGCCCCCCGCTCGGCGACGTCCCTCCGCACCACGCCGACGCGGTGGCCGCGGTCATGCACACCTCGGGAAGCACCGCCGCCCCCAAACGCGTGGACCTCACCTACGGCAACTGGCTGTGGAATGCGCTCGGCTCCGCGGTCGCGCTCGGGCTCGACCCGGACGAGCGCTGGCTGTGCCCGATGCCCCTGGCCCACGTCGGGGGCCTGTCGATCCTCCTGCGCTCGACCATCTACGCCACCACCGTCGTCCTCCCGGGACGTTTCGAGGTCGAGGCAGTCACGCGCGAGCTGTCAGATCCGGGGCGGGGCATCACTCTCGTCTCGCTCGTGCCCACCATGCTCTCGCGGCTCCTCGACGCCGGCCTCGAGCACCCGCCCACCCTGCGCTGGGCGCTCCTCGGCGGCGGGCCGATCCCACCCGCGCTGCTCAGCCGCGCGCGGGCGGCGGGCGTCCCCGTCGCTCCGACCTACGGGATGACCGAGGCGTGCTCGCAGATCGCCACCCACGGCTGGCCGCTCACCGGCGTGCAGCTGCGGGTCGCCGACGACGGAGAGCTCCTCGTCCGCGGGCCGATCGTCGCCCCCGGCGCCCTCGGGCCCGACGGGTGGCTGCACACCGGTGACCTGGGCACGCTCGACGACCGCGGGCGCCTCACGGTCATCGGGCGGCGCTCGGAAACCATCGTCACCGGGGGCGAGAACGTGGCGCCCGCCGAGGTCGAGGCTGTGCTCCTCGAGCACGACGCGGTGGCCGACGCCGCCGTGCATGCCCGCGCGGACGCCGAGTGGGGGGAGCGACTGGTGGCGAGCGTCGTCCTTCGCGAGGGGGCCGACGCCGGCGTCGAGGAGCTCCGGCTCCACTGCGCGGCGCGCCTGGCCGGGTTCAAGGTCCCCAAGACGATCGAGTTCACCGACGCCCTGCCGCGGACGGTGAGCGGGAAGCTGCGGCGAAGCGAGCTCTCCTAGATCGTCTACTGTGGCCGCGGATGTCGAAGCGCACAGCCATCGTCACCGGCGGAGCCGGCTTCATCGGCTCCCACCTCGTCGACGCCCTGCTCGCCCACGGGTGGGGCGCGGTGATCGTCGACGATCTCTCGAACGGCGACGCGCGCCAGGTCGCCGACGAGGCGTCCCTCGAGGTCGTCGACGTCACCAACCGCGAGCTCCTCGACCGCACGGTGGACGCCGCGCGGCCGTCGGTGATCTTCCACCTCGCCGCGCAGGCGAGCGTGACCCGTTCGGTGGCCGACCCCACTCAGGACTGCCTGGTCAACGTCGTCGGCACCCTGAATGTGCTCGAGGCCGCCACCCGGCACGGGGCGCAGGTGATCTTCACTTCGACGGGCGGCGCCCTGTACGGGGACGCGGCGCCCATTCCCACCTCCGAGGACTTCGTCCCCGCCCCGAAATCCCCGTACGGGGCGTCGAAGTGGGCCGCCGAGGCCTACCTCGTGACCTGGCGTGAAGCGCACGGCCTTCCCCACACGGTGTGCCGTCTCGGCAACGTCTACGGCCCCCGGCAGAACCCTCACGGCGAGGCGGGGGTGGTGGCGATCCTCAGTCACCGCCTGTGGAGTGGGGAAGCACCGACGCTGTTCGGGTTCGGCGAGCCGACGCGGGACTACGTCCACGTCCACGACGTCGCCCGCGCGCTGCTCGCCGGGGTCGGCATCCCCGGCACCTTCAACATCTCCACCGGGACCGAAACCCACGTCGCGGAGCTGTTCGCGGTCATCCAGAACGCGGCGGGCACGGCGCTCGAGCCCGAGCTCGCGCCCATGCGCCCGGGCGAGCTCGCGCGCAGCTGCCTGGATCCGAGCCGCGCCGCCCGCGAGCTCGGGTGGCGGGCCGAGGTCGAGCTGCGCGAGGGCCTGGAGCAGACCTACCGCGCGCTGCTTGCACAGTTCGAGGCAGACGCCCTTTCGCCCGACGTGCGCTGACGCGTCCCGCGCATCGTGACACGGTTCGCCGTCACGTCGACCGACGATAGGATCAGATCGCGATGGCATCGAGAACTTCCGGAGCCGGAGGTTCGGCGCCAGCCGAACTTGCAACGCAGCCGGCGCAGGCCGACTGCACGCTGACAGTGGAGCAGCTCGCCTTCGCGACGGGCATGTCGGTCCGCAACATCCGCTCTCACCAGGCGCGGGGACTGCTGGATCCACCCGAGGTCCGGATGCGGGTCGGCTACTACGGACCCCGCCACGTCGCGCAGCTGCGGCTGATCCGCGAGCTACAGGAGGAAGGCTTCAACCTCAACGGGATCAAGCGCCTGCTCGAGGACACCGAGGGGACGGCCGAGCGCCTGGCTCGGTTCCGGCGGACGATCACCGCACCCCTGGCCGAGGCCCCTCAGGTGATCACCCTGAGCGAGCTCGCCGAGCGCTTCCGGATCGAAGGGAGCGCCGCGCGCGACGTGCTCGCGCGAGCCAATCGTCTGGGCCTGCTCGTACCCGTGGGCGGCGATCGCTACGAGGTGCCCGCTCCCGGGCTCCTCGCCGCCGCCGAAGAGGTCGTCCGGCGCGGCATCCCCCTGCAGGCGGCGATCGCGGTGATCGAAGAGCTCGACCGGCACAGCGACGAGGTCGCCCGCGGATTCGTGCAGCTCTTCCTCCAGGAGCTGTGGGCGCCCTTCCTCGAGGCCGAGATGTCGGAATCGCGGTGGGCCGAGCTCGAAGAGGCCACCGAGCGCCTGCGGCCGCTCGCCTCCGAAGCCGTCCTCGCCATCTTCCACCGCCGCCTGGGCGCCCAGATCGACGCGGCCTTCGCCGAGATCGCCGACACCCTCGCCAAGGCCCGGGGATGACGGGCGCCGAAGATCCCGACGCGCTCCGGGCCGACATCCTCGACCACTGGCAACACGCGGCACCGGGCTGGGCGGCTCGCCGCGAGCGCGTGCGGGAGTTCGGCATGCCCGTTTCCGACCGGATGATCGGTGCCGTCTCGCCCCAGCCCGGGGAGCGCGTGCTCGAGCTCGCGGCCGGCGTCGGCGACACCGGCCTGATCGCCGCCGAAGCGATCCGGCCCGGCGGGACGCTCGTCTCCAGCGACGCCAGCGAGGGGATGCTCGAGGCCGCGCAGGCGCGCGCGGCGGAGCTCGGCGTGGAGAACGTCGAGTTCAAGCTCCTCGAGCTCGAGTGGATCGACCTGCCGACGGCGAGCGTCGACGCCGTCCTCTGTCGCTGGGGTTTCATGTTCGCCGTCGATCCCGGCGCCGCGCTCAGCGAAACCCGCCGGGTGCTGCGACCCGGAGGCCGGTTTGCCACCGCCGTGTGGGACGGGCGAGAACACAATCCCTGGGCCACCATCCCCACCCGCGCGCTCGTCGAGCTCGGCCACGTCGAGCCTCCCGACCCGACCGGACCCGGCATGTTCGCGCTCGCCACTCCTGGCCGGCTCGCTGACCTCCTCGGCGACGCCGGGTTCACCGAGGTGACGGTCGAAGCGGTCGACTTCGAGGCGCGGCACGAGTCGGTCGACGCCTACTTCGAGGAGACAGGCGAGCTGTCGCGGGCGTTCGGGGATGTTGTGGCCGGACTCCCGGACGCCGCCCGCGAGGCGGTGCAGGCGAAGCTCGCCGAGCTTACGGCCCCCTTCGCCTCCGGCCCCGACGGGGCCCTGCGGATGCCGGCGCGATCGCTGGTCGCGTCCGCGAGCGCCTGACCGGCCCCGCGCCCAGTCGCGGTGGGCCGCGAAATTCCTGCTTAAGCCCGATCAAGTGAAAGCCTGCGTGCAGGCTGAAATCCGGCATTCATGGGTGGCGCCGGAGGCGCTTGCGCGGCGATCATGTGGCAGCCATAGGGACGCGATATCGCGCCCGCACGGGTGGGGGAAAGGAAGCGACATGCCTGGATTGCGACCTACATTTCTATGCCTAGCTGCCGCGCTGGCGGCGCTCATCCTCGCGGCGCCCGCCGGCGCCGCCGTCCACGTAGTCGCTCCCGGCGAGTCGCTGACCTCGGTGGCCGCCGCCGACGGCCTCAGCATCGCGCAGCTCGCGGCGGCCAATGGCCTGGACCTGGGCGCCCAGCTGATCTCTGGGCAGACGCTGGTGATCCCGTCCCAGACGGCGTCGGCCGTGTGGAGCGCCGGGACCGCGGCCGCCACCCAGCCGGCGAGCGCCAACGAGGGGTCCTACGTAGTCCAGCCGGGCGACACCCTGACGGCGATCGCCGAGCGCGCCGGAAGCACGGTTGCCAGCCTCGCCGCCGTCAACGGCATCGACCCCAGCCAGTATCTGGTGAGCGGCACCGTGCTGAGCCTCAACGGCATCGCCGCGACCGGCGCCGCCACGGGCGTCGCCGGCCCGGCGACGACGGGGAGCGCCGCCGGCACCGGCCGGCCGCCGTACCCGACCGCCGAGGTGATCGGCTCGAGCGAGGTCGGTTCGATCGCCGCCTCGCAAGGAGTGCCTCCCTCGCTGGCGGCCGCCATCGGCTGGCAGGAGAGCGGGTTCAACAACGCCGAGGTGTCGCACACCGGCGCCGTCGGGGTGATGCAGATCGAGCCCGGCACCTGGGCGTGGATCCAGCAGAACCTGGCGGCGGGAGCGCTCGCGCCCGCGAGCGCGCACGACAACGTCCTCGGCGGCGTCCTCCTCCTCCACCAGCTCCTGGCCGACGCTCACGGCGATCCCGCCCTCGCCGCCGCCGGCTACTACCAGGGCCTGGCTTCCGTGCTCAAGTCCGGCATGTACCCCTCGACGCGCCACTACGTCAACGACGTGCTCGCGCTCCAGAGCCAATTCGGCGGCCAGTAGGGGCGCCTCGCGCCCTCGGGAGTTGGCCTGGTCGCTGACTCGCGCGAGCTCGGGCCCGTGCCGGCGCGGTCGCGCTCCGTCCCGAAGCGGCCGCCCGCTACGCTCCCGCCATGTTCTACGACGACGACGCTGACCTTTCGCTGCTCGAGGGAAAGACCGTGGCCATCATCGGCTACGGCTCCCAGGGGCATGCCCATGCTTTGAACCTGAAGGACTCCGGGGTCGACGTTGTCGTCGGCCTGCGGGCGACGTCGTCGAGCGTCGCCAAGGCCCAGGAGCATGGGCTCGAGGTCCTCGAGCCCGCCGACGCGGCCAGCCGCGGCGACGTGGTGATGATGCTCACCCCCGATGAGCTCCACGGCCAGGTGTGGGAGGACGGCGTCCGCGACGGCGTCGCCGCCGGGAACCTGCTCATGTTCGGGCACGGGTTCTCGATCCACTACGAGACCGTGGTGCCCCCGCCGGACGTCGACGTCGCCCTCGTCGCGCCCAAGGGCCCCGGCCACCTCGTCCGCCGCCAGTACCTCGAGGGCTCGGGCGTTCCCGGCCTCGTCGCCGTCCAGCAGGACGCCACCGGCAACGCCCTCGGCCTCGCCCTCGCCTACGCCAAGGGCATCGGCTGCACGCGGGGAGGCGTGATCGAGACAACCTTCAAGGACGAGACCGAGACCGACCTGTTCGGTGAGCAGGCCGTCCTCTGCGGCGGCGTCACCGAGCTCGTCCGAGCCGGCTACGAGACCCTGGTGGGCGCCGGCTACGACCCCCGGCTCGCCTACTTCGAGTGCATGCACGAGCTCAAGCTCATCGTCGACCTGATGTACGAGAAGGGGATTGCGGGCATGCGCTACTCGATCTCGAACACGGCCGAGTACGGCGACCTCACCCGCGGCCGCCGCGTCATCGGCGACGAATCGCGCGCGGCGATGGCCCAGCTGCTGACCGAGATCCAGTCCGGCGACTTCGCCCGCGAGTGGATCGCCGAGAACCGCGCCGGGCAGGTCGCGCACCTCGACGTCTACCAGCGGACCGCGCCATGGGTCATGCCGCGCCGCGACCGGGCGTACTCGAAGGTCGAGGCCCTGGCCTACCAGCACGTGCCGTACCTGCAGCGCGGTGCTCGCGAGGCGATCTACTGGGGGCGCGAGCTGTTCGTGCTCGGCTTCGCGCACCAGCCCAAGATCCTGCAGATCGCCCAGCAGGCCGCCGAGAGCAACATCAACAAGGCGATCAAGGACCCCGAACTGCGCAAGGCGGTCACCCCGAACTTCCAGATCGGCTGCAAGCGCATCCTGATCTCCAACGACTGGTACCCGATGCTTGCCCGCGACAACGTCGGCCTGGTCACCGACGGCATCGCCGAGATCCGTGGCAACTCGATCGTCAGCAACGACGGCACCGTCCGCGAGGTCGACGCGATCGTGGTCGCCACCGGCTTCTACGTCACCGACTCGCCCACCTACGACCGGATCCTCGGCGTCGGTGGGCAGAGCCTCGGCGAGCTGTGGCGCAACAAGGGCCAGCAGGCCTACAAGGGCGCGACGGTCGCCGGCTTCCCGAACATGTTCTTCATCGTCGGCCCGAACACCGGGCTCGGCCATAGCTCGATGGTCTTCATGATCGAGTCGCACATCAACTACCTCTCCTCCGCGCTCACGGAGATGGACCGGCACGGCTTGGCGACCGTCGACGTACGCGAGGACAAGCAGCAGGCCTACAACGCCAAGGTCCAGAAGGCGATGAAGTCGACGATCTGGACGACCGGCGGCTGCGCCAGCTGGTACCTCGACGCGCACGGCAACAACACCACCCTGTGGCCCAGCTTCACGTTCACCTTCCGGCAGATGACGCGTAGGTTCGACCGGGACGCGTACCGCACCACCGCCCGCAGCGACCGTGCCGTGACTCGGCCCCTGAAGATCGTGAAAGAAGAGGTTTCGGCATGACCGACATCAACGGCAAGGTCGCCGTCGTCACCGGTGCAGGTTCCGGCATCGGCCGGGCGCTCGCCTACGAGCTTGCCCGCCGTGGGGCGAAGATCGCGATCAGCGACGTCGACACCGCCGGGCTCGCCGAGACCGCGCAGCACGCCCGCGTCATCGGTGCGCAGGTGCACGAACAGTTCCTCGACGTGACCGACCGCGCCTCCTTCCTCGAGTACGCCGATACGGTTGCCGCCCACTTCGGCGGCGTCAACATCATCATCAACAACGCCGGGATCGCGTTCAGCGGCGACATCGAAGAGATGACGTTCGAGCAGATCGAGCGGGTCATGGACGTCGACTTCTGGGGCGTCGTAAACGGCACCAAGGCGTTCCTGCCGCACCTGATCGCAAGCGGCGACGGCCACGTCGTGAACATCTCCTCGCTGTTCGGTCTGCTCTCGATGCCGAGCCAGGGCGCGTACAACGCCGCGAAGTTCGCGGTTCGCGGTTTCACCGAGGCGCTGCGGGAAGAGATGATCGTGAACCGGCACCCGGTGAACGTCACCTGCGTGCACCCGGGTGGCATCAAGACGGCGATCGCGCGCAATGCCGGCGCCGTTGCCGGACGCGACGCCGCCGCCGGTGCCGCGCTCTTCGACAAGAAGCTGGCCAAGACCAGCCCGGAGGACGCTGCGACCACGATCCTGAAGGCCGTCACCGGCAACAAGCCACGCTCGGTGGTCGGGCTCGATGCGAAGGCGTTCGACATCCTGGTGCGCCTGATCGGCCCGCACTACCAGCGGATCGTCGCGCTGGGGGCCCGGCGCACGATGCCGGCCCGGGGCGCCACCTCTGCCCCGGCCACGACCGACACCGCTGCCAAGCTCACGAAGGTGACGAAGAAAGCCTCGGCCTGATGCACCTGCCGCGGCCGCTGGTCGTCGGGTTCTCGGCGCCGACGTTCCGGTTGGCCATCAACGTACGCGTCTCTCCGCGGGCCCAGCGCCGTCTCGCTGAGCTGACGGCCACCTTCTTCCGGCCGCCGAAGGGCACGAACGTCGAGCACATCACGCTGGGCGGGCGACCCGTCGAACGGGTGAGCTTCGGCGCCTCGGAACGGCCGCGGGCGATCCTGTACCTGCACGGCGGCGGTTACGTCACGGCTTCACCGCGGGTGTACCGCGCGCTGGCCGGCCACCTGGCACGCTCGGCTGCATCGGTGGTCTTCAACCTGGACTACCGGCTGGCGCCCGAGCACGTCTACCCGGCCGCGGTGGACGATGCGGTTGCCGCGTTCACCGCGCTCGTCGACGTGCAC
>DASZMD010000374.1:0-17417 GCA_035551955.1 Solirubrobacteraceae bacterium | reverse complement strand
CAGACGGTGGGGACGAACGCCTCGGCGACGGTCCGCGGGACCCAGTGGCTGACCGAGGACACGTGCGCGGGAACGCTGATCCGCGTCGCGCGCGGGGTCGTGAGCGTCGACGATTTCCCCCACCACCGCACCTTCCTGCTGCGGGCGCCGCACAGCTTCCTCGCCCACCGCGGGCGGGGCGGCTAGGGCTAGCGGTCGAGGGCGAGCCGGGGTAGTCCGCTGGGCAGGGAGTCGAGCGCGGGACGCTCGTGGACGGGCACCTGGCGGAGCTCGACCGCAGTCTCGCCGGGACGGGGCGGAAGCACGAGGGGGCCGGGGGTGGGGGCGGGCGGGAGGCCGGCGACGTCGAGGCGGGCGGCGGCGGCGACCATCACCGCATAGGACATCGCGCTCAGGTCGCGCAGCGGCTGGTGGCGGTTCTGACGCGTCCCGAGGTCGACCTGGGCCAGCGCGTCGACGCCGGCGAGGCGGGCGGCGTCGATGAGATTGGCGATCTCGACGCCGTAGCCGACGGGGAAGGAGAGGCTGTGGAGCAGGTCGGCGCGCGCGGCCAGTTCGCCGGCCAGGGGCTGATCGAAGCCGGCGAGGTGGGGGGCGTAGAGATTGAGGAGGGGGCGCGCCACGAGCTCGGTGACGCGCCCGCCCTGGCCGGGGAGGACGCTGCCCGCGAGCTGCAGGGGGCGCAGGAACGATCCCTTGACGAGGCGGATCTCCGGGTCCTCGAGCAGCGGCCCGAGGAGGCCGACGACGAAGCTCGGGCTGAAGTCGACGGTGTCGGCGTCGAGGAAGGCGATGATGTCGCCGTGGGCGGCGCTGAGCCCCCGCCACATGGCGTCGCCCTTACCCCGCGCCGGCCCGAAGGCGGCGAGGAGCTCGTCCTCCTGGAGGACGGTGGCCCCCCGGGCGCCGGCCACGAGGGCGGTGCCGTCCTCGGAGGCGGCGTCGACGACGAGGATCTCGTCGACGAGCCCCAGCTCGCGGAGCCCGGCGACCGCGCCGACGATGGCGCCGATGGTCGTCGCCACCTCGCGCGCCGGGAGGATCACGCTGATCGGCCCCGTCTTCCGCGCCACCAGCTCCTCGGCCGTGAACTGCGCGGCGCGGAAGCTCCGGCGCGAGCGCCAGTCGGCGAGGGCGAGGTCGCGGGCCAGGCCGCGCGAGGCGCGGCCCTCGGTCCGGGCCGAGGTCGTCACGTGCACCCGGCCGGTGCGGAGGATCTGGATCCCGCGGTCCTCGAGCGCCTGCTCCATGGCCTCATCCTCCAGTGCCTCGCCGATCGGAAGTCCACCGACCTTCCGGTAGGTCTCCGCCGTCACCGCGAAAGAGGCGCCGCTGAACTGATGGTGAGCGGAGGTGCCCGAGCGGAGCCGGGTGGCCCGGGTGCGGATCCGGTCCAGGCGCTCGCGGGCCTGGACCCGGCGGTCCTCGAGGACGGCGGGAGGGAGCAGGGCCGCCTCGCCGGGGTCGAGCTCGATCCGCCCGCCGATCGCGCGCGCCCCCTCGCTCGCGAGCAGGAGCTGGGTCTCGAGCCAGTCGGGCGCGACCCGGGAGTCGGCATCGGTGCTGGCGATCAGGCCGTCGGGACGGCCGGCGGCGAGGAGCCGCTCGCAGGCATGGTCCATTCCCAGCCGCCGCGCGTACCCGACTCCCGGCCGGTCGGACTGGAGCACGATCAGGGGCATCGACGGGTAGGCCGCGGCGGCCTCCAGGGCGCATGAGCGGGTGTCGTCGCCGCAGTGGTCGAGGACGAGCGCGACCTCGAAGGCGCCGGGCTCGACGCCGGTCTGCTCACCGAGCGCGCACAGGCATGCGCCGATCCGCTCCCGCTCGTCGCGGGCGGGAACGACGACGACCGCGCGCAGGCCGGGATCGGGGGGCATGGCGCTCGCCTGTCGTCCCCCGAGCTCGCCACTCATAGCCGCGCTCCCTGGGCGATGAGCTCGCGCCCGCGCTCGTAATCCTCGTCGCGCTCGTGGGTGAGGACGCCGACGGCGACGCCCGCGCGGGCGTACCACACGGTGAACGCGCCCTGTCCGTGATCGATCAGGCGATCCTCGTCGAAGCCGTCGCCCCAAGCCGCGTACTTGAGGGTATGCGAGCCGATCGTCGACCAGAACCCGGGCACCTCATCCCAGCGGGCATCCTCCCCCGCCACCGCCCGCCCCGCGATCTCGCCCTGGGCGAGCGCGTCGCCCCAGTGCTCGACGCGCAGGCGCCGTCCGGCGGTGGCGTTGAGGGCCCAGGCGACGTCGCCCGCGGCGCTCAGGAAAGGGCTCTCGCTGCGCATCGAGGCGTCGACGGGGACGGCCCCGTCGTGGAGCTCGAGGCCGATCGCCCCCGCCAGCTCGCCGTTGGGGACGACGCCGGTGGCGAGGAGCACGATGTCGGCGTCGACCTCGGGGCCGCCGGCGACGTGGACGCGGCGCGCGTCCTCGATCGCCTCGACGCCGGAGTCGAGCATCAGGGTCACGCCCGCCTCGCGCAGCCACCCGGCGATCCGGCTCCCCGCCGCCATGCCGAGGCGGTCGGCCTGAGGCACGGGGTCGACGGTGACGAGGGTTACCGCCAGACCGCGCATGGCCAGTGAGGCCGCCGCCTCGCAGCCGATGAAGCCCGAGCCGATGACGACCGCGCGGGCCGCGTTCCGCGCTCGCTCGATCAGCCGCTCGCTGTCGGTGAGGACGCGGATCTCGAGGACGTCCTCGTCGTCGGCGCCGGGCACGGGCAGGCGCTGCGGTCGTGAGCCGGTGGCGAGCACGCAGGCGTCGGCGCCCACGACCTCGCCGTCGCCGAGCCTCACTTCGCCGCGGGCGGGATCGATGGCCTGCGCCGGGGTCCCGAGGCGGAGCTCCACCGAGTGCTCGGCGAACCAGCTCGTCTCCTCGAGCGCGAGCTCGCCGCGCGCGAGCTCGCCGCGCAGGAACTCCTTGGTCAGGGGCGGGCGCTGGTAGGGAAGATGGGGCTCGGCGCCGATCAGGGTCACCGCGCCCTCCCCGCCCGCCTCGCGGTAGCCCCGGGCCGCGGCCAGCCCCGCCGGTCCGCCTCCGACGATCACCAGGCGCCCAGGCATCAATGCCCCTCGAAGCGGTCGAGGCGGTAGCGGGCACGGCGACCGTCGAACGCGTGCCACGGGCGGAGCTCGGCGCGCAGCCGGTCGTGGACCTCGTCACCGCGCAGGGGATAGGTCTTCGTGGGCGGGCGCCAGTGGACGGCGAGCACCGTCGCGCCGGCGCCGAGCGCGGCCCGCAGGCGCTCGAGCGCGAGCGCGAAGGCGTCGGCGTCCAGGTAGTAGAGGATCTCGGAGCAGACGACGAGGTCCCAGGGGCCGGGCGGCATCTCCTCGGGGAAGGTCATCCGTTCGAGGCTCACGCCGCCCCGGCCTCGCAGGCGCTCGCGGGCGCGCGCCAGCGCCCGCTCGGAGACATCGATGCCCATCAGCTCGTCGCACCGGTCCGCCAGCTGTTCGGTGAAGACCCCGATCGAGCAGCCCACCTCGAGGCCGCGGTCGAAGCGCTCGTCTCCGAGGACGGCGAGCGTGTCGGCGTACTTCTCGCGTTCGTAGTCGCTGGTGGCGAACTCCCAGGGATCCTCGCAATGGGCGTAGAGATGCTCGAAGAACTCGCGCCCGACGCGGGGACGCGCCACCGCCTCGCTCACCGGTGCCCGCCTCCGCTGATCGTCGCGGCGCCATGGCGCGCGAGCAGCGGTTCGAGCCGGTGCTGGAGGAGGAAGAGGTCAAGATCGCGCCGGCCCCGCGACAGTGCGCCGCCGGTGGCCAGGGGCCGCGAGCCGCACGCGAGCGCTGCCTCGGCGGCGAGCTCCCGGGCCGCGGCGGCGATCGCCCACCGCGCCTCGACCGCCGTGACCGCGAGCGGGCTGCCGGGCATGGCCGCCTCGGCCTGGGCACCGGCGTACTCGATCCAGCGCTCGATGGTGGCGCGGGCGACGCCCATGCGCCCGGCGGCGAGGGCGGCGATGTCCCCGGGCTCGTCGCGCGCGCGTAGAAAGGCGAGTGCGGCGTCGAGGACGCTGTCGGCGATGCCCGCCCACGTCGCGCTCGTGCGGATCGCATCGCGCGAGAACCACGGCTCGCGCGACGCCTCGCCGGAGCCGCCGAGCACGGCTACCACGGGGGCGCCGTCGAAGACGACGCGGTGGCTCTCGGAGGCGCGCAGGCCCTCGCCGCGGTACCACGAGCGGTCGATGCTCACCCCGCTCGAGAGATCGACGTAGGCGAGCCGGCGCTCGCCGGCTCCGTCGCGGGTGACGACGAGGGCGCGATCGACGCCGCCCGCGCCCGAGCAGAAGATCTTGACGCCGTGGAGGGTGAGCGCGCCGTCCTCCTCGCGCAGCCGCGCGGGCTCCCCCTCACCGGGGGCGGGGTCGGCCCCCCACACTCCGAGGAGGAGCTCGCCGGCGGCGATGCGCGCGCGCTCGCCGTCGTCGATCGTGCCGGGACAGGCCACGGTGAGCCGCTCGACGGCGTTGAAGTGCCCGTCGAGGATGCGCCCCACCGAGCCGTCCGCCCGGGAGACCTCACGGACGAGGCGAAGCTCGCCGGCGAAGGGGATGCGCCCGCCCTCGGGTCCGGGCAAGGTGGCGCCGAGGACGCCCGCCCGCGCGAGCTCGGCGAAGGCCTCGTGGGGGAAGGCGGGGTGGCGGTCGAGCTCATCGGCGCCCGCGGCGATCCGCGCGAGTGTGGTGTCGAGACCGGGCTCCACCGCCGCCAGCACGCTCATCCCGCGTTCTCCGACAGGGGAACGGCGCGCAGCCCGCGAGCGCGCAGGGTCGCGGTCAGGCGGGGGATGAGCTCGACGGTCTCATGGCACCCCGTCCGCGTCGCGCCCGGGCCGAGGCCGTCGTGCATGAGCACGACTGAGCCGGCGCGGAGCCGCGCGGCGACGCGCTCGTGCATCACCTCCGCCGGGTCGCCGCACCAGTCCTCGGTGTCGGCGCTCCAGCACACGATCTCGAGCTCGCGCTCCTCCGCCACCGCTCGCGTCGCCTCGGTGACCACGCCCCACGGAGGCCGCCAGCGGCGGACGTGAGCGCCCAGTCCCGCGAGCGTGCGCAGGCCGCGATCGGTGTCCCTGCGCAACGCAGGCTCGTCGAGCTCGGAGTGGCGGATGTGGCGGGCGCAGTGGAGCTCGACCTCGTGCCCCTCCGCGTGCATGCGGTCGATGAGCCCGGGGCGGGCACTCGCCCGCTCGGCCATGACGAAGAACGTCGCCCGCGCTCCCTCGCCGCGCAGGCAGTCGAGGACGCGCGGCGTCCACACCGGGTCGGGGCCGTCGTCGAAGGTCAGGCTGCAGGTGTCGCGCCGGTCCACGGCAGGGTCCTACCCCGGCAGGGCCTAGCGTCAATCGCTCACTCCCGCGAGCGGGCCACGAGCTCAGAGCTTTCGAAGTCGCCGCGCCGGAACTGCCGGCCGATGGCCCAGTCGACCAGGCGCCGCGGGGTGAAGCGGAGCAGCGTGTAGGAGATCTCGCCCAGGCGAGTGGTGGCGACGTCGCGCTTGGGGGAGTCGAGCGCGGCGCGGGTGAGCGTGCGCGCGGCGTCCTCGATGCTCTCGGCGGGGACGGCGCCCTCGAGGGACAGCCCCTTGGCGGCGGCCGCCTCATGGATCGGCGTGCGGATGTAGCCGGGATAGACGGTGGTGACGGTGATGGCGTCGCCGTGCTCGAGCCGCAGCGCGTCGGAGTAGGCGACGAGGCCGCGCTTGCTCATGCAGTAGGCGGGCGCGTAGGGGACGGTGAGGTGGGCCAGGCCGGAGGCGACGTTGACCACCCGGCCGCGCGCTTCGCGCAGCGCTCCGAGCGCGGCCCCGGTGACGCGCCAGGGACCGAGGAGGTTGACGGCGAGCACGCGCTCGGCGTCCTCGCCCGGTCGTTCGCCCGCGCTCTGGGGGTCGCCGATGCCCGCGCAGTTGATGAGCACGTCGAGGCCGCCGAGGCGCTCGATCGCCTGCGCCACCGCCTCGTCGACGGAGGCCTGATCGCGCACGTCGCAGGGCAAGACGCCGTCGCCGTCGGCGTTGACGTCGAGGCCGATGACCTGGGCGCCGCGCTCGCGCAGCGAGGCGGCGGTGGCGGCGCCGATGCCGCTCGCGGCACCGGTGATGATCACGCGGGCGCTCATGCCGGAACCCCCTCGGGCGCGTGCGGGATCGGGGCGGTGATCAGGCGGTACTCGGAGGGGTCGAAGCTGCGCAGGGCGCGGCGGAAGCGGAAGGTGAAGCCGGGCCACAGGGTTGTGTTCAGGCCCTTGTTGTCCAGGTACCAGCTCTGGCACCCACCTTCCGTCCACACCGTGCCCTTCATCCGTCGCTGCACCTCGGCGTTCCACGTCGCCTGGGCCTCCTCGCGCGGCTCGAGGGCGGCGACGCCCTGCGAGCGCATGCAGGCGAGGGCTGCCGCGACGTAGGCCACCTGCGCCTCGGCCATGACGACGACCGAGGTGTGCCCGACCCCGGTGTTCGGCCCGAGGAGGAGGAAGAGGTTGGGGAAGCCGGCGACCGTCGTCCCGCGGTGGGCGGAGAGGCTGCCGTCCCAGTGCTCGGCCAGGGTCCGGCCGTCGCGCCCGCGGACGCGCTCGGCGATGGCCACGTCGGTGACGTGGAAGCCGGTCCCGAGGATGATCGTGTCGACGGGGCGGGCGCTGCCATCGACGCCGATGATGGCATTGCTCTCGACCCTGGCGATCCCCTCGCACACCAGCTCGACGTTGGGCCGGCCGAGGGAGGGGAGGTAGTCGTTGGAGACGAGGATGCGCTTGCACCCGGGGGCATAGGACGGGGTCAGCTTGGCGCGGAGATCGGGGTCGGGGACCTGGCGGCGGAGGTGGCGGCGGGTGGCGACCCCGATGATCGGGGAGAGGGCGACCCGCAGCATGGGGATCGCGAAGAGCTCGCGGGCGCGGTAGATGCCCTCGCGCATGGCGCGCTGGGCGACGGGGAAGCGGCGGTAGACGGCGCGTTCGACGCGCGTCAGCTTGCGGTCGGGACGCGGCATGATCCAGGGCGGGGTGCGCTGGAAGAGGTGGAGCTTGCTCACCCGGGGTTGGATCTGGGGGACGAACTGGATCGCGCTCGCGCCGGTCCCGATGACGGCGACGCGCTCGCCCGTGAGGTCATGCTCGTGGTCCCACACCGCCGAGTGGAAGACGGGCCCCTGGAAGTCGGCCAGGCCCGGGATGTCGGGGACGGCGGGCTCGCTCAGGGGGCCGGCGGCGGTGATGAGGACGCGCGCGCTGAGTGGACCGGTCGAGGTCTCGAGCCGCCAGCGCCCGGCGTCGGCGTCCCACTCGGCGTGCTCGAGCTCGCAGCCGAAGCGCACATGGGGGAGGACATGGTGCTCCTCGGCGACGCGGCGCAGGTAGGCGCCGATCTCGGGCTGGGGCGAGAAGGTCGAGGTCCAGTGGGGATTGGGGGCGAAGGAGAGCGAGTAGAGGTGACTGGGCACGTCGCACGCGCAGCCGGGATAGGAGTTCGCGCGCCATGTCCCGCCCACCTCGAGGGCGCGTTCGAGGACGACGAAGTCCGCGTTCCCCGAGCGCGCGAGCGCGACGGCCATGGCCAGGCCCGAGAAGCCGCTGCCGACGATGACGACGTCGACGGTCTCCTGGGCGGATGGCTGTTCGATGGTCTCGCTGGCGGACATCATTGCCTCCTCGGTGTAACTTACAGCATCGTAACTTACACTAGTGTAAGCTCCGCCGTCAAGAGCGATGTCGGTGACCCCGCGACCCCAGCCCCGAATGACCGGCGCCGAGCGGCGCGAACAGCTGCTCGACGTGACCAAGGCGATCGTCGGCGAGGCGGGATTCCACGCCGTCTCGATCGAGGCGGTGGCCCGGCGCGCGGGGATCACGCGCCCCGTCGTCTACGGGCACTTCAACGACCTCGGCGGCCTGCTCGAGGCGATGCTGGCGCGCGAAACGGCCCGCGCCCGGGCTCAGCTCGCGCGCATCCTGCCCCCGGTGAGCTGGGAGGGCAGCTCCCGCGAGATGCTCCTCGGCGCCCTGCGCGGCTACCTCGAGGCGGTGCGCGGCGACCCGGTGACCTGGCGGCTGGTCCTGATGCCGCAGGAGGGCGCTCCCGAGATGCTCCGCGAGCAGATCGGCAAGGGCCGTGATGCCGTCCTCGAGGTACTCGCCGAGCTCGTGCGTCCCGGCCTTGCTCCGGGTCGCGTCTTGCCCGACCCCGTGCTCATGGCCCGCACGCTCTCGACCCTGGCCGACGACGCGGCGCGCCTCACCCTCACCGATCCCGACCAGTTCCCGATCGAGCGGCTGATGGATCACGCCGCCTGGCTCATCGACCAGCTCGCGACCTAGGGACAGGGGCGGCCGGGCCGCGCAGGGAACGGCCGGGACGAAGACGTCCGGCCCCGCGGCTCCGACGTTGTTCTTAGGCCCGTCGTCGGTCGCTCTTATCGGCGACCAGCACCGTATCCGGCCATGAACTCGACCCTCCTCCTCGATCGCCCGACCCAGCAGCCGCCCGCGCAGGCCCCGCCCGGCAGCGGCCCAACCCCCCACCGCCGCGGCGACCCGAGGTGGGTGCGTCCGGCCCTCGTCGCGCTCCTCGTCTGCACCGCCGTCGCCTACCTGTGGGACCTCAGCGCCTCGGGTTACGCGAACAGCTTCTACGCCGCCGCCGTCGAGGCGGGAACCAAGAGCTGGAAGGCGTTCTTCTTCGGTTCACTCGACGCCTCGAGCTTCATCACCGTCGACAAGCCCCCCGCTTCGCTGTGGGTGATGTCGCTCTCGGGACGGATCTTCGGCTTCACCAGCTGGAGCATGCTCGTACCTCAGGCGCTCGAGGGCGTCGCCGCCGTCGCCCTGCTCTACGCGGCGGTCAAGCGCTGGTTCGGAGCCGGCGCGGGGCTGCTCGCGGGCGCGCTGCTCGCGATCACTCCCGTCGCGGCGCTCATGTTCCGCTACAACAATCCCGACGCCCTCCTCGTCCTCCTCCTCGTCGCGAGCGCCTATTGCCTGACCCGGGCGCTCGAGCGCGCCTCGACGCGGTGGGTGATCGCCGCCGGGACGATGATCGGCTTCGCCTTCCTCGCCAAGATGGGTCAGGCCTTTCTGGTCCTCCCTGGGTTCGCCCTGGTGTACCTGGTGGCCGCCCCCACAGGCCTGCGCCGTCGCCTCGGCCAGCTGCTCGCGGGCGCGGTGGCGATCGTCGTGAGCTGCGGCTGGTGGGTGGCCATCGTCGCCCTGTGGCCGGTCGGCTCGCGGCCCTTCATCGACGGCTCGCCCGACAACGGCATCTTCAACCTCATCCTCGGCTACAACGGCCTCGGCCGCATCTTCGGGGCCACCGGTCCGGGCGGAGGCGGAGGCGGCGCCAACTTCAGCGGCTCGACCGGGGTCCTGCGCCTGTTCAACGACCTGATGGGCGGCCAGGCGTCATGGCTGCTCCCCGCGGCCGGGGTCGCGCTCGTGGCCGGGCTGTGGCTGCGCCGGCGGGCGCCGCGCACCGACCGGGCCCGGGCGGCCCTGCTCCTGTGGGGCGGATGGCTGATCGTCAGCGGCCTCGTCTTCAGCCTGAGCAGCGGGGTCATCCACACCTACTACACGGTCGCCCTGGCGCCGGCCATCGCCGCCCTCGTGGCCATCGGGGCGAGCATGCTGTGGCGGGCGCGCGCGACGCTGGCCGCCCGCGCGGTCATGGCGGTGGGGGTGCTCGTCACCGCCGGCTGGTCCTGGGTCCTGCTCGACCGCACGCCGCAGTGGCAGCCGTGGCTGCGCGTGGTCATCCTCGTCAGCGGAGTGCTGGCGGTCGCCGGGCTCCTGGCCGCTCCCGCCCTGCGGCGAGTCGGGCGCCGGGTCGCCGTCGTCACCGCGGTGCTCGCCGCGGTCGCATCCGTAGCCGGTCCCGTCGCCTATTCGGCGCAGACGATCGCCACCGCCCATACCGGCTCGGTGCCCGCCGCGGGCCCCAGCACCGGCTTCAGCTTCGGCGGTGGCGCGGGCGGTCGGCACGGCGGGAGCGTGAGCACCGCGCTTGTCGCCGCGCTCGAGTCGGGGAGCGCCCGCTACCGCTGGGTGGCGGCCACCTCGGGGTCGCAGAACGCGGCCGCGCTCGAGCTCGCCGCCGGGGGTGCGCCCGTGATGGCCATCGACGGCTTCAACAACGAGGGCGGCCATCTCACCCTCGCCCAGTTCCAGCAGTACGTCGCCCAGGGCGACATCCACTACTACATCGCGAGCAGCGGCGGGCCGGGGGGCGGCGGGCCCCCCGCCGGCGGCGCCGGGGGCGGCGCTCCGGGCGGCGGCGCGCCGCGGGGCGGCTTCCCCGGTGGCGGCGCCCGGCCTGGCGGCGGCCTGGGCGGCGGCGGCGCTCCCGGCGGCTCCTCGAGCGCGACCGCGATCACCACCTGGGTCAAGGCCCACTACAAGGCGGTCACCATCGGCGGCCAGACCGTGTACGACCTGACCCAGCCCCTGTCCTCGTGAGGGCCGTTAGACGGTGAAGACGATCTTGCCGACGACGTCGCCCGCGAGCAATGCCTCGAACCCCTTGGCCGCCTCGGCCAGGGGGAGGACGGTGTCGATGGCGGGGCGGATATTGCGCTCGACACAGAAGCGGATCAGTCGCTCGAGCTCGTCGCGCGTGCCCATGGTCGAGCCGATGATCGAGAGCTGAAGAAAGAACACGCGGTTGAGCTCGGCGGGGGGCGAGGCGCCCGACGTCGCCCCCGAGGTGACGAGCGTCCCCCCGGGCTTGAGCGAGCGCACCGAGTGGGCCCACGTCGCCTGCCCCACGGTCTCCATCACCGCATCGACGCGCTCGGGCAGGCGCGCGCCCGACTCGAAGGCCTCGTCGGCGCCGAGCTCGAGCGCCTGCGCTCGCTTCTCCTCCGAGCGGCTCGTCACCCACACGCGCGCGCCGCCGGCCCGGGCGAGCACGGTGAGGGCGGTGGCCACGCCCCCGGTGGCGCCCTGGACAAGCACGGTCATCCCCGGCACGACCCGTCCGCGCGTGAAGAGCATCCGGTAGGCGGTGAGCCACGCTGTGGGCAGGCAGGCGGCCTCCTCGAATGAGAGCTCGGGGGGCTTGGGCACGAGATTGCGGCGAGGCACGGCGACGCGCTCGGCGAGCGCCCCCTGGTGCTTCTCGGAGAGGAGCGATCGGTGCGGGTCGAGGGTCTCATCACCGCGCCAGGAGTCGTCGGTGATGACCGCGTGGACGACGACTTCGTGGCCTTCCTCGTCGAGGCCCGCGGCGTCACAGCCGAGGATCATCGGGAGCCGGTCGCGGCTCAGCCCGACGCCGCGCAGCGACCACAGGTCATGATGGTTGAGCGACGCCGCCTTGACCGTCACCGTCGTCCACCCGGGCGGCGCCTCCGGTTCCGGGCGCTCGCCCACGGTCAGCCCGCGCAGCGGATCGTCGGGGTCGATGTCGGAGGCGTAGACGGCGAGCATCGGCACTGGATCATGCCCCAACGGCCCGGCGCGCGCCCCTCGGCCTGGGAGGAAACTACTTGCCCGAGCCGTTCGCGGGCGGGGCGGGGCGCTTGGTCGTGGTGGTCGGCGTCGGCGTCGGCGTGGTCGTCGTCGCGCTCGGCGTGGCGGGATGAGCTGGCTTGACCGGGTGCGTCGGGGGCGTGGGCTGAGCCGGGTGGGTCGGCTTGGCCGGATGCGTCGGGTGCGCGGGGTGGGCCGGATGGGTCGGGTGCGGCTTGTGCTTGCCCTGTCCGGCGTGCTTCCCGCGCGAAGCTCCCGACCCGGCGCTGCCGTGCTGCTTGCCGGTGGAGGCGGCGGGGCCGGCGCCGGGCGCCGCCCCCTTGACGGCTGGCGACCCATTCACCTTGGCGGCCGCTCCCGCCCGCGCGAGCGAGGCCAGGCGGGCGCTCTGCCCGGCCCGGCTCGCTCGTTGCAGGTCGGGGCGCGTGGGCGAAGTGGACGATGAGGCGCTCGCACTTGAGGCGGCGGGGGAGGCGCTCGCCGCGCCTTCACTCGCGGCCACGCGGACGGGCACCTTGGCCACCGGCCCGTCGCCCCTCCAGGGATGGTCGACGACCGCGACGACGCCCGCGCCCGCGCCCAGGGCCGCCACGACCGCCGCGCCCGCGAGCTTCGAGACCACCGAGCCCGCGACCCACGCTCCCCCCGAGGCGGCGGCGCCCGCGTTGGCGCTCGCCACGCTGCTCGCCGCGGCTCCGCTCCCGAACTTGCTCCACGCCAGGGCTCCCGGGAGCGGGATCGCCGCCAGCGCTCGGATCGCTCCCCGCTGTGCTCGCAGGCTCCGCGCCAGGTGGGCGCATTCCTCGCACTGGCGCAGGTGCGCGCGCAGGGCGCCACGCTCTGAGCGCTTCAGGTGACCGTCGAGCTGTCTCGAGATCGCCTGCTCGGCTTCGGCGCAGGTCAGGGCCCCCTCTAGCTGCTCGCGCACGCCTCGCCGGGCGCGGAAGAGGAGCGTCTCGACCGCCGACTTCGAGACGCCGAGGACGGTCGCGATCTCGGCGATCGAGCGACCTTCGAGCTCGCGCATGAGCAGCGCCGCTCGCTGGTTGACCGGGATCTGCCCCAGCGCGCGGCTCAGATCCTCGACGACGAAGGCCTGGTGCTCGCTGACGAGCTCGGCCGCCTCGTCCTCGAGCTCGACCTCGCTTGGTCGCCGCGAAGCCTGGCGAAAGTGCTGGAGGCAGAGGTTGTGGGCGATCGTCCGCAGCCAGCTGCCGGTGTGCCGCGGGCGCTCGCCGCGCAGGAGCGCCCGGTAGGCATTGAGGAAGGTCGTCTGGGTGACGTCCTCGGCATCGGCCGGGCTGTCGAGCATCATCAGCGCGTACCGATACACATCGGCGGCATGGCGCCGGTAGAGGGATTCCAGCATCCGCTCGTGTGAAGTGCGCATTCCCAGTCGCGGGGTCATGGCATCACGTTACCTCCCCAGGCAACGTCCGTGCCGTTATTGGATCCATGGCCGGCCTGGCGTCTCGTGCCAGGCCGGCCCCCGGACCCCTGAGCGGCGCACCTCGGCTCGTGCTACTTGCCCGCCCGAAGATCAACCTTGCGGATGGTGATGGTCGGCGTGAAGCCCGTCGTCGAGCAACCCTTGGGCAGGACCGTGATCTTGCCGTGGAGCCCGACTCGGCTGCCGGCCGCCGGCGCCGTCGCGTCGACACCGTGGTGGAAGACCACACGCGCGCTGGTCAGCGTGAACGACTGGGCGCCGGTCGTGCCGTGATGATTGACCTTCGTGATGTTCACGGCGAGCGTTCCGGTGAAGAGGGTGGTGCTGCCGGTGACCGGCGTCAGCGTCGCCGAGGTCAGCGTCCCCGCCGCGTTGTAGCCCTCAGAACGCGCCGTGCACGACTTCGGGTGCGCGGGGCTCGCGGGATGGCTGGGGTGAACGGGATGCGTTGGGTGCGGCGGCTTAGCGGCTTGCGCCACGCCGGCCAGTCCGACGACCCCACATGCGGTTAGAACGAGAATCTTTCTCATTGCGACACTCCTTGGTTCTGTTGCCTACCAATGAGATAGATCCCGGTCGGACCGGAAACTTGCGCTGTGCTGTCAGATTTATTTGTGCAGGACCGCCCGCGCCGCGTTGTGCCCCGGGATTCCGCTCACGCCGCCTCCACGGCGCGCACCCGCCCCGCACAGCCACACGTTCGGCCACGCCGTCTCGACTCCCCACCTGCCCACCTCCTCCTCGCTCTCAGCGAAGGGCCAGGCCAGGTCGCGGTGGAAGATGTGACCGCCGGGCATGCCCAGCTCACGCTCGAGGTCCAGCGGGGTCAGCGCCTCGAGGCACGGCGCTCCCTCCGGCGTGTGCAGCAGGCAGTCCTCGAGCGGCTCGGCCAGCACCGAGTCGACCGAACGCAACGTCGCCGCCACCGCCTCCTCCTTGGCGCGGCCGGCGGCCAGCCCGGAGAACAGTCGCGCGGGCATGTGCAGGGCGAAAACGGTCAGGGTGTGGGCTCCGGTGGAGCGCAGGGCGTGGGAGAGGATGCTCGGGTCGGTGAGCGAATGGCAGTACGCCTCGCACGCAGGCAGGGCAGGGATCCGTCCGGCGGCGGCCAGGCGGTAGGCGAGCTCGAGCTGGTCGTATCCCTCGTTGACGTGGAAGGTGCCGGCGAAGGCATCGCGGGGGTCGACGCCGGGGTCTCGCAGCCTCGGCAGCCGCTTCAGGAGCATGTTGAGCTTGAGCTGGGAGCCCTCGGGGAGCCCGGCGCGGACCCCGGCGCCGAGCAGGCGATCGAGGACGGCGGGGGCGACGCCGGCGAGCACATGTCCCGCGTGGACGCGCTCGCCGTCCCCGAGCTCGACCTCGGCGAGGACGCCGTCGGTCCTCACCCGGACCACCTCCGCGCGGGTGCGAATCTCCGCCCCGGCGCTGCGGGCGGCGGCGGCCAGCGCTCCGCTCACCGCCCCCATGCCCCCGACGGGGACGTTCCAGCGACCGGTCCCGTTCCCGATCACGTGGTAGAGGAAGCAGCGGTTCTGGCGCAGGGCCGGGTCGTCGGCGGGCGCGAAGGTGCCGATGGTGGCGTCGGTGAGCGCGATGCCCCGGAGCAGGTCCGAGGCGAACGTGCGCTCGAGGACCGCGGACAGCGGCTGCTCGAACAGCGCCTCCCACGCCGCCTCGTCGCCGGCGACCCCGCGCATCTCCTCGCGCGAGCGCAGCGGCTCGGTCAGCGTGGGGAAGAGCCGCCGGGCGACGCCGCCCACCATCGCGTAGAAGCGCTCCCAGGCCTCGGACTCGGGGTGATCGCCGGGCGCGGGACCGTCGCCGCGAACGAGCAGCCCGCCGTCGCCCTGGGGGGTATAGGAGGCGATGGCGCGGGGGCGCAGCTCGACGTCGATCCCGAGCGAGCGGAGCAGCGCGATCGGGAACAGGCTCACCAGGTAGGCATAGCGCGAGACCCGCGCGTCGACCCCGGGCCACGGCGAGCCCGACACGGCCGCCCCGCCCACCTCGGCGCCGCGCTCGAGCACGAGCACCGAGCGGCCGGCGCGCGCGAGCATGGCGGCGGCGACGAGGCCGTTGTGGCCACCGCCCACGATCACGGCGTCGAACCGGCCCGAGTTACCCGAACTCATATGCTCCAGCCTATGAAGGACCTCCGGGGATCCGCAACCGGCGTCACCACCGCGCCGGTCGCCGAGTGCGTGCGCTTCTTCCGGGCCGTCGATCGCTACCCGGACTGGCACCCCGAGGTGGTGCGTCGGGTGGAGGTGCTCGAGCGCGACGCCGAGGGGGAGCCGACGAGGGCGCGGGGAGTGCTCCACGCCGCCGTCGGCCCGATCGTCAAGGACTTCGATCTCGTCCTCGCCATCACCCTCCCCGATCCGCACACGGTGAGCCTGACACGGGTGCCCAACCACCCGGGCGACGATGAGCTCTTCGAGGTGGTGTGGCACCTCGAAGAAGGCGCGAACACCACAGCGCACGCGCGCACCCGGATCCGCCTCGACCTCCAAGCGAGCCTGTCCGTCCCGCGCCTGGTGCCCGTGGGCGGGATCGGCGATCGGCTGGCGGAGGGGTTCATGTCGGCGGCGACCCGGGCCCTCGAGACGTGAGCGTCCCGATCGGTCTCGGCGTCGAGGAGTCGCCCGATCGCGGCGCCTTCCCCCACCTGGCGGCGGACCAGCTCGCGCGCATGCGGGCGATGGGCAGCGTCCGGGCCGTGGAGTCGGGCGACGTGCTCTTCCGCGACGGCGACACCCCGCGCGACTTCTTCGTCGTCGTCTCGGGCGCGGTGGTCATCGTCCAGGGGTACGAGCACGAGAACCGGGTGATCGCCGTACACGGCCCCGGCGGCTTCGTGGGCGAGCTCAATCTCCTCACCGGGTCGCAGATCTACCTGACCGCGGTGGTGCGCGACGCCGGCGAGGTGATCCAGCTGCCGGTGACGCGGCTGCGTGAGCTCGTGGCCCAGGACAAAGAGCTCAGCAACCTCATCCTCGGCGCCTTCCTGGCCCGGCGCTCGCTGCTGATCGAGGCGGGGACGGGGATCAAGCTCGTGGGCTCGCGCTACTCACGCGACACCCGCCGCCTGCGCGAGTTCCTGGCCCGCAACCGGATGCCCTACCAGTGGATCGATGTCGAGACCGACGAGGAGGCGGACGAGCTGCTGCGGGTCCTGCGCGTCGAGCCCGAGCAGACCCCGATCGTCGTCGCCGCCGCCAGCAACGTCCTACGCAATCCCTCCAACGCCGAGGTGGCGAACCTCCTCGGCCTCGGTGCCCGCGGCGCGCCGCCCGCGCTCTGCGATCTCGTCATCGTCGGGGGCGGGCCGGCCGGGCTCGCCGCCGCCGTCTACGGCGCCTCGGAGGGGCTCGACACCCAGGCCATCGACGCCGTCGCCTTCGGCGGCCAGGCGAGCACCTCGGCGCGGATCGAGAACTACCTGGGCTTTCCCGCGGGGATCTCGGGCAGCGAGCTCGCCGAGCGTGCGGCACTCCAGGCGGGCAAGTTCGGCGCTCGCCTCGCCATCCCCGCCGAGGCGGTGGGCCTGGTGCGCGACGACGGTCATTTCGCCGTCCAGCTCGCCGGCGGCGACGTGGTCAACGGTCGCTCGGTGATCGTCGCCACCGGCGCCCAGTACAACAAGCTCGACGTCCCAAAGCTCGAGCGCTACGAAGGGCTGGGCGTGTACTACGCCGCCACGCAGGCGGAGGGACTTCTGTGCGCGGGAGACCCCGTCATCGTCGTCGGGGGCGGCAACTCGGCCGGTCAGGCGGCCATGTTCCTCTCCCAGCGCGCCGCTCGCTGCCGCCTCCTCATCCGCGGCGAGGACCTGGGCAAGTCGATGTCGCGCTACCTGATCGACGAGATCGAGCGCCATGACGAGGTCGAGCTCATGACCTGTGCCCAGGTGGTCGGACTGAAGGGCGAGCCCGTGCTCGAGTCGGTGGTCGTCGAGGACACCCGCACGGGCACCCGGCAGGAGCTCGAGTGCCGGGCGCTGTTCGTCTTCATCGGCGCGTCGCCGCACACCGAGTGGCTCGGGGGCCAGGTGGCGATGGACGAGCACTGCTTCCTGCTCGCGGGTCGCGACCTGGGCGAGGAGGCCCTCGCGGCCTACCACGGCGAGCTCCCGCTGCCCCTGGAGACGAGCCAGCCGGGCGTGTTCGCCGTCGGCGACGTCCGCTCGGGTTCGATCAAGCGGGTCGCCTCGGCGGTGGGCGAGGGCTCGATGGCCGTCGCCCTCGTGCATCAGCGGCTGGCCCTCCGCTGAACCGGACTACAGAGCGTCGCGGCGGCGCTCGAGCTCGGCGCGCTCGACGGCGTTGGCGCTGAGCTCGATGGCCTGGGAGTACGCGTGCTCGGAACCGGCGCGGTCGCCGCTTCGCCGCAGGAGCTCGGCGTGGGCGGCGTGGAGCGGCTGGTAGCGCTCGAGCGCCGGTTCGCCGAGCAGGGGGTGCAGGAGCTCGAGCCCGGCCTCCGGGCCGCG
>DASZMD010000373.1:0-7587 GCA_035551955.1 Solirubrobacteraceae bacterium | reverse complement strand
CCGTCGAACTGGAAGAAGCGCTGGAACTGCTTGACCAGGGCGTTGCGCGGCTCGGTGAGGATCTGCATCAGCTCGTCGCGGGCGAGCTGATGGATGGCCGACATGACCGGCAGGCGGCCGATGAACTCCGGGATCAATCCGTACTGGATCAGGTCCTCCGGCAGGCAGTGCTCGAAGATCTCGCCGGTGTCGCGCTGGTCCTTGGACTTGATCGCCGCGCCGAAGCCGATCCCCTGGTGGCCGATCCGCCGCTCGATCACCTTGTCGAGGTTCGCGAACGCGCCGCCGCAGATGAACAGCACGTTGGTGGTGTCGATCGTCAGGATCTCCTGGTGGGGATGCTTGCGCCCACCCTGGGGAGGCACCGATGCCTGTGTCCCCTCGAGGATCTTCAGCAACGCCTGCTGGACGCCCTCGCCGGACACGTCGCGGGTGATCGAGGGGTTGTCGGCCTTGCGGGCGATCTTGTCGACCTCGTCGATGTAGATGATGCCCGTCTCCGCCTTCTTGACGTCGTAGTCGGCGGCCTGGATGAGCTTCAGGAGGATGTTCTCGACATCCTCGCCCACGTACCCCGCCTCGGTGAGCGCGGTGGCATCGGCGATCGCGAAGGGCACGTTGAGGATCCGCGCGAGGGTCTGGGCCAGCAGCGTCTTGCCGCAACCCGTCGGGCCGAGCAGGAGAATGTTGGACTTCTGCAGCTCGATGTCGTTCTCATCGGACTGCATCATCTGCACGCGCTTGTAGTGGTTGTAGACCGCTACCGAGAGCGAGCGCTTGGCCTGCTCCTGGCCAACCACGTACTCGTTGAGGACGTCGTAGATCTCCCGCGGCTTGGGCAGGTTCTCGATGTCGAAGGTCGGCGGAGCGGTGAGCTCCTCGTCGATGATCTCGTTGCAGAGATCAATGCACTCATCGCAGATGTATACGCCGGGACCGGCGATGAGCTTCTTGACTTGCCGTTGGGACTTCCCGCAGAAGCTGCAGAGAAGCTGTTCGTTGGAGTCCGTTGGACGTGCCATTTTTGGTGCCCTCCCCGGAGCCGTCGGCCGCGACGCTGACCTCGAAGCCTAATACCTCAGTGCTGCGAGATCACGCGATCGATGATGCCGTAGTCCTTTGCCTCCTCAGAGCTCATGAAATAGTCGCGCTCGGTGTCCTTGCGTACCTCTTCGACCGGCTTGCCCGTGTGGTGGGCGATGATCTCATCCAAACGCCGCCGGACGTCAATGATTTCCCTCGCGTGGATCTCGATGTCAGTTGCCTGACCCTGGAAGCTCGAGGACACCTGATGGATCAGGATCTTCGCATTGGGCAGCGCCATTCGCTTACCCGCCGCGCCGCCTGAGAGCAGGAGCGCGCCCATCGACATGGCGATCCCGACGCAGATCGTCTGCACATCGGGCTTGATGAACTGCATCGTGTCGTAGATCGCCAGCCCGGCGTAGACCGAGCCACCGGGCGAATTGATGTAAATCGAGATGTCCTTGTCGGCATCCTCGGACTCCAGATGCAGCAGCTGCGCGACGATCAGGTTCGCGATCTGATCATCGACAGGGGTGCCGAGAAAGATGATCCGCTCATTGAGCAGCCGGCTGTAGATGTCGAATGCTCGCTCCCCGCGGGAAGTCTGCTCGACGACCATCGGTACCAATGGGCTCATGGTCTCGCTCTTTCTCTCTTCCTGGGCCGGAATCCTGCCCGCAGCGTCCTGGCCTTCCCGGCCTGGCGACGGTACTTCAAGTGCGCGTATACCGCCACTCGCGGCGAGTCTAGCAACCGTCGAAAGCCGCGCTGACGGGTACCACCGAGAAGTTCAGCTTCCCGGCGTCCAGATCTTCGAGGAGCCTTCGCCCGCCTCCGGCTTGGCGGCGGAGCCTTCCTCTTCCTGCCCCGGGGTCCACAGCTTCTCGCGCGCCCGGGCGCCGGCCTCGCGCTCCTCGGCCTCCTCGACGCCGATCGCCTTCGCCTCGCGGACGAGCAGATCGATGGCCTGGCGCGAAGCCAGCTCCTCGCGCAGGCGCTCGATCCGGTCGGCCTTGCGCAGGCGGCCCAGGAGGTCCTCGGGCGAGATACCGTCACGCTCGGCCGACGGCCTGATCGCTTCGAGGATCTCCTCGTCGCTCGGCGCGATGTTCTCGGCGGCGACGATCGCGGCAAGCACCGCCTCGCGGCGGATCGTCTGCGCGGCCTCGGGCTCGGCCTCGTGGATTATCTGCTCCTCGTCGTCCTTGCCCGCGAGCTGAATGTAGGCCTCCTTGGAGAGCCCCTGGCGCTCAAAGGTCTGCACCATCTGGTGCCACAGCTCGTGGGCGCGCTCGTGCACCAGGTGGCGGGGAACCTCGATCTCGGACTGCGAGACCACGGTGTCGAGCACCGCCTCCTCGAACTCCTGGTCGATCGCCTTGCCCTGTTCCTCGATCATGCGCTCGGAGATGTCCCTGCGCAGGTCCTCGAGACTGTCGAAGCCGGCGGTCTCGATCGCGAAGTCGTCGTCGAGCTCGGGCATCCGCTTCTCCTTGACCTCCTTGACAGTGACGTCGAAGGTCGCGGGCTGGTTGGGCCAAGTGCGGTGGCGCTCGGGGAAGGTGACCTCGACGACGCGCTCCTCGCCCGCCTCGGCGCCCACGAGCTGCTCCTCGAATCCCTCGATGAGCTGGCCGGAGCCGAGCTCGAGCAGCTGGTCGCGGCCGGAGCCGTTCTCGAACGGCTCGCCGTCGATCTTCCCGACGTAGTCCATCACCACGCTGTCGCCCAGCGCCGCCGGGCGCTCGACCGTCTCCAGGGTGGCGGCCCGCTCGCGCAGGCGCTCGATCTCCTCGTCGACCTTCTCCGGGTCGACCTCGGGCTCGCGGCGCCCGACCTCGACTCCCTTGTACTCGCCGAGCTGCGCGGCCGGCAGCACCCCGATCTCAATCGAGAACGCCAGCGGCTGGCCCTCGCCGGGAAGCTCGCCGACGTCGAGCTGCGGATCTCCCACCGGGTCGATTCCGGCGGCGTTGATGGCGTCGCTGTACCAGACGGGGAGCGAGCTGCGCAGCGCCTCGTCGAACACGGCATCCCGGCCCAGGCGGCTGATCACCACCGGTGGGGGCACCTTGCCCTTGCGGAAGCCCGGGATGCGCATCTGGCGCCCGAGCTCGCGTGCCGCCTGATGGAGCCGTCGCTCGACCTCCTCGGAGGCCACCTCGGCCTCGACGCGCACGCGCGACTCGGGCAGCTCGGTGACATTGGTCTTGAGAACCATGGAACGGCGAACGATAGCGTCCGCGCGGTGCCATCCCGCTTCGCCGCTCTCCTCCTCACCGGCCCCGTCGGTCACTTCGTGGCTGGGGCGCTCGACTGGTTCGCCCTGTTGGGCCGCTACCTGGTGGCGCGGGCGAGGGGCCGGGACCCGTGGGGGTAGAGGGTCAGCCGCCGCAGCAGCGGGATCGCCGCGCCCGCGCACGCGGCCAGGAGCAGGAACGCGGGCACTGGATGGTGCACGAGGGCCTGGACGAGGACGGCGACGAGGATTCCGCCCGCGTTGCCCGCGAGCCACATGAGCCCCGCGACGGTGCCGCCGTCGTTGCCGGCCCGGCGCTCGGCGAGCTCGAGGATCACCGGCAGGTCGGTGAGGAGCAGCATCCCCATCACCCCGAGGACCACCGCGTCGAGGGCGAAGGCATGGACGAGGGCGAGCACGACCGAGCCGCCGATTGCCGCCGCGATCGACGCGCCGATCAGGCGCTGCTCGGCGCCGCGGGCGAGCACCCGGGGCGCGAGCGCCACCGAGCCCACGGCGCCGAGGAGGACCATGGCGACCAGCACGGCGCCCGCTGCGTCGGCCGAGACGCCGTAGTGGTCGAGCAGGGCCTGCAGCCAAGTGGTGAGGGCGATGAAGACGCCGAAGCCGACGAACACAAGCCCGGCGAGGACGCGCACCTGCCCCTCCGTCCACACCTCGCGCAGGGGACGGCGCGCGGCGGCCGCGGGCGAGCCGGGCCCCGGCACCGCACCCGGCAGGCGCAGCGCAATCACCATCGCGACCGCGGCCACGGCCGCGAACGCCGCCCCGATCACCAGCAGGAAGTGGATTCCCCGGCCCCCGAGCGCCGAGCTCACGACGAGCGCGAACAGCATCCCGACCATGATCCCCGCCGAGCCGATGGCGATCCCCTGGTGGCGCTCGCCCGCGGAGAGGCGCTCGCCCGCGAGCTTGGAGATCGCGCCGAGGACGAGCGGCTGCGCGACGGCCACGACGCACTGCCCGGCCAGCGCCCACGCGAAGTCATCGCCGACCAGGCGCACCAGTCCCCCGACGACGGTGAGCAGCGCTCCGGCCGCCAGCCCGCCGTGGAGCCGGCGGTCCAGGATCCGGCCCGCAGGGATGGCGAGCAGGACGTAGAGGAGCGGGAAGATCTCCGAGAGCCAGCCGACGTCGCTCTCGGACACCCGGTAGTGGTGGGCCGTTCCCGTGGTGATCGGCGCGTAGGTGAGCCACAGGAGCTGGGTCGCCGCCGCGAGCAGGGCGAAGGCGCCGATCACGGTCCAGCCGTGTCGCCGCTGCTGCTGCTCGATTCCGGTCGTGTCGTGCATTGCCACCTGGCTCGACGACGGGAAACGCTACCGCGCGCCAAGGCGCAAACTGCGCACCGTCTCCCGTCACGGGTTACGATCGGCGCGGGATGGCGAGATCGACGATGTTGCGCGCGCTGGCGATGGCCTGCGCCCTTACGGCCGTGGTCGCGCCGGCGCGGGCCGTGGCCTCGACGACCCAGGAGTCGATCCTCCAGGATGACAACCAGCTCGTCTACTCCTCGCCCGACCATGTGGCGGCGGTGCTCGCCCAGCTCGCCTCGCTCGGTGTCGAGCGCATCCGCGTGTCGGTGATCTGGGCTCTGGTCGCGCCCAATCCGACCTCGGACACGCGACCGAACTTCGACGCCACCAATCCGGCCGCCTACCCCGCAGGCGCCTGGAATCGCTACGACGTCCTCGTCACCGACGCCCAGGCCGACGGCATCCAGGTCGATTTCGACGTCACCTCGCCCGCCCCGTACTGGGC
The DNA here is from genome assembly GCA_035551955.1 of Solirubrobacteraceae bacterium. Lineage (GTDB taxonomy): Bacteria > Actinomycetota > Thermoleophilia > Solirubrobacterales > Solirubrobacteraceae > Palsa-465. Next base: position 2,540 of record DASZMD010000373.1, on the reverse strand, counting down.
GACCGCGCCCGCCCCGGCGAGCATCCCGAGCAAGTTCAACAAGAACTACTCCCCCTCCGCGGTCCAGTTGGGCCAGTTCGTCCAGGCCGTCGGCACGCGCTACAGCGGCTCCTACGTGGCTCCCGTGCCCGCGCCCCCGCCGACGCCGACGCCGACGCTCTTCGGCCTCCCGCTCCCGCCCGGTCTCCTGGGGACCCCTCCCGCCGCCACCCCCACGCCGCCGGCGCCGCTGCCCCGCGTCGACTACTGGGAGATCTGGAACGAGCCCAACGAGGCGGGCTGGCTCACGCCCCAGTGGCGCCGGGGCGCGACCCGTCGCGTCGGTCCCCGGCACAGAAAGCTCACCACCTGGATCGAGGCGTCGCCCGTGGTCTATCGCGGCCTCCTCGACCGCGCGTGGAACGCCCTCGCCGCCTCCGGCCACGGCGGCGATACGGTCCTTGTCGGCGACACCTCGGCCAAGGGCTCGACCTCCCACGGAATCCTTCCGGCGATGCCGCCGATGACCTTCCTGCGCGCGCTGTACTGCGTCGGCAACGCCTACCGCCCCCTCACGGGTGCACGCGCGGTGCAGCTCGGCTGCCCGACCACCGGGCAGCCCGGGACCTTCGGAGCCCAGCACCCCGGGCTCCTCGACGCCACCGGCTACGCCGATCACCCGTATTCGTTCACCCTCGCGCCCAACGTCGTGAGCACCAATCCCAACTGGGCGACCCTCGCCGACCTGCCGCGCCTGGAAGGTGCTCTGCAGCGCATCTTCGCCACCTACTCGGTGCCCACCCCGAGCGGGGTGCCCCTGTACCTCACCGAGTACGGCTACAAGAGCGATCCTCCCAACCCGTTCGTCCGCACCTCCCAGGCCCAGCAGGCCGCGTACATCAACGAGGGCGAGTACATGGCCTGGCAAGACCCCTACGTGCGCGCGCTCGCCCAGTTCGAGCTCGTCGACGCGGGACCGCAGACCGCCGAGCCGGTGGGGAGCCCCGCCTACTGGGGAACGTTCCAGACCGGCCTGATCAGCCTGGCCGGCGTCCCCAAGCCCTCGTACTTCGCCTACCGGATCCCGGTCTGGCTGCCCCAACCCCGCACGGGTCCGGCCGTGACCGTATGGGGCCAGCTGCGCCCCGGCGCGAGCGCCGGCGTGCAGACGGCGATCATCGAGTACGAGACCGCGGGCACGAGCGCGTTCAAGCCGATCAGAAATGTCCAGACCGCCAATCCCCAGGGCTTCCTCCTCGCCCATCTCCCCCTCCTCAGCCCCGGCCTCCTGCGCATCGCGTGGATCGATCCCGCCACCGGGCTCGTCGACCACAGCCGCATCGTCGCCGTTCGCTAGCTGCGCCGGGCGGCCTCCTCCACCGCTCGCACGAGGCTGGTCACCGTCTGGGGACCGAGCAGACGCTGGACGATGGCCCCGCGGCTGTCGAGCACGAACGCGCTCGGGAGGCCTTGGATTCCGTAGGCGTAGCCCGACTTCCCGTCCGCGTCCGTCAGCACCGGGAACGACCAGCGGAACCGCCTGACGAAGGCACGGGCGGAGCCGGCGTTGTCAGTCCAGTCCACCGCGACCACCCGCGCCCGGCCGCTGAGCGATCGTGCCACGCGCTCGAGGACGGGCGCGTCGGCCACGCAGGGGCCGCACCAGCTCGCGAAGAAGTCGATCAGGGCCGGTTTGCCGTGCAGCGACGCCACCGTCTCGCCCGCGCCGGTGAGCACTCGGGCGGGAAGCGCCGGGGCGGGGCGTACGACGGGGGCCGGGCGGGCGAGAGCAAGCCCGAGGATCAGGGCGGCGGCCGCGACCAAGACAACGGCTACACCACGCATAGGCACGGCCTACTGAGAGGCGAGAAGCGGCACGTCGTGGGCGACCTCGGACGGCTTGAAGTTCGACGCGTAGATCGTCATGACCCTCCCGCTCGCCGAGATCCCGTAGATCGCGGCCGTGTGGTTGACCTCGTCGTGGGCCGTCGGGTTGCTGGCGCTCACGCCCCACGCGCGCCACACCGGGAGGAGGGCCGCCCGCGACCCCACCAGGTATTCCATGCGCCCGATCATCGCGTGCCTGGCGAGGAAAGCGCGCACCGCCGGCCGGGTGTCCCCGCGCGGGTCGGTGGAGACGGCGATGATCCGTACCTCGGACGCCCGCCTTCCGAGCAGGGCAAGAGCGTTGTGAAGGTTCGCGGTGATCAGCGGGCACACGTCCGGGCAGTGCGTATAGAGGAAGGTGACGAGCACCGCCTTGCCACGCTCGGCGGAGAGGTCGACTTCGTGGCCGAGGTAGTCGTGCAGCACGAGCGGCGGCTCGACTGCGGGGTTGCTGAGCGTCGGCCCGTCGAAGGCCGCCGGGACCGCCGCGCGCGGCTTGGCGGCGGCCCTCGGGTGCGGCGACTGCGACGAACTCCCGCAGGACGACAGCGCCAGCGCAACGAGCGCAACGAGCGCGCCGCGCGCGCCGCGCCCGATCACGCACCGGCTCACTGCACCACGATGACGCCGTGCATGAACGGGTGGATCAGGCACTCAAAGTTGTAGGTGCCCTT
>DASZMD010000372.1:0-1814 GCA_035551955.1 Solirubrobacteraceae bacterium | reverse complement strand
ACGAGACCGGCGCGGTCGCCGGGCCCGAGCCGCCAGGTGACGTTCCGGAGCAGCGGCGAGCCGTCGAAGGCGAGCGACACCCCTTCGGCCTCCAGGACCTTGTTGCCGAGGCGGGCGGTGGCGAAGCGGAGCAGCTCGGTCTGGTCGCGGACGGGCGGCTCGTCGGCGATCAGGGCGTTGGCCGCCTCGATCCGGAACTTGGGCTTCGAGGTCCGCGCGGGCGGGCCGCGCCGCAGCCATGCCAGCTCCTTGCGCACCAGCTGACGCCGGCGGTCCTCGCGCGCCGCCTGCTGTCGCTCGCGCTCGGCCCGGGCCAGCACGTAGGCCGCGTACCCGCCCTCATAGCGGTGGATGTCGCCGTCGGAGACCTCCCAGGTGGCGGTGCACACGGCGTCGAGGAACCAGCGGTCGTGGGTGACGACGAGCATCGCCCCCCGGCGGGCGGCCAGGTGCCCGGCCAGCCAGGAGATCGCCTCGACGTCGAGATGGTTCGTCGGCTCGTCGAGGAGCAGCAGCTCGGGCGCGTCGAGGAGCAGGCGGGCGAGGGCGACGCGGCGGCGCTCGCCTCCCGACAGGGAACCGATCACCGTCTCGAGACCTTCGGGGAAGCGGTTCAGCTCGACGCCCCCGAGCAGCCCGTCCAACACGTCGCGGAAGCTCCGGTCGCCGGCCCACTGGTGCTCGGCACGGTCCCCGATCAGCTCCTCGCGGATCGTTGCCTGCTCGCGCAGGTCGTCGCCTTGGGCGAGCATGGCGATGCCCACGTGACCCGCGCGGGTCAGCACCCCGGAGTCTGGCTCCTCGGCCCCGGCGATCAGGCGCAGCAGGGTCGACTTGCCCTGGCCGTTGCGCCCGACCACGCCGATCCGCTCGCCGGCGGCGACTCCGAGGGTGACATCGCTCAGCACCGTCCGCGTCGAGTACTCCTTCCCGACGGAGTTGAGGTTGACGAGGTTGCGGGGCGGGCTCATGGCGAGATCGTGACGCGATCTTGCGGGACCGGCCTCGTCGGTGCAGAATGGCTGCCTCGCGCTAGACGCGGGCCGGCGGGTGACAGGGGTTTAGGCGAATGAAGATCGCGGGACTGCTCGACTGGCGGCGGCTGGAGGACATGCGCCGCGCCGGGATCGCGGCGACTCGCCGCGCGCTCGCCCAGCAACCGGAGATCCTCTCCGCCTGGCTTAGGGGAGCCGCCCGACGAGCCGCGTCGACATCACGCCCGCGAGCACGAGGAGCACGATCCCGCCGATCGCGAACTCCGAGGTGATCTCCCGCGTCCGGGTCACGTGGCCGAGCTGGCCACCGAGGCGCTTGTAGATGGAGCTGAGCTCGTCGGCGCTCCGGGCGTTGAAGGCGCGCCCGCCGGAGAGGTGGGCGATCTGCTGCATGAGCTGGGGATCGGGGGGGACCGGGACGGGGGGGAAGAACGGGTCGGGGTTGGGCAGGATCCCATTGGGGGTGCCGAGCGCGACGGTGTAGATCGGGATCTTCTCCTGAGCCGCCTGACCCGCGACGGTGAGAACGTTCTCGCCCGCGTTGGCCTGGCCGTCGGAGAGGAGGACGATGGCCGCCGGGGGGTGCTTGGGGTTCGAGCCGTGCAGAAGCTGGAGGGCGAGGGCGAGGGCGTCGCCGGTGGCCGTCCCGCCCCCGGCGGCCTGGCCGTTGATGATGGCGCGGGCGGCGGCGTGGTTGGCGACCGGCGCCTGCACGGCGTCGGGCGAGCTCGAGAAGGCGATCGCGCCGATGCGCACGCCCGAGGGCTGCTCGTCGATGAAGGTGTTGGCGGCGCGCTCGGCCGCCGCCAGCCTCGTCGG
>DASZMD010000371.1:0-10709 GCA_035551955.1 Solirubrobacteraceae bacterium | reverse complement strand
TCGACCCCGAAACCCGAGATCGGGCGCTCGGTGGCGAGCCAGCGCGAGGCCTCGACGTCGGGGCCGGGGGTGACGGGGCCGGTCTCGCCGACGTTGAGGAAGGCCTCCTGGTCCTGGGCGCGGGAGCCCCACCCGGTGCGCAGGAGGACCCAGGCGCGCTCGGGGATGCGGCCATGCTCGGCCTCGAAGGCCTCGAGGTCGTCGACGGTGAGCAGGTAGCCGGGGTCGGCCTCGGTCTCGGCCGTCCTGTCGATCACCACCGCGGGGCCGACGAGCGAGGAGGGCGGGATCGAGGCCACGTCGGCGCCGTCCTTGCCCGTGATCCAGTGGATGGGCGCGTCGAGATGGGTGCCCGAGTGCTCGCCGAGCTCGAGCGTGTACCACGCCCACGCCGGGCCGCGGTCGTCGTAGCGGCTGATCTCGGTGCGCTTCAGGGGCGGCGTGTTGGCGAAGGGGGGCGGAAGCTGGATCAGCGGCGTCGACTCGCTCAGCGGCTGGGTGAGGTCGATGACCTCGACGGCGCCCGAGGCGAGATCGTCGATCAGCGAGGCAACTTGGGTGGTGGACATCGGGCTGGGCTCCTTGGGCGTTGGGTGGTGCGGGCGCGCGGTCAGCCGGCGCGGAAGGCTTCCTCCAGCCATCCTGCGCAGATCGCCGGGTTGACCTTGGCGTCGATGACCAATGGGCGGAAATGGGGCTCGGCGAGCCAGCCGGTGACGGCCTCCTCGAGCTCGCCGGGATTGCGGACGGTGGCGCCGTGGGCTCCCGCGGCGTGGGCGATGGCGGCGAGGTCGGCGTCGGGAAAGCGGACGAGGCCGACGTCGTGACCCATGGGGGCGAAGTGATGCACCTCGGCCCCGTAGGCGGCGTCGTCGTAGATGAGCACGAGCAGGTTGTCGAGCTTCAGGCGCGCGGCGGTCTCGAGCTCGGCCAGGGCCATGAAGGCGCCGCCGTCCCCGATCGCCGCCACCGTCGTCCGGCCGGGGTGGGCGATGGCCGCGCCCAGGGCGCTGCCCAGGCCGAGCCCGACGCCTGGAAGCCGTTGGGGAAGACCCACGAGCGGGCGTCGGGGACGTCGAGGTACATCGACGGGTAGCCGAGGAAGTGGCCGGAGTCGACGGCGACCTGGCGATCGCGCGGCAGCAGGCGGTCGACGGCGATGCTCAGCGTCCGGGGGTCGATCCACTCGTCCGTCGAGGCGTCCTCGTAGGGCTCGTCGCGCCAGCGCCGCGACGCGATCTCGCCGGCGAGCTCGGGGGTGCGGAAGCCGTCGTTGGCGTGGGCGCCCAGCTGGGCGCGGAGAGCGGCCGTCGCTCGCTTGGCGTCGCCGAGGACGGCGAGGTCGGCCGGGCGGTTGCGCCCGATCGCCCGCGGATCGATGTCGACCTGGATCACGGTGGCGTCGGGGCCGATCATGGCGCCGTGCTTGGTCGTCCAGTGGTTGGCCGAGGCGCCGACGATGAGCACGACGTCGGCGCTGGGGAGGAGCTCGGCGGCGAGGGGGGAGGCGAATCCCCCCGAGATCCCGAGCGCGTAGGGCAGGCCGGCGAACAGGCCGTTGGCGGGCGCCGCGGTCGCGAGCACGGCGCCGATCCGCGCGCCCAGCGCTTCGAGCTCGTCGCCCGCCCCGGCGATCACCGCCCCGCGCCCGGCGATGATCGCCGGCCGCTGCGCGCGGGCGAGGGCCTCCGCGGCCGCCTCGATCGCCTCGGGCGCGGGGGCCGCCGGGGTCAGCTCGGGGAGCGGGGGGGCGAGGGGGGCGGTGGCGTTCTCGGCGGGCAGGGGCTGGATGTCGATGGGCATCATCAGCACCACCGGACGGCGCTCCACGAGCGCGCGCTGGTAGGCGCGCTGGGCGTCGTCCGGGGCCGTGCGCGGCGAGAACACGCGGTCGGCGATCGCCCCCACCGACTCGACGAGGTCGTGCTGGTCGATGCGGAAGTTGCTGGTCAGGGCCGCCGCCGGCGTCTCTCCCGCGAGCACGAGCACCGGGGTGCGCGATTTCGCCGCCTCGGCCAGGCCGGTCATCGTGTTGGTGAGGCCGGGCCCCTGATGGACGCTGACGACGCCGACGCGCCCCGAGACGCGGGCGTATCCGTCGGCCATGCAGATGGCGCCGCCCTCGTGGCGCGCTGGGTGGAAGCGAGCGCCCCCGGCGGCGAGCGCGTTGGTGGCGACGAGGTTGCCGCTCCCGATCACCCCGAACGCGTCGACCACTCCCTGGGCGGCGATGGTGGCGCCGACGACATCGGCGACCGTGATCATTGGGACATCCCTGCTGATCGTACCTTCGCCCGCCCCGGGCGCGCGAAACCATCGCGGCGGGCGCGTGTTCATGGTTGGGTGCTCTCGGTGCCATCGCGCTTTCCCCCTGCACGGCGCCTGTGGGCACTGGCCGTCGTGCTCTTCGGCTTGGCCGCGCTCACGGCCTGGGCGGTGGCCGCGATCACCGAGACCGGCGCGGTGGGCTCGGAGCCGGGTCCCGTCCTCACCGGGCCGCCCGTGCCCCAGGGGACCTCGTCGGCGCGGCCCAACATCGTCTTCGTCCTCACCGACGATCTCTCGACCGATCTGCTCCCGTACATGCCCCAGGTCCAGGCGCTCCAGGCGCGGGGTCTGACCTTCCAGGACTACTTCGTGTCGGACTCGCTGTGCTGCCCGTCGCGCTCGTCGATCTTCACCGGCAACTTCCCGCACGACACCGGCGTGTTCAGCAACGTCGGCCCCGACGGTGGCTTCCACGTCTTCTACGAGCGCGGTGAGTTCCAGTCCACCTTCAATGTCGCGCTCCAGCTCGCCGGCTACCGCACGGCGCTGATGGGCAAGTACCTCAACGGATACCTGGCTGGGCCCGCGCAGTCACCCGTCGCGCCCAGCTACGTGCCCCCGGGGTGGAGCCAGTGGGACGTGGCCGGCTACGGCTACCGTGAGTACGGCTACCAGCTCAACGAGAACGGGACCCTCCAATACTACGGCCACCGGCCCCAGGACTACCTGACCGATGTCCTCGCCCGCAAGGGCGCCGAGTTCATCGCCAGCTCCGCCGCCTCGCGGCAGCCCTTCTTTCTCGAGATCGCGACCTTCGCGCCCCACCGGCCCTACGTTCCCGCCCCGCGTGACGCCAACCTGTTCCCCGGGATCAAGGCGCCCCGCCCGCCGAGCTTCGACGTGCTCCCCACCGGGGCCCCGCACTGGCTCGCGGGCCATCCGCCCCTCACGGCCCGACGCCTGCGCCGCATCAACCGGGTCTTTCGCCGCCGCGTCCAGTCGGTGCAGGCGGTCGACGGGATGCTGGCGGTGATCGAGGCGGAGCTCGCCGCTCGCCACCTGCTGCGTAACACCTACATCGTCTTCAGCTCCGACAACGGCCTGCACATGGGCGAGTACCGGCTCATGCCCGGCAAGCTCACCGCCTACGACACCGACATCCGGGTTCCCCTGGTGGTGGCCGGGCCCGGGGTGCCCGCCGGGAAGACGACGAACGCGATGGCCGAGAACATCGACCTGGCCAAGACGTTCACTGCCATGGGCGGCACGACTCTACCCGGAGACGGTCAGAGCCTGATGGCGCTCCTCGAAGGTCAGCGCCCGGCCGACTGGCGCAACGCCGTCCTCGTCGAGCATCACGGACCGGACGCGTCGGCCGCCGACCCGGACGCCCAGTCGCGCACGAGCGGCAATCCCACCACCTACGAGGCGATGCGCACCCGTCGCTTCCTCTACGTGGAGTACGCCGACGGCGAGCGCGAGTTCTACGACCTCGCGACCGATCCCTACGAGCTCCACAGCCTGGCCGCAAGCCTCACCCCGGTCGTCCTCGCGGGGCTCCACGCCGAGCTCGCGAGCCTCGAGAACTGCCACACCGGGTCGGCCTGCTGGGCCGCCATGCATGTCGCCCGGGCCCCCTGACCCGCGTTCCGTTTACCGGAACTTTATACTCGCGGCCGTACGGTTAGACGACACACGGCGCGGGCGGCGCAGGGGATCTCCCTCGGCCGGGGGTGCGCAGGCGTTCACGGAAACCGATGGAAAGGACGGTTCGATGATCGTCGGAAGTGCCCCTTGGATGCGCCTGGCGATGCTTGTCGTCGTCCTCATGGCCGGCCTGGCGGCCTCGCCGGCCGCGGCCTCCGCCGACCTCGGCGCCTGGAGCTTCCAGACGGCGCCGGCTCTGACGCCCCCGCGGGTCGAGGTCCTGACGAGTAGGCCGGGCACGGCGAGCGGACTCGTCTTCCTCGATCCGTTCAAGGACTTTGCCGTCACCACGCCGCAGGTCGGCCAGTCCGGCGCCCTCGTCCTCGACAACGCCGGCGACCCGGTGTGGTTCCGCCCGGCGCCGGCGGGACAGGAGATCGTCGACTTCCGGACCCAGGCGTTGTTCGGTCGCCCCGTCCTGACCTGGTGGCAGGGCGCTCTCATCCTCCCGCCCGCCACCCCGGCCGGGGTGCCCGAGCCGGGCGGTGCCTTCTACGTCTACGACCAGCACTACCGAGAGGTCAAGCGCATCACCGCCCGGAACGGCTTCATCGCCGACCCCCACGAGCTCATCCTCACCTCGCGGGGCACGGCGATCTTCCCCGCCGTCAAGGACGTCGCGGCGGACCTGAGTCCCTACGGCGGCTCGGCCACCGGTCATTACGAAGACAACGCCATCCAGGAGATCGATCTGAAGACGGGCAAGCTCGTGTTCTCGTGGGACATGGCGAGCCACATCCCCCTGAGCGAGGCCGAGGTCACGCCCGCCCCCGCGTCCGCGGTGGTCTGGGACCCCTACCACATCAATTCCATCGACATCGACGCCACCGGGCATCTGCTCATCTCCGCGCGCGACACCTGGGGGCTGTACGAGATCAGCCGCCACGACGGCCACGTGGTGTGGCGACTCGGGGGCAAGAACAGCACCTTCGCCGTGGGCAAGAATGCCGACTTCTCCTGGCAGCACGACGCCCGCTACCTGCCCGGGAACGAGATCAGCCTGTTTGATGACTCGTGCTGCAGCCTGCCGTTGGGCAAGCCGGCGAGGTTCGCGCGCGGACTGGTGCTGAAGCTCTCCTCGGGCAGGAAGACGGCCACGGTGGCGCGCAGCTACACGCACAACCCCGGCCTCGACGTCCCCACCCAGGGGAGCATGCAGACCCTGCCCGGCGGCCACGTGTTCATCGGCTGGGGCCAGCAGCCCCTGTACTCCGAGTACACGGCCGCGGGCAAGCTCCTCTACGACGCCAGGCTGCCCAATGCCGACGAGTCCTACCGCACGCTGCGCCTGCCCTGGGTCGGCAAGCCGCTGACCAGGCCCAGCATTGCCGTGCGGCGCTCCGGCGCCCAGGCGGCCGTCTACGCGTCGTGGAACGGAGCGACGGCCGTTGCCTCCTGGAAGGTGCTCGCCGGACCGGGGCGCCGGAGGCTCGCCGCGCTGCAGACGGTCGCGCGCCACGGCTTCGAGACCACCGTCCGGCTGCGCTCGCGGCGCGTCCGCTTCGAGGTGCAGGCGCTCGACGCCCGCGGTCGCATCCTCGGGACCTCGGCCCTGGTCAAGGCGGGGAAGGCGCCGAAGGCCATCACCGCGGCGACGGGGACCTCGGTCGGCACCCACAAGACCAAGCTCGGCTCGGCGCTCGCGACCTCCTCGGGGCACATGCTCTACCTGTTCACGGGCACCGCGTGCACGGGCGGGTGCGCGAAGACGTGGAAACCGCTGATCGCCCGCGGTTCGGTGTCGGCTGTCTCCGGGTCGGGCGTCAACGCCAAGCTCCTCGCGACGAGCAAGCGCAGCGACGGCCGGGTCCAGGTGACGTACAACCATCATCCCCTGTACACCGACGTCGCCGACACCAAGGCGGGTGACATGCACGGCGAGGGCGCCAGCGAGTTCGGCGGGCGCTGGTACGTGGTCAACACCAAGGGCAACGCCGTCAAGCCCAAGAAGGCGGGCGGCGTGCCGGTATGCAACCCGCTGTGCGGGGGGTACTAGCTCGTGGGGAGAAGGTGGGCCGCCGGGCTCGCGCTGGCGGTTCTGGTCACCCTTGGGATGGCGACGGCGGCCTCGAGCGCCGAGGCGGACGTGAGCGTGTTCCCGGTCCCGGGCGCGCGCTACGAACTGCCCGCCACCCAGATCGCCTTCCGCGGCGTCCCCGCCGACCAGATCGGAGCGGTCACCGTCGTCGGCTCCAAGAGCGGCGCGCATACGGGGACGATCGACTCCGACTCCGACGGTAACGGGGGCAGCTTCATCCCCGCGACGCAGTTCAAGCCCGGGGAGACGGTGACGGTGACGACGGGCCTGGCTGTGACGGGCGCCACCGCCGGCGCGTTCACCTTTCAGATCGCCCACCCGGCGCGGCCCATGCAGCCGGAGGCGCTGCCCCAGGCCCCCGCCGGGTCGAACGGGGTCCAGCGCTTCCACTCCGAGCCCGGGCTCCAGCCCCCGGCGATCTCGGTGACCAAGAACACGGCCCCCGCCGCGGCGGGGGACATCTTCCTCGCCCCCCAGTTCGGCCCCTCACAGAACGGGCCCATGATCCTCGACCCGGGTGGCCGGCTCGTGTGGTTTGACCCCACGCCGGTGTCGAGCAAGCTCCTGGTCACCGACTTCCGCACCCAGACGCTCTTCGGCCAGCCCGTGCTCACCTGGTGGCGGGGCTACACCAACGCGGGCAGCGGTCGCGGCGACGCCTACATCTACGGGAGCGATTACCAGCCCGAGTACGTCGTCAAGGCCGCCGACGGCATGGCCATGGACCTCCACGAGTTCCTCGTCACCAACGCAGGCGCGGCATATATCCTCGCCGCCTCGCCGGTGTGGCTGCCCAAGCTCGGGCGCCCGGTGATCGACTCGGTCGTCCAGGAGATCGACATCAGGACGGGCCTCGTCCTCTTCGAGTGGCATGCGCTCGACCACATCGCCCTCGGAGAGTCGTTCACCTTCGGGCCCCATGCCTCGGGCCACTACCTCGATCCCTACCACGTCAATTCCATCGACCCCGACACCGACGGCAACCTCGTCATCTCCGCCCGCAACACCTCCGCCGTCTACAAGGTCGCCTCCACCACCGGCCAGATCATCTGGCGCCTGGGCGGCAAGCGCTCGACCTTCCGGATGGGCGCGGGGACGGCGACCGCCTTCCAGCACGACGCCGTCGTCCAAGCCGACGGCACCATCACCATCTTCGACGACGGCGCCGGGCCTCCCAAGGTCCACCCCGACTCACGCGGGATCCGGGTGGCGCTCGACCTCACCCACCGCACGGCTACGCTCGTCCACGGCTACCACCACGCCCCCGGGCTCTCGGCCGCCTTCGAGGGAAGCGTGCAGGCGCTCCCCGGCGGCGACCTGTTCCTCGGGTGGGGCCAGCAGCCCTACTTCTCCGAGAGCAACGCCGCCGGCCAGCAGGACTTCGACGCCCACTTCGTCTCGCCGACCGCGAGCTACCGCGCCTACCGCCTGCCCTGGAGCGGCCAGCCGGTCGGCGCGCCCGCGCTGGCCATCAGCCCCAACCCGGAGGGGACGATGGAGCTGTATGCGAGCTGGAACGGAGCCACCGGCGTCTCCGTCTGGCGCGTGCTCGCCGGGGAGAGCGGCACTTCGCTCGCGCTCGTGGGGGACGTGCCGCGCCACGGCTTCGAGACCGCGATCGCCGTCCACAGCGGCGACCCCGCCTTCGAGGTTCAGGCCCTCGGAGCCGGGGGACAGGTGCTGGCGAGCACCCGAGTGGCGGGCGCGCCGCAGCGCCTCGCCATCTACGGCCGGAGCGCCTTCGTCGCCTCCGCGAGCGGGCTCGGCGGCGTTCCCGCGAGCTGTTTCGCGAACCGGGCCTGCACCATCGTCACCACCGTGATGTCAGGACGCAGCATTCTCGCCCGGAGCGGGCGCGAGACGATCGCCGCCAACCACAGCGGCATTCTCTATTTCCGGCTCTCGCCGGGCGCCCGCGCGGCACTCGCTCGCTCGAGAAGCCGCAGGCTCTCGGTGTCGGTGACGGCGCAGGCGGCGGGGTTGCGGAGCACGGTTCCGCTAACGCTCGTGCCCTTCAGCTCGCGAGGTGCGGGGCCGCGCCGGGCGCTGGCCGGCGCCGGTGGGCTGCGCGTCCTCGGCACCACCGATTTCGTGCGCTCGGATATCGGCGTGGGCGGGATCCTGGCCGCGTGCACGTCCCCGAGCCCGTGCACGGGGACGATGACCGTTACCTCCGGGAGCACCGTGATCGCGACCACCGGCTCCGAGTCGATGGGCGGCAATCAGGCCGGTTACCTCGCCTTCGCCCTCACGGGAGCCGGGCGTGGCCTGCTCGCGCGCGCGGCGGGTAACCAGCTCGCCGCCCACCTAACGGTGGCGGGCGCGAGCGCAGACGTGGCACTCATCGGCTTCAGGTGAGACAGGTTCGATGCAACCTACCGGTTCCTAGCGCGTCAGGCGGGCAAAGAATCGGTCGCCGAGTGACCAGGTGGTGATGGTCCCGAACCCGCTCTCGTGAGCGATGGGCGCGAGCCCAGCGGCGCAGACGCGAGCCCACGGAAACCATGAGCTGACCCGGTGCGGGGTCTCGATCCGGGCGCTCGTTGCTCGGGTGGGGGTGCCGGGAGGGTCGAGCTCGACGAGCACCTGGCCGTCGGGGGTGAGCAGGGTGGCGATGCGGGCGAGGAGGCGCTGGGGCACGCCGCCGATCCCGATGTTGCCGTCGAGCAGGAGGGCGCTCTGCCACGTCCCGCTGCCAGGGAGCTCGTCGAAGATCGAGGCGACGATGGCCCGGGCTCCGCCGCCGCGCGCGAGGTCGACGGCGGCGGGCGAGAGGTCGACGCCGAGGGCGAAGACCCCGCGTGCAGCGAGCGCATGGAGATGGCGCCCCGGGCCGCAGCCCACATCGAGCACGGGTCCGCGGACGTCGGTGAGCAGGAGCTCGTCGATGGCGTCGGCGGAGCCGAGGTAGCGGTCGAGGGGGAGGGACATGATCGTGCCGTCGCTGAAGCGGGCGATGGTGGGGGTGGGGGCGCGGAGGGCGTCGGTGTAGAGGCGGAGGGGGTGGGGGTTCATGCGGGTCGGGGGCCGTGGGTGCGGGGGCGTGGGCGTGCGCGGGTGGCGGCGACGGCCTCGGCGAAGCGCGAGGCGGGTGCTAGCGCCGCGACCGCGTGGGCGTCCTCGATCGTGTCGACGTCGCGCAGGAGCGGCAGCTCGTGGGTGCGCAGACCGAGGTGGTGCAGGCGCGTGCGCTGGCGGATGCAGGTGGAGTGGGAGCTCATGGGGACGCCTGTGAACACCGTTGTGTTCGGTTTCGTGAGGCCGATGCACCAGTAGCCGCCGTCCAGGGTGGGCCCGAGCACCGCGTCTTCGGAGTGCAGGGAGCCGATGCCCTGGGTGAGGAGCGCGGGAGTGAGCTGGGGGGTGTCCATGCCGACGAGGAGGGCGGGCTGGCCGACATCCTCGAAGGCGGCGGCCAGGCGCTCGGCGAGTCCGTGGCCGCGCTGGGGGATGACCTCGAGGCCTTCGTGATTCTGGACGTACGCGCTCGGGTTACCTTCGAAGACGAGCACCTTGCGCGCCGCGGGGGTTTCTGCGATCGCGTCGAGCGTGTCCCTAAGGGCGGCGTCCGCCAGCCGCGCCGCCTGTGCCGGCGTGCAGGGCGGCGTCAAGCGGGTCTTGACACGGCCCGGCACGGGCTCCTTGGCGATGACGAGAAGGGCGACACTTTCCACGCGCCGCAACCTAGTCGCTGCGGGTCCGGATTCCGATTACGAAATGGAAACGTGTGCGCTGCGGCGAGGCTTGGCCGCGTAGGCGAACGGATGCCGGAAGGCATCGACGCATCGGCGGCGTCAACGGCGGGCGCGAAACTCATCGGTGCTTTCTCAGATAGAGGAGGGTGGGGGAGGTGCGCACGTCGGTGAGCGGGTACAGGCGGGAGGGGGTGATGGGCTGGCGCTGCAGGCGGAAGTCGCGCGCGAGCTCGGAGCCGAAGAAGTGGAGGTCGAAGGTGCCGTCGAGGACGACGGCTTGGACGTGGTAGGTGGTGAGGGCTGCTTTTAGTGAGGCGGTCAGGGTCTTGGCGGCGTTTCGCGATCTGGAGCGGAGGACATCGCCGATCGCCTCCTCCTGGGCGAAGGTGCCCTTGCCCGCTTCGGTGGCGTACCACGGGTGGCGCAGGACGATGACCGGGCCGGGGAGGGTGCGCAGGCGAGCGATGAGCTGGGCCCCCGCGGTGCGGTCTTGGCCAGTGGGGATCTGGGGGGCGATGGGGTAGATGAGGAGCGCGAGCTGGGTGAGGACGGCGGCTGCTTTGGCTAGCGCGAGCTTGCTGGTCAGGCCGCCGTACGTCAGTCCGGCCAGGAGCGCGGTCGCCGCGTAAGCGGGCATCAGGACGTTGGCGTAGCCCCCGGTGTGCAGGCGGGAGACCCAGGCCGAGCCGATCAGGCCGGCGGCGGCGATGAAGTAGTACGCCGCCGGCCGTTTTCTTGCCACGGCCGCGGCGACCGCGCCGATCGCGATGAGGGCCAGCAATGGCCACTGCTGATGCAGGATGTCGTCGCGCCAGAACCCGACCCACAGCGTCTGCGCCACCTGCTGGTGGAGCAACTCGGTGTACACGTAGTACCCGTACCACCCCCCGGTCGCGGCGTTGAGCACGACGGTCGAGACGGCAATCAGCGCGGCCAGGACGCCGACGGCTGGGATCCCCACGCGCGGCCGGGCGACGGCGAGATAGAGGAGCACGGGCGCC
>DASZMD010000370.1:0-4865 GCA_035551955.1 Solirubrobacteraceae bacterium | reverse complement strand
CTCGCCCCGCGGCCGAGGGCCTCCTTGGCCGGTCCCGAGAGCGCGCCGAAGCTCATCCCGGCGATGGTGATGGGGATCTCGAGGTGCAGCGGCTCGGAGGCGCAGCGACCGCCGATGACGACATCGGTGGCGCAGCGCTCGCGGTAGCCCTCGAGCGGGTAGCGCGAGACGCTGGCGCCCAGGAAGAGCAGGTCGTCGAAGTGGGGCACGCGGCGCTTGGCCCCGAAGCCGCGGATGTCGTAGATCCCCTCGCGCGCCGCGCGCTGGATCTCGGCGATCGTCCCCCGGTCGAACGTCGCCGACTCGCGCAGCCCGGGATGCCAGCCGTTCTCGGACATCGGTTTCAGTAGCTCCCCAGGTGCTCGACCTGGAAGTGGTACAGCTGCCGCGCCGACCCGAAGCGGCGGAACTCGGCCGGGTCGGCGTCGATCTCGGCCCGCGCCAGGAGGTCGCGGACCTGGGCGACGTGCTCCTCGCGCATCTCCTTCTCGACGCAGTCCGCGCCCAGGCTGGCGACGGACCGCCGGACGAACAGGCGCGCCTCGTAGAGCGAGTCGCCGAGCGCCTCGCCGGCGTCCTCGCACACGACGATCGCCCCCTTCTGGGCCATGAAGGCGCTCATGTGGCCGACCGACCCGCGGACGACGATATCGGCGCCCTTGAGCGAGATTCCGCACCGCGCCGAGGCATCGCCGTGGATCACGAGCAGGCCGCCGCGGGCCGTGGCCCCTGCTGACTGGGAGGCGCTGCCCTCGACGATCACGGCGCCGGACATCATGTTCTCGGCCACTCCGACGCCGCAGTTCCCGCGCACGCGCACGGTGGCGAGCTTGTTCATGCCCGCGCAGTAGTAGCCGACATGGCCCTCGATCTCGACCTCGAGCGGCGCGTCGATGCCGACGGCGATCGCGTGCCGTCCGCCCGGGTTGAGGACCCGCACGCGCTGCGGGCAGTCCGGAGCATGCAGGCGCTGGTTCAGCCCGCGGACGGTCGCGGCGGTGAGATCAACCGACCAGACCGCGTCCCGGGTGGCGTCCGGGGCGGCCATCACGCCACCGGGGTCGTACCCCAGCTGTAGACGCGACCGGGCTCGGGCTCCCACAGCACCGCGTCCTCGGCGCCCGGGAGCACGGCGATGGCGCGGTACTCGGAGGCCATCGCCACCCACTCGTCGGTCTCGGCCATCACCGCGGGCTTGCAGGCGATCGGGTCGCGGAGGACGGCGAAGCCGTCGGCCGTCCCCACCGCGAAGGTGTAGAAGCCGTCGAGGTCGTCCATGCAGCCGTTGAGCGCCTCCTCGAGGGTCGCCCCCTCGCGCATCCGCCAGGTCAGGTAACCGGCGGCGACCTCGCTGTCGTTGTCGGTCTGGAAGCGGATCCCCTCGCGCTGGAGCACGCGGCGCAGACGATTGTGGTTGGAGAGCGAGCCGTTGTGGACCAGGCACAGGTCGAGCCCGGTGGAGAAGGGATGCGAGTGCTCGGTGGTGACGCGGCTCTCGGTGGCCATCCGGGTGTGACCGAGGGCGTGGCTCCCGCCGATCTCCTCGAGCGCGAAGCGTTCGATGAACTGCCGCGGCGGGCCGGCCTCCTTGTAGATCTCGATCGTGTTGCCGGCGCTCATGAGGCGAAGCTCGGGGTGGTGCTCAGACAGCCAGGCCTGGGCGCGCTCGGCGTCGGCGGCGATCACGAAGGTGGCGTGGGTGGCGCGAACGCTCGGGGGCGAGGCCTCGCCGAAGACGCGCGCGAGCTCGGCCGCGACCCGGGGCCAGCCCGGGTCACCGGCCGCGGAGTGCAGCGAGACCTTGCACCACCCTGGGGGGGCGGGCTCGCGGTAGAAGGCGACGCCGGCGCTGTCGGGGCCGCGGAACGAGAGCTGTTCGAGCATCCGCGAGAGGTGCTGCCCGAGCTGGGCCTCGAGCGCGGGCGACTTCGTGAACAGGCCGGCTATCCCGCACATCGTGCCCGTGAGCGTAGACCGTGACCGGGGCGGCCGGAATGGCACCGGCGGGCACACTTTGCCTTCCAGATGTGGTGGCTCGCGCTACACCCCCATCGGCGCCCACACGGCGAGGAGCTTCTGAGCGCGGCGCACGTTGTGCAGCGCCTCGCGGAGATCGCCGCGCGCGATTGGCGCCAGCGCGCCGGGGTCGAGCAGGTTGTCGGGCCCCGCCACTTCGGCGATGCACGCGGCGTGGTGGTCGAAGCGCACGCGGGTGATCACCTCGAACGCCTCGCGCAGGGCCTCGGCGAGCCCGCCGTCGAGGCCACCGGCGCTGGCCACCGCGTCGATCCGGTCGAGCGTCGGGGAGATCGTCACCCCGGCCGCCAGGGCATGGAAGCGCACCAGGTTCACGAGCGGGATGATGGCCCCGCGCTTGAGGTCGAGCCGCCCGGCCTCGGGCCCATGCTTCTCCACGGCGAGCTGGCCGCGGAATCCGAGCGCGACGGGATACCCGGTGGCGGTGCGCGCCATCAGGCGCATGAAGCCCGGGTGCTCGCGCGCCGCGCGGATCCGCTCGGCGAGGGGGGCGGTGATCGCCAGCCCACCCAGGCTGTGGCGGAAGTCGAAGGCGACCGAGGCGCGGATGAGGTGGGACTCGTCGGGCTCGCGCAGGACGTCGTCGAAGGTCTGGATCCACCCCGCCTTCGACATCCGCCAGCGCCGGTTGCCGGCGAGGACGCCGTTGTTGTCGGCACCGAAGCCGCAGCGGACGAGCCCCTGGTTGACCTCGGCGGCGACGTGGGCGAAGTAGGCGTCGATCCGCTCCTCCTCGCCCGCCGCCGGGGTGGCGTAGGCGAGCGCGTTGTCCTGGTCGGAGGCGAGGGTGAACTCGCGGCGGGCGGCGCTCCCCAGGGTCAGCCACGCCCACGGCACGGGGGCGGGTCCGTGGCGCGAGAGGGCGAAGTCGATCAGCCGGGCGGTGACCGCGTCGTTCTGGAGGCTGAGGACGCGCCCGAGGTCGCGGGGCGGCACCCCCGCCCGCACGAGCAGGGTGAAGAGCTTGGGCAGATGGGACACGGCGCCCACGAGGACGTCCTCGTCGGCGGCGCCGTTGATGGTGTGCCGCAGGGCGATCGGGCTGCGGGCGTCGAGGCCGAGGAGGTCGCCGGCCGACAGGAGCCCGGCGACGGCGCCATTGTCGGCCACCGCGACATGCTCGGCGCCCGCGGCGAGCATGTCGACGGTGGCCTCGACGGCGAGCTGGGACGCGTGCACGGTGGGCACCGGGGTGCGGGCGAGCGCTCGCGCCGGCGCGTCGACCGAGCCGCCCGCGGCCACGTGGGCGCGCACGTCGGCGTCGGTGATGATTCCCAGCGCATCCGCATCCGAGCCTTCGAGACGCACGAGCAGCGCCGACACGCCGTCCTCGCCGAGCAGGCGCGCGGCTTCGCGAACCTCGACGTGGGGGCCTACGTACCGAGCCGGGCGCACGAGCGCGGACACCGGCGTCGTGCCGACGTCGAGCAGGCCGTGCACGGTGTGGCCGGTCCGGGTCAGGCGCTGGCGCATGGTGCTGGCCACGTAGCCCGCGCCCTCGGGGCGGCCGAGGACGCGGAGCGCCGCCTCCCTGGGGAGGACCAGGCACACCGAGTCCTCGTGGGCGCGGACGGTGAAGGCGGGCGCCATACCCGTGAGCAGCGAGGGGTGGCCGAAGCATTCCCCGGGTTCGAGGATCTGGATTCGCTCCCCCTCGTGCACGAGCTCGATCGATCCGCTGCAGATCAGGTAGAGCCCGGAGGCGGGGAGGCCGTCCTCCACGAGCACCTTCTCGCCTTCGCGGAGGCGCAGCTCGCTTCCCTCGGCGAGGACGGCCCGGAGCGCGGCGGGATCGAGGCTGTCGAACGGCGGTTGCCGCACAAGAATTGTGTCCAGGTGCTCCATGTCGGACGCCTCAATTGTGTGCGCATCGCGCCTGGGAGCGGGTCCGGCTACCTGGCAGCCTACCCGCCGGGTAGGAACACACGGACCTGGAGGCCACACATGGCGGACCGCGACGGGCCGGAGAGCTACGACGACGAGCTCGTCTACGAGGGTGGCGGCCTCCCCAAGACGACCAACTGGTGGGGGGCCTTCGTCATCGGCCTGGCCGGAACGATCCTCGTCACCGGCATCGCGCCGACGATGGTCACGACGCTCGGCGCCGCCTCGATCCCCGTCATCGTCGTCATCACCTTCAGCGGCTACCTGCTGTGCCTGTTCCTGGCCGAGCTCTCGGCGATGATGCCCGACCGCTCCGGCGGCTCTCCGTCCTACGCCTACCCCGCCTACAAGGACCGGTGGCCGCGCCTGGCCGAGCACATCAACGGGTTCACGGCCTGGGGCTACTGGCTCGGCTGGTTCCCCGTCGCCCCGCTCAACATGATTCTGGCCTCGGCCTACATCGTCGACCGCTTCCACCTCAACGCGACGTCGGGCTTCACCCCCATCCACACCTTCATCGCCTGGTGGTGGGTGGCCATCTCCGTGGTGGGGATCCTGCTGCTCTTCATCCCGGCGCTGCTCGGGCTCCGCTTCGGGACGGTGTTCGCCACCACCCTGGCCATCCTCTCGATGGTCCCGCTCACCTTCCTGGCCATCTCGTGGATCTTCCATCCCTCCGTCGCCCACTTCGGCCAGCTCGTCCCCTTCCGCCACCTCGACGGCACCAGCTTCTTCTCGAGCGCCTTCCACCACGGGTGGCTGACCATCTCGGTCGCCTTCTCGTTCCTCTTGACGTGGAACGTGATCGCCATGGAGGCGGCGGCGTGCTACATCGGCGAGACCCGCAACCCCGACCGCGACGCCAAGATCGCCATGAACCTCGAGGGCGCCTACGGCCTCTTCATCTACGTGATGATCCCCGTCGCCTTCATCATCGTCCTCGG
>DASZMD010000369.1:0-16427 GCA_035551955.1 Solirubrobacteraceae bacterium | reverse complement strand
ACCGCACCGAGTGGAGCCTACTTTCTGATCCCGGCGATCCCCACCGCAGGCAAGCGGGGGCCGAGAGCTTCCCGGGCTAGGCCTTAGGCCATAGCGGGGAGGGCGTACTCATGTACGTCCGCACTTATTGTTTTCCCGGGTGATTTACGAGGCCGCCCGGGAACCTCGACTCGCAACCAACCCCACGATCCGACCACGTCGAAGCCTGTCGTCCCCTGGGGGTATTTGTATTCATTGTAGGAGATCGTGAAGAACTGGTCTGGGAGCTTGTGAGCGGGTGCCACAATGAGGTATATGGAATCGACGTCTCCGTGGCTTCCTCCGGCGCCCCCGCGGGTGATCGAGCCCGCGCCGACGCCCGCGTTCGGCGGCGAGGAGCCGGTGGATCAGGACGTCCCGTTCGCCGAGGAGCCCAAGCACGGCTGGCGCAAGCGGCTCGCCGCTCCGCTTGCCGCCCTGGTCGCCCTGCTCGCCAAGCTCAAGGCGATCCTCCTCCTGCTCCCGAACATCAAGCTGCTCACCACCGCGGGGACGATGGCCGTCTCCGTCGCGGCCTACAGCCTGATCTGGGGCTGGACCTTCGCGCTTGGCTTCGTCCTGCTCCTCTTCGTCCACGAGATGGGTCACGTGATCCAGCTCCGGCGCGAGGGGATCAGCGCCAGCGCGCCGATGTTCGTCCCCTTCCTCGGCGCCGTGGTCAGCGCGAAGTCGCTCGGTGAGAATGCCGCCGCCGAGGCCCGCGTCGGCCTGGCGGGCCCGGTTCTGGGCGGGGTGGGAGCGGCCGTGTGCCTCATCATCTGGCAGCTCACCGGCAACACCTTCTGGGAAGCCCTCGCCTTCGTCGGCTTCCTCCTCAACCTCTTCAACCTCCTGCCCGTCACGCCCCTCGACGGCGGGCGGGCGATGGCGGCGATGGCGCCCGCGATGTGGTTCCTGGGCCTGGGGATGATGGTGGCCTTCCTCTTCCTCACCCACTTCTCGAACCCGATCGTCCTCCTCTTCATCCTCATCGGCGCGATGGATACCTCGCGCCGGTGGAAGCAGCGCCGCAGCGGCGGCGAGGAGCAGCAGGCGTACTACCGGGTCAGTCCCTGGACCCGCGTGATGGTCGCCGCCGTCTACCTCGGCCTCGTAGCCCTGTTCGTGGTCGGGATGAACGCGACGAACCTGCACGCGACGCTGCCGTAGGGCGGCGCCCCCGCCTCCCTACCGCTCCGCCAGCTGCCGGGCGACGTCGCGCGCCACGTCCCGGTCGCGGATCGCGTCGCGCTTGTCGTGGGTGTCCTTGCCTCGGCCGAGGGCGATCTCGACCTTGGCGCGTCCGTCGCGGAAGTAGATCCGGGTGGGCACGATCGTCCAACCGCGCTCGGCGGTCCGCTGCTGCAGCCGCGCGATCTCGCGTCCATGCAAGAGCAGCTTGCGATCGCGCTCGGGCTCGTGGTTATCGCGGCTGGCGGGGCCGTAGGGGGCGATATATGTGCCCACGAGCCAGACCTCGCCGTCCCGGATCATCGCGTAGGAGTCTTTGAGCTGGGCCTGGCCCTCGCGCAGAGACTTGACCTCGGTCCCCGTGAGCACCATCCCGGCCTCGAGCCGGTCCTGGAGCGCGTAGCGGTACGACGCCTGGCGGTTGGTCGCCACGTCGCCGGGAGCCGCCTTGCGTTTACCTCGACCCTTGGCCATCTCTCCTCACATCTCCACCGGAAGCAGGTCCACCCTACCTCGCGGCGCGTCGATCGACCCTAGCTGGACTCGCACCGAATCGCCGAGGCGGATCGCCCGGCCGCTGCGGGTGCCGACGAGGATGGTCTGGAGCTCGTTGAGCTCCCACCACTCACCGCGGAGCTGGCGAACGGGGAGCATGCCCTCGAAGGCGAGGCCATCCTTCTCCCCGGTCCCAAACTGGACGAACGCTCCCGCCCCGATCAGCCCGACCACCTCGCCCTCGAACGCCCTCTCGCGACCGCCCAGCCGCGGCAGCGAACGCTGCAAGAGGAAGCATCGCGCCACGTCGTCGGCGTCACGCTCGATGAACATCGCCTGGCGCTCGCGCTCGGAGGTCCATGTCCCCGCGGCCCCGAGCCCTCCGCGCTCGGGCGCGACCTCCCCGCCCCCGACCACGGAGAGCAACGAGCGATGGCAGATGAGATCGGGATAGCGCCGGATGGGCGAGGTGAAGTGGCAGTAGCGGGGCGACTGGAGCCCGGCGTGACCGAGGTTGCGGGGGTCGTAGTAGGCCTGCTTGAGCGCACGCAGGACGAGGCGCGTGAGCGCCCGGCGGCCGCGCCCGTCGCGCGCGGCGACGTGGCGCTCGACGAGCTGCGAGGCCTCGCCGACGAGGTCGGCGGCCTGCTGCGGGGTGATCCTGCCGCGCGGCAGCGGGGGCGTGGGAACCTCGAGCGAGGCGAGCTGGGCGAACAGCCGCTCGACGGCGGGCGCGTCGGGGCGCTCGTGCACGCGGTAGAGGGCGGGCGCGCCGCTCTCGTCGAGCACGCGCGCCACTTGCTCGTTGGCCGCGATCATCAGGTGCTCGATGAGGCGGTGGGACTCGGTCTGGGGCACCGCTCGGCACGCCACCACGTTGCCGGCCGTGTCGAACTCGAACTGGGGCTCTTCGCCGCCGACGAGGAGCGCCCCTCGGGAGGCACGCCGGGCGGCCAACGCTGCCGCCGCCTCGCGCGCGTAGTTCAACGGCTTGGCCCACGATCCCCCCGGCCGCTCGATCCCCGAGAAGATGCGGTCGACCTGGTCGTAGTCGAGGCGCACGTCGGAGCGGATCACCGACCGGTAGAAGGACGCACCGGAGACGCTGTCGCCGCGCACCATGAGCTCGACGGTCACCGCGAGCCGGTCCTCCCCAGGCACGAGCGAGCAGGCGCGATTGGAAAGCGCCTGGGGCAGCATCGGTTCGACCGCGCTCGGGACGTAGACGCTGGTGGCGCGACGGTAGGCCTCGCGGTCGACGAGCGAGCCCGGTCGCACGTAGGCGGAGACGTCGGCGATGTGGACCCACACCCGCAGGGCGTCCTCGCCCACCGGCTCGGCCGACAGCGCGTCGTCGAAGTCGCGGGCATCGGGCGGGTCGATGGTGAACGTCACCAGTGAGCGCAGGTCCCGCCGCCCCTCGACGGCGCCGTCGTCGACCGCCGCCGCGGCGGCGTCGCGCGCCTCGCGCTCGACGGCGGGATCGAACGAGCGCGGGAGCCCCCGGTCGAGCATCAGACCCTCGAGCACGTCACGGGCGATGTCCGGACGACCGATGCGCCGGACGACCTGGGCCCGCCCGCCGCCGCGGCCGTCGGGAGCTTCACGCCCCCCGCCCCCCCGTACCAAGACGAGGTCTCCGACGTCGGCCCGGCGATCGCGGGAGAGGGTCAGCCGCGGCCCGCGCTCGAAGAAGGGCTCGGCGACCAGGAAGCGCCCGCGCTTCTCCAGCACCGCCACCTGGCCGGTGCGCGTCGGGCGTCCGCCGGCGTTCACGGGAGCTGGCCGGCGAGGGCCTTGAGCGCGACGGCGAGCTGGTGATCGGCCTTGCTTCGTGGGTTCTCCGCGGCGTAGATGTTCGGCTTGACGCCGGCGCCCTGCTTTACGCCGCCGCCTCCGAGGTTTCGTCCGTTCGGGGTGTAGTAGTACCCGGCGACGATCTCGAGCACACCACCGCCGGGCAGCCCGAAGCTGTCCTGGAACACGCCCTTGCCGAAGGTGTGGGTGCCGACGACGATCGCCCGGTGGTAGTCCTGGAGCGCGGCGGTGACGATCTCCGACGCCGACGCCGTCTGGCCGTCGACGAGCACGACGACGGGAATGTTCTTGGAGATCGCGCCGCCGGTGGCGGTGAAAACCTGGCGCGGAGTGTTGCGCCCGTGGATCGAGACGATCGTCCCCGAGGGGATGAAGGTGCTCGCGACCTTGATCGCCTCGGTGATCAGCCCCCCACCGTTCTGGCGCAGGTCGAGGATGATCCCCTTGGCGCCCTGCTTGATCAGCTGCTGGACGTCGCTGCGGACCTGGTCCCCGGCGCCGGGCTGGTCGAAGGTGGTGAGCTGGACGTAGCCGAGCTTGATCCCGTGGTAGGTGACGATTCGGTCGGTGGCGACGGGGATCGAGACGTGCGCACGCTGAATGGTGATGACGTGCCGGCGCCCGCCCACCAGATAGGTGATCACGACAGGGGTTCCCGGCCGGCCTCGGATCAACCCCTGGGCGAATTTCCCCGAATGGCCGGCGAGCGGAGTCGAGCCGACCCTGACGATCAGATAGCCCGGCCGCAGGCCCGCTCGCGCCGCCGGATATCCGGGGAACACGGCGACAATCTGAAGACCACGCCGGATACGCGTCACCGACTTCACGTCGACGCCGATCCCGTTTACGTGGGAGGTGGAGAACAGGCTCTTGTACTCCGCCGGACTGAAGTAGTGCGAGAACGGGTCGCGCAGGGCCGCGACGATCGCCGCAAGTCCCTTGTTGGTCAGCTGACCGCGGTCGACCTTGCGGTAGTAGTCGGAATGGATGTCGTTGAGGACCTGGTGCAGGAGACGCGCCTGGCGATCGGAGGCGACGCTGTTGGCGAGCGGCGAGGGAAGCCACGTCGCGTGGGCGCCAGCGTAGGCGCCGATCAGGAGCACGACGACGGCGGCGGCGACGAGGCCGGCGATGCGTCGGATACGTGGGGGCCTTTGGTACATCCCGCGACAGGGTAGGTGAAACCGGCTGGCGCCGGTTTCGCTGGAACTTCGTCTGACGCCGAAGGTCCGGAGGGCAGTTTGGGGGCCTACACGCGCAGGAAGCGCCGCAGCGATACGCCGGACCCGAGCGCCGAGATGGCGATGCCGGCGGCCATGAGGACGACGACCAGCCAGGTGAAGGCGATCGTCCGCGGTGCGGCGATGAGCGACCAGTTGCTGGCCAGCGGGTCGAGCAGGGCGATCTTGGTGACCGCGAGGAGGATGATCGCCAGCATGGTCCCGATGGCCCCGACGATCACACCCTCGATGACGAAGGGCCAGCGGATGAACCAATCGGTGGCGCCGACGAGCTTCATGACCTCCACCTCGCGGCGGCGGGCGTAGAGCGAGAGCCTGATCGTGTTGGCGATGAGGAGGGTGGAGGCGCCCACGAGGAGGAAGGTGAGGGCGAAGAGGATCCACTTCACGTCGCTGGTGATGGTGAGGATCTTCTGGGTGTCCTCGGTGTGGTTGGAGACGTTCTGGATCGTCGGGTCGATGGTCTTGACCAGCCCGTTCGGACCCTTGGGCGAGACCTCGCCGCGGACGAGGAGAACGTTGCCCGGGTTATCGGGGGCGACGTGGAAGGTGTCGGGCAGGGGATTGGTGCCGAGCAGGGCGTAGGCGGCGGGGTTCTGCTTGGATTGCTGGGCGAGCGCCTGGGCCTTGGACTCGAAGCGCACCGACTTGACGTGGGGCAGGGCGAGGATCTCCTTGTGCACCCGGGCGGCGTCGGCGGCGCTGGCGGTCGTCTTCATGTAGACGTCGACGAGGACGCGGCCCCGCACGCTGTCGGCCGCGCCCGTCGCGGCCTGGAAGACGGGGATGAAGACCCCGAGCACGAGCATGGTCACGAGCACGGTGGCCAGAGCGGCGAAGCTCGGCGCGGCGTTGCGTCGCATCGACCGCAGCGACTCGCGCAGGAAGAAGCCGAGGCGCACCGGCGCTAAACCTCGGGCGACTGGATGCCGGCGCCGCGCAGGCGGGCGGCGAACTCGCGCGTGGTCTCGTCGCGGGCGTACAGGCCGGTCGCCTCGTCGCGGACGACGCGCCCGCGCGAGAGCTCGAGGACGCGGCGGCGCATCTTGTCGACCATGGCCTGGTCATGGGTGGCGACGAGCACGGTCGTGCCGGTGCGGTTGATCCGGTACAGGAGCTGCATGATCCCGATGCTCGTCTCGGGATCGAGGTTGCCGGTCGGCTCGTCGGCGAGCAGGAGCGGCGGATGGTTGACGAACGCGCGCGCGATCGAGACGCGCTGCTGCTCGCCGCCCGAGAGCTGCGTGGGGTAGTTGTGGAGCTTGGTGGAGAGCCCGGTGAGCCTGAGGATGTCCGGGACCTTGTCGCGGATCTCGCGGCGCGTGCCGCCGGTCACCTGGAGCGCGTAGGCGACGTTCTCGTACACGGTGCGGCTGGGGAGAAGCTTGAAGTCCTGGAAGACGACGCCGAGGTTGCGCCGGTAAAGGGGGATGCGGCGCCGGGTGATCTCCTCGAGATCGCGGCCCGCCACCCGGATCATCCCGTCGGTGCAGTCGATCTCCTTGATCAGGAGGCGCATCACCGTCGACTTGCCCGAGCCGGTGCTCCCGACGAGGAAGACGAATTCCCCGCGGTCCACGGACAAGGTCGCCTGGTCGAGGCCGATGTCCCCGCCCGCGTAGAGCTTGGACACTGAGCGGAACTCGATGACCGGGGCGCCGGGTCCACTCCGCACGGGGCGGGAGACCTTCTTGGCCCGCGTGGTCGGCGGCGTCGGCCGGCGGCGACTGCGGTTTTGCGACTCGGGGATGGCCATCTGGACTCGCAGGAGCGTAGCGGGGCCCGCTGTCGCATGACGCGGTCAGGGTCCCCTGCAACGGGATTTGCACGGCTGCCTGGACGAACACGACAAGCCGAGAGGCCCGGGCCGCTAACGTTTCAGTGTGCCCGAAATCTCCACTACCAAACTTCCCAACGGCCTGCCCCTGCACCGGATCGCCATCTCCGGTACCCGAGCGGTGACGATCCTCGTGGCCTTCGACGCGGGCGCCCGCACCGAGCGCCCGGAGGAGAATGGGATGGCCCACTTCCTCGAGCACCTCGTGTTCAAGGGAGGCGAAAAGTATTCGCATTATCGCGACGTCAACGAGGCGGCGGAGCGCATCGGCGCTCAGCTGAACGCCTACACCAGCCATGACCTGGTGGCCTTCCACATCACCGCCCGGGCCGAGCGCGCGCTCGAGGCGATCGATCTCCTCACCGACTTCGTGGGACGGCCGCGCATCGACGCCGACGAACTCGACCGCGAGCGCGGTGTCGTGGTGCAGGAGATCGCGCGCGCCAACGATCAGCCCTCGACGGTGGCCGAGCACCTGATCGACCAGGCCGCCTTCGGCACCCATCCCCTGGGTCGCCCCGTCCTCGGGCCGGCCGAGCACATCCGCGACACCTTCACCCGTGACGCCATCCTCGCCTTCCGCGAGCGCCAGTGGGCGGGCGAGCGCGGTGGCGCCTTCGTGGTCGGGAACCTGAGCGCGCTCCCCGCCAACGGCGCCCTCGACGAGCTCTTCGCCCGTTTCCCCACCCTTCCCGCGCCTCCCCCCTACGAGCCCGCGCCGCCCTTCGAGCCCCGCGCCCTGGTGCAGGAGCGCGACTCCAACCAGTCGCACCTGCGGATGTCCTACCGGCCCGCCGTGGACCCCGCCGATCCCCAGAAGCGCGCCGCCCTGGCCATCTACTCGACCCTCCTGGGCGGGACGATGGGATCGCGCCTGTTCGACGAGATCCGCGAGCAGCGCGGCCTCGCGTACTCCGTGCACGCCGCCGGGCACGCCTACGCCGATGTCCCGATCCTCCAGCTCTCGGCGGGCCTGGACTCAACCAAGACCGTCGAGGCCTACCAGCGCATGCGCGAGATCGTCTCCGAGTTGCGCGACGACGGCCCGACCGAGGACGAGGTCGAGCGGGCCCGGGCCTACGCGGCCGGCGCCCGCGCGATCGCCTTCGAGAACACCGGGGTCGTCGCCCGGCAGGCCGCCCAGCAGGCCATCGTCTACCACGACGAGATCGACCCCGACGCCTCGATCGCCGCGCTGGACAGCGTGACCTACGACCAGGTGGCCGAGGTCGCCCGCGACATCGACGACGCGCTCTCGCTCGCCGTGGTCGGCCCTCACACGGCTGACGAATTCAGCTGACCCGCATTTGCCCCTGGGGCGTTGGCAGGCGAGAATCCCCGATGTGGAGACCGCAAGCGGCCTCAACCTCCGCGAGCTGAGGCGCTACATAGACAGAGTCGGTGACCGCTGGCCGGTGGCCCAGGCGCTGCTGGGCGGCGCGCGGGTGGCCGACGAGCATGGTGCCCGGCCCCAGCGCGAGCGCGGCCCCGAGTTCATCGTCATCTTCGTCTCCGAAGCCTTCGACGGCGTTCCCTGGCTCGAGCGCGTGTACCAGGCGGGATCGCTGTGGGACGCACTCGAGATGGGCGCCGGGGCCGACGTCCACTGCTACACGCCCGGCGAGTTCGAGCGCAAGCAGGCCACCCTGCGCTCGGTGCGCGAGACCGTGGACAGCGGTCTCGACCTGCTCGCCGCTACGAGATAGCGACCATCCGCTCGATCGGGAGCCGGGCCCGCACCGCGATCTCCTCGGGGACCTTGACCTCGTAGCGCACGTCGTCGCCGCGAAGCGCGTCGCGCAGCTTGGGCAGCGTGATCATCTTCATGTACATGCAGTGCGCCGCCTCGTTGGCGGCGATGAACTCGGTGTCGGGCGCGGCCCGGCGCAGCGGGTGGAGCATCCCCGTCTCGGTGGCGACGATCGCCGTGCCTCCGGCGTGCTCGCTGGCGTAGCGGAGCATCCCCCCGGTCGAGAGCATGTGCACGCCGTCGGCCTCGACGTCCCCGGCGGCTACGTACTCCATCACGCTGGTCGAGCAGCCGCACTCGGGATGGATGAGGAAGTCGGCGCCCGGGTGAGCCGCGCGCACCGCGGTGATGTCCGCGGGCCGGATCCCGGCATGGACGTGGCACTCGCCGTCCCACACGTGCATCTTCCGGCCGAGCGTCTTCTCGACGTACGCCCCGAGGAACATGTCGGGCCCGAACAGCACGGTGGCATCGTCGCCGTGCTCGCGGTAGATGTGCTCGACCACGGCGACGGCGTTGGCCGAGGTGCAGCAGTAGTCGGTGAGGGCCTTGACCTCGGCGGTGGTGTTGACGTACATGACGACGATGGCGCCGGGGTGCCGGGCCTTCCATTGGCGGAGCTGCTCGACGCTGATCGAGTCCGCGAGCGAGCAGCCGGCGTCGGGGTCCGGGATGAGAACCCGCTTGTCGGGACACAGGACGGAGGCGGTCTCGGCCATGAAATGCACTCCGCAGAAGACGATCGTCCCCGCCTCGGCGCGGGCCGCCTGCTGGGAGAGGCCGAGCGAGTCCCCCACGTAGTCGGCGACGTCCTGGACCTCGGGGAGCTGGTAATTGTGGGCGAGGATGACCGCGTCGCGTTCGCGGGCGAGCGCCCGCACCTCCTCCTGGAGGGCGGGAATGTTCTCGAGCATGAGCGGCGCGAGGCTAAGGGTATTCAGCACCGGGAGGTTCATGTCAGCGGCTCGAGGATGAGGGAGAAGTCGAGGGCGGGAGCGCTGTGGGTGAGGGCACCCACCGAGATGAAGTCTACGCCGGTCGATGCGGCGTCCCTGAGTGTCTCCACCGTAATCCCCCCGCTCGCCTCGAGCTCGGCGCGCCCGGCCACGTGGACGACGGCCTGGCGGAGCTCGGCGGTGGTCATGTTGTCGAGAAGGATCCACGGCGCCCCGGCCGCAAGCGCCTCCTCGACCTCGGCGAGGCTTCGCGCCTCGACCTCGAGCGGCAGGCCCGGGGCGGCGGCCCGCGCGCGGCGCACCGCCTCGGCGATGCCCCCCGCCGCCGCGATGTGGTTCTCCTTGATGAGGACGGCGTCGTACAGGCCGGCGCGGTGGTTTCTCGCTCCGCCCGCGGCCACCGCCGCCTTCTCGAGGGTGCGAAGCCCGGGCGTGGTCTTGCGGGTGTCGAGGATGACGGCGCCCGTGCCCTCGACCTCGCGCACGTAGCGCGCGGCCATCGTCGCCACTCCCGAGAGGCGCTGAAGGAAGTTGAGCGCGGTGCGTTCGGCGGTCAGGAGCGCCCGCGCGCGGCCCTGCACGCTCAGCACTGGACCGCCCGAACGCCACTCTCCCTCGGGCGCGAGGCGCTCGATCCGCACGCCGGGATCGAGCGCAGCGAAGGTCTCCTCGACGACCTCGAGGCCGAAGACCACGCCGGGAGCCTTCTGGGTGATAACCGCCCGCGCGCAGGCGCCCTCGTCCACCGTCGCCGCCGTGGTGACGTCGCCGGTGCCGACGTCTTCGGCCAGCGCTCGAGCCACGACCCCGGCGCTCACGGCGCCAGGACCCGGATCGTCGCGAAGCTCGGGTCCGCGGCGCCGTGGAGCCGCGCTCCCGCCGAGGTGAGCTCCCGCAGGTAGGCGATGACCTCGGGGGTGACGCGCTCTCCCGGCAACAGGGAGGGCACGCCGGGCGGATACCCGGCGATCGCCTCGCAGGAGATGCGCCCGATCGCCTCCTCCACGGGAACGGCCTCGCCGGCGCCGAGAAAGGCATCGCGCGGGGCGACCGCGGTCCCCGACTCCATCGCGCTGGGCGGGAGGAGCACGGCCCGGGCCACACCCGGTCGTGAGATCCGCGGCACCGTCTCGGCGAAGTCGTGGGCGAAGCGCTCGAGCGTCTCGGGATCGGAGCCGAGGCCGAGCACGAGCACCACGGTGGCGTGGGTGGAGAGCTCGACGTGGATGTCGTAGCGGGCGCGCAGAGCGGCGGCCACCTCGTAGCCGGTGCAGCCCGTCCCCCGCACGTCGATGACGATCCGCAGCGGGTCCCAGCCCGCGATGCCGGGGCGGCCGACGAGCTCGGCGCCCACCACCGCGCAGCCGTCGACGGCGTCGATCGCCGCCCGCGCCTGCGCCGAGGCGGCGATGCTGCGGTCGAGCAGCGCCTCGCCGTGGATGGCGAGCTGGCGCCGGGCGGCGTCGAGCGAGGCGAGGAGGAGCGAGCTCGGGCTCGTCGAGCGCACGAGCCTGATGGCGCGGGCGACCGCGCCGGCATCCACGAGGCCCCCGTCGGCGACGTGGAGCATGGCCGACTGCGTGAGGCTGCCGACGATCTTGTGGGTCGAGGCGAGGACGGCGTCGGCCCCGAGGTGGAGCGGGTTCGCGGGCAGGTCGGGGTGAAAGCCGAAGTGCGCCCCCCATGCCCCGTCGACCACGAGGGCGGCTCCGGCGGCGTGGGCGACGCGAACACAGCCCTCCACATCCGCGGCCATCCCGTAGTACGTCGGGGAGACGATGAAGGCGGCGCGGGCGCCCGGCGTGTGGGCGAGCGCGCGCGCGAGCGCCTCGGGCGTGACCCCGTGGGCCATCCCCAGCTCGTTGTCGTACTCGGGCGAGACGAAGCCGACGTTGCCGCCGCTGAGGACGAGGCCGTCGATCAGGCTCGCGTGGCTGTTGCGCTGGAGGACGACGGAGGTGCCGGGTGGGGCGAGCGCGAGACACAGGGCGTGGTTGCCCTGGGTCGCGCCGTTGGTGAGGAACCAGGTGCGGCCGGCGCCGTAGGCCTCGGCCGCGAGGCGCTCGGCTCGCTCGTAGGGGGTCGGCGAGGGCCCGACATCGATGCCCCGGATGTCCTGGGGTACGTCGAGCAGGAGCGCGCGGGCGCCGAGCGCGGCGCGGAGGCCCGGGTCGGCTCCGACGCCGCCCTTGTGTCCCGGGATGTGGAAGCGCGTCGAGCCGCGGAAGCCGTAGGCGGTGACCGCGTCCAGGTAGGGCGCGACCGGCTGCTCGGGCTCGTCCGTCACCGCGCGGCGGCCTTCAGCAGGTACGCGCGCACGAACCCGTCGAGGTCGCCGGCGAGCACGCGGTTGGCGTCGCCCATCTCGTAGTCGGTGCGGTGGTCCTTGACCATCGTGTACGGGTGCAGGACATAGGAGCGGATCTGGGAGCCGAAATTGACGTCCTGGGCCTCCCCCTTCTCGCGCGCGATCTCCTCCCGGCGCTTGCGCTCCTCGAGCTCGATCAGGCGCGAGCGGAGCATGGCCATGGCCGTCGCCTTATTGGAGGACTGCGAGCGCTCGTTCTGGCACTGGACGACGACCCCCGTGGGCCGGTGGGTGATCCGCACGGCGGAGTCGGTCTTGTTGACGTGCTGGCCGCCGGCACCGCTGGCCCGGTAGGTGTCGATCTGCAGGTCGTCGTCGTCGATCTCGACGTCGGCGCTCCCCTCGACCACGGGCGAGACCTCGACCCCGGCGAAGCTCGTCTGGCGCCGGTTGGCGGAGTCGAAGGGCGACAGGCGCACGAGCCGGTGCACGCCCTTCTCGGCGCCGTAGAGCCCGTAGGCGTTCTCGCCCTTGACGCGGAAGGTGGCCGACTTGATGCCCGCCTCCTCACCCGGTGAGGCCTCGAGGAGCTCGACCTGGAATCCCCGCTTCTCCGCCCAGCGCATCTCCATGCGCAGGACCATCTCGGCCCAGTCCTGGGCGTCGGTTCCTCCCGCCCCGGCGTTGACGGTCACGAGCGCGTCACCGGAGTCGTAGCGCCCGGAGAACAGCCGCTCCTCCTCGAGGGTGCCGAGGCGCTCCTCGGCCGCGGCGACCTGCTCCTCGAGCTCGGCGGCGATCCCGGGGTCCTCCTCGGCGAGCTCGGCGAGCGGCTCGAGGTCCTCGACGTCGCGCTCCAGCGCGCGGTAGGTGTCGAGCTTGCGCGTGGTCCGCGCGTGCTCGGCGCTCACCGCCGCCGCCCGCTCCTGGTCGTCCCAGAAACCGGGCGCACCCATCTCGGTTTCGAGCGCCCCGGCGCGCTCGCTCAGAGCGACTGGGTCAAAGATAGTCCGCGAGCAGATTGAGCTGATCGCGGATCGCCGCAAGGCGCTGAGAAAGCGGCTCTGAGGGTGCCGTAGCCATCTATCTCAACCCTAGCAGGGGGGGTCAGCGTCGCGGTCGGGCAGCGCGGCGAACGTCGTGGCGTGCGCGCCGGCTCCGGAACTGCGCCAGGTCCTGCTCGACGCGCTCGAAATCGGGGGCCGGGCCGTACAGGCGCCAGCCGCTGCGGATGAGCGGGAGGAGCACGACGAGGGCGACCCAGACCGGCCAGAACATCCCGTGCGCGCCCGAGGAGACCCAGATCAGCGTGCAGATCCCCACAACCACGACTCCGCCGCCCGCCTCCTGGAGGAGCTGGGCCCGGAGCTCTGAGCGGCGCTCGGCGAGGGCCGCCGTCTGCTCGGTCGGAGTGCTCACGCCCTAGGCGCCATGACACTTCTTGAACTTCTTGCCCGACCCGCACCAGCAGGGGTCGTTGCGGCCGATCTGCTCACTCTCGTCGACGCGGCGCTGCTCGACCGGCGGCGGCAGCATCGGCTCCCCCTCGTCTAGGGCGGCGGCGCCCGCCTGGGCGGCGGCGGCCGCCAGGGCCACGGCGCCCTGGGCCTGCATGCCTCCGCCGGAATAGCGCACGTTACGGCCGCCCGTCGCCGAACTCGCGGCCGGGCTCGGGCGCACCGAGGGGGCGGGCGGCGGGACGTCGCCATTCTCGGTGGCGAAGGTGAACTCGACGTGGAAGAGGTTGCGGGCGAAGTCGTTCCAGACGCCGTTCATGAGGTCGTGGAAGAGGGTGAAGGCCTCGTTCTTGTAGGCGACGAGCGGCTCGATCTGGGCGAACCCGCGCAGGTGGATGCCCTCGCGAAGGTAGTCCATGTCGTACAGGTGCTCGCGCCAGCGCAGGTCGATGATCTGCATGAGGACGTTGCGCTCGAGGTAGCGCATGAGCTCGGGTCCGAGCTCCTGCTCACGCCGGTCGTAGTGGGCGAAGACCTGCTCCTGGAGCTGCTCGGTGAGCTCTGAGCGGTCGAGGTGAGCGGCGTCGAGGGACTCGATCCCGCTGTGGGCGGGAAGGATCTCGTCGACGCGGCGCACGAGACCGTCGAGATCCCATTCCTCGAGGAAGTCGCTGGCCGTGTACTCCTCGACGAACCGCTCGATGACGTTCCCGATCTCCTCGCGCGCCGCCTCGCTCATGTCCCGGCCCTCGAGCACCTCGTCGCGATAGTGGTAGATCACGTCGCGCTGCTGATTGAGGACGTCGTCGTACTCGAGCGTGTGCTTGCGCTGGAGGAAGTGCTGCTCCTCGACCTTGCGCTGAGCCTTCTCGATCTGCTTGGAGAGCATTCCGGCCTCGATCGGCTCCTCGTTGCCCTCCTCGTCGTAGGACCCGAGCCTGTCGAGGATCTTGTAGATGCGATCACCGGCGAACAGGCGCACGAGGTCGTCCTCCGCGGACAGGAAGAAGCGGGTCTCACCGGGGTCGCCCTGACGTCCGGCGCGACCGCGCAGCTGGTTGTCGATGCGCCGTGATTCGTGGCGCTCGGTGCCCAGGATGAACAGACCGCCGGCCTCGAGCACCTCTTCGCGCGCGGCCTCGATGCGCCGCTCGATCTCCGGCAACATGCGCTGCGCGTGCTCGTCGTAGTCCGGCGCGCCGGGTTCCAAGCCGAGCTTGCGCAGCTCGATCATGGCCAGATGCTCGGCGTTGCCACCGAGCTTGATGTCCACGCCGCGACCGGCCATGTTGGTGGCGATCGTGACAGCGCCGGGCGCGCCGGCCATGGCGACGATCTCACCCTCACGCTCGGCGTACTCGGGCTTGGCGTTCAGGACCGTGTGCGGGATCCCCTTCTTCTGCAGCCGTGCTGACAGGAGCTCGGAGACCTCAACAGAGATCGTGCCGACGAGCACGGGCTGGCGCGTGGCGTGGCGTGCCTCGATCTCCCTGGCCACCGCGTTCCACTTGCCCTCCTTGGTCTTGTACACCTGATCGTTGCGATCGCCGCGGACCATCGGGGCGTTGGTCGGGATCTGGACGACCTCGAGGTTGTAGATCTTCATGAATTCGGTCGCCTCGGTGGCGGCGGTACCGGTCATGCCCGCGAGCTTGTCGTACTTGCGGAAGTAGTTCTGCAGCGTGACCGAGGCGAGCGTCTGGTTCTCCTCCTGAACGCGCACGCCCTCCTTGGCCTCCACGGCCTGATGCAGGCCCTCGGACCAGCGGCGGCCTTCGAGGATGCGACCGGTGTGCTCGTCGATGATCTGGACCTCGTCGTTGATGACGGCGTAGTCGACGTCGCGCTTGTACAGGGCCTCAGCCTTGAGCGCCTGATGCAGGTGGTTGACCAGGTGGCCGTTCTCGGCCCGGTACAGGTGGTCGATCCCGAGGAAGCGCTCGGCCTTGGCCACGCCCTGCTCGGTCACGGAGACGGTCTTGTGCTTCTCGTCGATCTCGTAGTCGAAGTCGGGCACGAAGCCCTTCCGCTCCTGGGGCAGCAGACCCTCGGGCGTCTTGCCGAGCACCATCTGCGGAGCCAGCTTGGAGAAGCGCACGTAGAAGTCGGCCGCCTGCTCAGGCGCACCGGAGATGATCAGCGGCGTACGCGCCTCGTCGATCAGGATGTTGTCGACCTCGTCGACGATCGCGAAGTGGTGGTACGGCGAGCCGGTCTCGGGCTTCTCCCTGCCGCCGTGCTGGACCTTCTCCTCGAGCGCCGTGGCCATGTTGTCGCGCAGGTAGTCGAAGCCGAACTCCGAGTTGGTCCCGTAGGTGACGTCGCAGGCGTAGGCGAGCTGCTTGTCCTCATAGGACTGCATCGTCTGCAGGATCCCGACGCTGAGTCCGAGCATCTCGTAGATGGGTTTCATCCAGAGCGCGTCACGCCGCGCCAGGTAGTCGTTCACCGTGACCACGTGCACGCCGCGCCCGGACAGAGCGTTCAGCACCACCGCCGTCGTGGCGGTCAGCGTCTTGCCCTCGCCGGTCCGCATCTCAGCGATGGCGCCGTCGTGCAGCACCATGCCGCCGATCATCTGGACATCGAAGTGACGCATGCCCATCGTCCGCCGCCCGGCCTCACGCACCAGCGCGAAGGTCTCTGGCAGCAGCGACTCGAGGCTCTCACCGCCCAGAGCACGCTCTCGTAGCGCGTCGGCGAGCTCCCGCAGCTCGTCGTCGGTTGAGCTCTCCATCTCGGGCTCGTACCCGTTGATCTGCGCAACCCGCTGCTCGTAGGACTTGAACTTCTTGGCTTCGCCCATGCGAAGCGCGCGGTCGAGGAAGGACATGCAATCTAGGGTACTAGCGGTTGGCGGCCCTCGCAGAACCGTAACGAAGCGGGGCGGCCCGCTGGCCGCCCCGTCAGAGCGCTGGCTCCAGCCCGGGCCGCCGGCGTCAGCCCAGCTCCGCAGCCGACGGCTGTACCGCGCCCGCGGTGGCGATGTCAGGCACCATCGGGCTGCGCGCCTCCCGCCGCTTGCGGCGCTTTTCGCGGTGCCGCTTGACCTGCACGGCAAGCTCGTCGCTGACGACGTTCACGGAATGCTTGAGCTCGCGGCTCGCGTGGCACGCGCGCAAGGTCACTCCCTTCAGATGCAGCGTGGCCTCAGCCACATGGGAATCGGCAATCGAGGGGTTGTGTTCCTCGAACACCTCTACCTCGAGCTCGGCGAGTTCGGACACCTGCTTGCCGATCACGCGGAACCTGCGCTCCACGTACTCGCGCAGATCTTCTGAGACGGAGATGTTCCGGCCCTTGACCTCGATACGCATCGATCGACCTCCTTTTTGATCCAAGAAGGGAGTGACTCG
>DASZMD010000368.1:0-12469 GCA_035551955.1 Solirubrobacteraceae bacterium | reverse complement strand
AGGTAGGCGCCCACCATGTACACGTCGCCGTGGGCGAAGTTGAGGAGCTTGAGGATCCCGTAGACCATCGTGTATCCCAGCGCGATGAGCGCGTAGAGAAGGCCCGTCTGCAGGCCGTTGACGATGGTTTGGATGAACTCCTGCATTGCGTCCAGTGCGTTAGAGGAGCGAACGCCGGCGGCGCCGCCCGCCCGTCGGGCGGGCGGCGCCGGGGTGGGGTCTACTTACTTATTCGGGATCTCGACGTATCCCTTGGAGGTGATCTTGAACAGATAGCCCGGGTGGTCGACGAGGTTGCCGTTGGGCTGGAAGGCGATGGTCGCCCCCATCGGCGTGTCCGCCGCGGGGATGTTCGTCTTCTTCATCGCCGCGAGCACATTGGCGCGGCTCGGGGTCTGCCCCGCCTGGCATACGGACGCGATCGCCTTCATCACCACGTCGGTGGCCGCGTACGTCGGCACGCCGAACGATCCGTAGGGGCCGTACTTGGCCACGCCGGAGACGAGCGACTTGTCGAGCGAGCTCGTCGACGTCGAGATGTCGGGCCCAAAGTTCGACACGTAGCTGCCCGGGATCTTGAACTGCGAGGGCGAGTTGGTGCCGTCGGTGCCGAACAGCGTCGTCGTCTTGTGCTGCTGCTTGACGTCGAGGCCGAACGTCTGGGCGTTTGCTGCCGCCTGCCACGGGAGCACGGTCACCGTATCCGCCGGGGTCAACTGCGAGGTCACGAGCGAGGAGATCGCGTTGGCGAGCGTAGCGCCCGTGTCCGTACCGTTGAGGGTCTGATGGTTGACCTTGATCCCCGCCTTCTGGAGGATCGGGATCATCGTCTTGACCAGGCCCTGCGAGTAGGCCTCGTTATCGTCGATGATGAGAACCGCCTTGGGCTTGAGGTGAGTGACGATGTAGTTGGCATCCTGCGGTCCCTGGATGTTGTCGTCGGGTACCGCGCGGAAGAACGTCGGGTTCTTGCCACTGGTGGTGAGCACCGGCAGCGTCGCCGAGCCCGTGATGAAGCCGATCCCCGCCCTGCCGAAGAGCGGGCCGACGGCCTCGACCTCCTGGCTCCCGGCCGGGCCGACGACGGCGACGGCGGGCGAGGCGATGATCGCCTGGGTCTTGCTCACCGCCATTGACGGTGTCAGCTGGGTGTCATCCTGGTTGAGGGTGACATTGGTCTTGTTGGCGGCGTTGTCGTCGGCCACCGCGAGCTGTGCGAAGTGCAGCTGTTCGAGGCCCACCTGCGCGACCGGACCCGTGAATGGACCCTCGATGGCAATCGATGCATTACAGCTGCTGGTAGCCGCCTTCTTGGTCGAGCTCGAGGTGGTGTTGCTGCTGCTCCCGCAGCCCGCAGCCGTGAGCGCGGCGAGCCCGACCGCCAGCGTGATGATGCGCTTCATCTCTGTCCTCCTCCTGTGGGGGTATAAGCCGGCGTTCCGTCGGGGTAATACGCCTCGGCCGGCGAGCCGGCCGGCCGGAAGACCGCGACGATGCGCATCACCGTCTCGCCCGTGTTCTCCAGGCAATGAACCCTGCGCGCCGGCAGCTGGATGCTTGACCCGGAGGTCAAGGGATGGTGGGCGCCGTCCACGTACATGACCCCTTGGCCATCGAGCACGTAGATCACTTCATCGTAGGTGTGGAAATGCTCGGGTGCGCGCAGCGTCGGGATGTACCCGACGAAGTGGGTCGCCGAGCGCAGCCCGCTGGCGGGGTCGGCGACGATGCGGAACTCGCGCTCGGTGGTCGCCGCTTCGCGCTCCTGGTCGGCCAGGCGGCGCACGGTCACCCGCTCGCCGTCGCCCGCGCCGGTGCCCGGCACCGGGTCGGGGATCCGCACCCCCACCACGTGCAGCGCGCGCTCGCCGCCGGCCTCGAGCGCATAGCGCTCGCCGGGAGCGAGGTAGGCGCCGCTCTCGGGCGCGAGCGCGTGACGCTCGCCTCCGAGCCCCAGCACACCCTCGCCGGACACGACGAAGAGGACCTCCTCGCACGCCCCCGTCTCGCCCGCCAGCGAGTGTCCCGGGGCGCAGGTGAGCAGGCTCTGCGCGAGCGCGTCAAAGCCGGTGTGCGTGCCTAGCAGGCGAGACACGCCGTCGGGGGCGCGCACCGGAGCCGCCACGTAGGCCGAAGCCGCCGGCCCGTCTCGAAGCCCACGGTCCTGTAGGGAGTTCATCTCGCTCACACTTGGCCCCGCCGGTGACACTCCCACATGGGCCGTGTTCCGGTCAACCGCGTTCCTTGAGGGTTGCCTTAAGCGTGATCTCGGTCCCGGTTAGGGCCAGCGACACGGGACAGGTGTTCTTGGCCTGGTTGGCGAGCGCTGCGAAGGTGGCCGAGTCCATGCCCTCGGCGTCGCCGACGGTGTCGAGCTCGATCTTGGTGATCCGGAAGCCGGCGCCGAGCTCCTCGAGATGAACGTGAGCGGTGGTGTCGACGTTGGCGGGCGGATGCCCGGCCTCGCTCATCAGGTTGGCCAGCGACATCGTGAAGCAGCCGGCGTGGCCGGCACCGATCAGCTCCTCGGGATTGGTGGAGTGCACGCCCTCGTCGATACGCGACTTGAGCGTGAAGGTGCCATCGAAGGCGCCGCTGCCGACGCCCATCTTCCCCTGACCGTCGGAAACGGTTCCCTGCCAGCTCGCGTGCGCGGTACGGACTACTCGAATGCCCACGTGCCCCTCTTTCGGTCCTCTTCGCCGACTCCCTCCAAAGGCGCTCGCCGGCAAAGTTTGATTTTGTACTCTTGATCAAATCACGTTCGGGGAGGAAGCGCATGGATCAAGTGCTCGGTCTCGATGACATCGCCGCTGTCCGCGACCGCTTTTCGTCGCTGAAGTCCGGCTTTACCTTCCTCGATGCTCCCGGGGGCTCGCAGGTCCCCGACGAGGTCGGCGAGGCGATCGCCCGCACCCTGCGCGAGGCCAGCGCCAACATGGGGGCGCTGTATGAGACCTCGCAGCGCGTGGGCGAGATCGTGCTCGCGGCCGAGGCCCGCGCCGCCCGCTTCCTCGGCTGCCAGCCCCACGAGGTGATCTTCGGGCCGAACATGACCTCGCTCGACTTCATGCTCTCGCGCACCGCCGGACGCGAGTTCGCCGCCGGCGACGAGATCCTCGTCTCCTCCCTGGACCACGACGGCGGCGTCGCCCCGTGGCTCGAGCTCGCCCACGACCGCAACCTCGTGGTGCGCCACATCGAGCTCGGGGACGACACCACCCTCGACTACGACGACCTCGCGGGCAAGCTCTCCGAGCGCACGCGGGTGGTCGCCTTCGCGTGGGCGTCGAATGCAGTGGGGACGATCGTCGATGCCCAGCGCGTGTGCGCGCTCGCCCACGAGGCCGGCGCGCTCGCGTGGATCGACGCCGTCCACTACGCCGCCCACGAGCCGATTGACGTCGCCGAGGTCGGCGCCGACGTCCTCATCTGCTCCCCCTACAAATTCTGCGGTCCCCACCTCGGCATCGCCTTCGGGCGCGAGGAGGTGCTCGCGCGCTGGCGCCCCTACAAGGCGCGCCCGGCCCCGTCGACGCCGCTCGGCCGGCGCTTCGAGACGGGCACGCTCCCCTACGAGCTCCTGGCGGGATTCAACGCCACGATCGACTATCTCGACTCGCTCGGCGGCTTCGCGGCCATCCGCCCCTACGAGCGCGAGCTCGGCGAGCGCTTCCTGGCCGGGATCTCCGACCGCGTGACCGTCTACGGCCTCCCCGGCATGGAGGGCCGCGTCCCCACCTTCCTGATCAACGTCGACGGCGTCCCCGCCGCCCGCGTCGCCCAGCACATGGCCGACCGCGAGATCGGCGTGTGGGCCCACGACTCCTGGTACTCGCTCGGCCTCTACCGCCGCCTCGGCTACGAGGATCAGGCCGTACGGCTCGGGTTCATCCACTACAACACCCCCGGCGAGGTCGACCGCTTCGTCGCCGAGCTCGACGCGCTCTAGCCCTCGAGTGCGCGTTGCGGCGCGGGGGCTTAATCGGAGCCGGCCGATTGCGCCCGCTCGGCGTCGAAGAGCTCCACCAGACGCGCCCGGGCCTGCCACAGCTTGGGCAGCCCGCGCTGGGCGACGAGCTTGCCGAGGACCTGGACGGGCGTGCCCTGGGTGCCGACGGTGTCCTCGCCGATGGCGCGGGCGACGACGCTGTAGTGGCGAAAGCGCCACACCCACACGCGCTCGTCCCACTCGGTGAGAAGCTCGGCAAGCTCGTGCAGGCGCTCGTGCTCGCGGCCGTGGCGGTAGAGCTCGGTGAGCTCGAGGCCGGCGCGCGCCAGGAGCTCGTCGAAGGCGGCGGCAATGCGCCGGGTGACGCGCGAGACCTGGCGGAAGCCGGGCGAGTCGAAGCCGCTCCCGTGCCCGAGGACGACGCGGACCTGCTGGTACTCCCAGGGGTCCATGTGGCCGAGCATGTCGAGCTGGGTGGTGATGTATTGCAGGGACAGCACCGCGCGGCGCAGGAGGCGCAGGGCGGGATCGATCGCGTCGCGCTCGAGCAGCGCCGCCGCCTCCTCGACCTCGCTCGTGGCCAGCTTCAGCCACAGCTCCGAGGACTGATGGACGGTCTGGAAGAGGAGCTCGTCGTGGTGGGCGCGCTCGGCCGCGGGCTTCTGGAGCGAGAGCAGCTCCTCGGTGCGCAGGTAGCGCTCGTAGTCGCTCGCGCCCCGGCCCGGGAGGACCGGGTCGTGGGAGTCCTCGGCGTTCATCCGCCCACCTCCTTCACGGCGTCCCGCCGGCGAGGATCTCGGCCAGCGTGGCCAGGTTGATATTGCCTCCGGAGACGATGCACACGAGCTTGCCCGAGCCCGCGCGGCCCGAGAGCGCGGCGGCGAGGGCCAGCGCCCCAGCGCCCTCGGCCACCACCCGGGCGCGGCCGGCGAGCAGGCGCACGGCCGCTGCCGTCTCCGCGAGCGAGACGGCGATGGCGCCGTCGACGAGCTCTGAGACGAGCGGCCACATCGGCTCGAGGACCATGCGGCTCCCCGAGCCGTCGACGAACGAGGGCCGGTAGTCGAACTCGCTCGGTCCCCCGGCCGCCAGCGCCGCCCCGAGCGCGGCGCCGGTCTCGGGCTCGACGGCGTAGATCCTCGTGTCCCGGCGCTGGGCCCGGATGGCGCTGGCGATCCCCACCGTGAGCCCGCCGCCGCCGTAGGGGATGAGGACGGCGTCGGGGTCGCCGAGGTCCTCGAGGATCTCGAGCCCGATCGTCCCGTTGCCCGCCATCACCCCGGGATCCTGGACGGGATGGATGAAGAGCCCGGGAACCCCGTC
The DNA here is from genome assembly GCA_035551955.1 of Solirubrobacteraceae bacterium. Lineage (GTDB taxonomy): Bacteria > Actinomycetota > Thermoleophilia > Solirubrobacterales > Solirubrobacteraceae > Palsa-465. The sequence continues at coordinate 7,194 of DASZMD010000368.1, read as the reverse complement.
GACGGCGCCGGTGACGATCGCCCGCCACCACTCGCCGTAGCGCACCTTTATGACCCGGCCGCCGAGCCGCTCGATGGCGGCGAGCTTGGCCTCGGGGGCGTGGTCGGGAACGGCGATGGTCGCGGGCACGCCCAGGTCGCGCGCGGCCCAGGCCACCCCCTGGGCCATGTTCCCCGCGCTCGCGGTCACGAGCCCGTCCGCGCGCGCCGCCGCCCCGGCCTGGAGGATCGCGTTGGTGGCGCCGCGGATCTTGAACGAGCCGATCGGCTGGAGGGTCTCGAGCTTGAGGAAGATCTCGGTGTCGGCGGGCGTCTCGTCGGCGTGGAGGCGAACGAGGGGCGTCCGCAGGGCGGCGCCGGCGATCCGCTCGCGCGCCGCCTCGATCTCGGAAAGCTCGATCACAGCTCGACTTCCGTCCCCCGTCCGAGCCGGCGCGCCTGCGCGACCGCGACCTCGGCGGCGGCGAGGTCCTCGACCGCGATCCCGAGCGAGCGAAAGAGGGTGAGCTCGCCGTCGTCGGCCCGCCCGGGGCGCAGGCCCGCCACCACCTCGCCGAGCTCGGCGCGCACGTGATCCTCGCCCGAGATCGCGCCCTGCTCGACGGCGAGCAGGTACTCGCCGGCCTCGTGGCGCAGGGCCTCGCGGCTGTCGGCGAAGAAGGCCGCGGCGGCCACCGTCTCGACATCGAGCTCGCGCGTCGTCGGCGTGCTCGCGCCCACCGCGTTGACGTGGGCGCCGGGGGCGAGCCAGTCGCGGCGGATCACCGGCTCGCGCGCACTCGTGACCGTGACCACCACGTCCGCGCCCCGGACCGCCTCCTCGGCACTGGCAGCGGCGGCGACGGGCACCGGCGCTCGGTCGATGACCGCCTGCACGTGCTCGGCGGTGGGGGCGTACACGCGCACGTCCTCGAACTCGCGCACGGGGATGAGCGCCTCGATGTGCGAAGTCGCCTGGACGCCCGCTCCCACCACGGCCAGGGTGCGCGCGTCGGCCCGCGCGAGCTCGCGCGTGGCGAGCGCACTCACCGCCGCGGTGCGCACGGCGGTGATCGCCGAGGCGTCGAGGATCGCGAAGGGCCGGCCCGTCTCGCCGTCGAATAACGTCACCGTGCCCTGGTGGGCGTCAAGGCCGCGCGCCGGATTCTCGCGCATCAGGCAGATCGCTTTCAGCGCAAAAGTGGCGGCCGCGGTATCCGTACCGCGGCCCCCAACTCCGTCGCCCCTCCAAGCTGGCATAAGTCCCATCAGCCCGGCCGCGCCGGGCGGGCGCATGATCGAGCGCAGCGGCATGTAGGCCTCGCCGCGGGCGTGGGCGGCGAGCACCTCGGCCATCGCCCCCAGGCACGCCGCGGGCGTGAGCGCGGCGCGCACGTCGTCGTTCGAGAGCACGAGCACGCGCATCAGCTGAAGGCCGCATCGAGCTCGTCTCGCTCGGCGGCGCTGAGCGGCGCCGCCAGCGCCTCGCGCACCGGCTCGAGATGCTCGGGCCGGCCGGGCCCGACGACAATCTGTCCCACCCGCCGGTCGGCGAGCAGCCACGCGAGCGCGAGCCCGGCCATCGACATCTCGCGCCCGCGCGCGAGCCCCTCGAGCCGCTCGAGCGCGGTGAACGTCCCCGGGCGCACGAGGCGCTCGTAGGGCTCGGGGCGCTGAGTCATGCGCGAGCCGGCGGGGAAGGGCTGGTCGGGGCGGTACTTACCGGTCAGCCATCCCCCGGCAAGGGGACCGAAGGCTGAGTAGGCGACTTCGCGCTCGGCGCACAGGGGCAGGAGTCGCTCCTCGTCGTCGCGCTCGAGCAGGGAATACGAGTTCTGAATCGCCTCCGGGGTGCCGGCGGCGAGCGCCGCCTCGAGCTGGGCGGCCTCGAAATTGCTGACGCCGTAGGCGCGGATCCTTCCCGCCGCCGCGAGCCCGTCGAATGCTTCCAGGGTGTCGACGAGCGGGACGTCGGGGTCGAAGTCGTGCGCCAGGTAGAGGTCGACGCGCTCGACGCCGAGACGCTCGAGGCTGGCGGCGAGCTGGCGCTCGATCCGCTCCGGCGCGAGGCCGCGGTCCGCGCCCGCCGCCATCGGGTTGAAGGTCTTGGTGGTGAGGACGGGGACGAGCCCACGCGAGGCGATCCAGCGGCCGATCGCCTCCTCGCTGCGGCCGCCCCCGTAGGCGTCGGCGGTGTCGAAGTGGGTGATCCCCAGCCCCCACGCCGCGTCCATGAGCGCGAGCGCCTGATCGGCGTTCAGGCCCCGCCCGAAGAACTCGGGGGCCGAGCCGACGCCACCGAAGTTGCCGCAGCCGAGGGCCACCCGCGGCAGCTCGACCGCGGAGCGCGCGAGCGGCCGGCACTCGATCTCGAGCGTGGCGGCACCCATGTTCGATATTTGATCAACGTCGGCGACGAGAAGCAAGCTACCGCCTGAGCCGATCATCCGTCCAAGTGCCTTGACAAGAGCGAAGGGCAGGGGCCCGCGGGCCGAGACGAGGGTCAATGTCGCCCACACGCCTCTCTCCCCGGTCCCGCCTCCTCGCCACCCTTCTCCTGGCCCTCGGGCTCGTCCTCGCCTCGGGCCAGGCGGCCTTCGCCGGCGTCGCCACCGGCCACGCTCACCTCGTGACCTCGCTCGCCCGCACCGCCCACTTCCGCGCCAGCGCCCTGAGCGCGACGGCGAGCGGCGATCCTGCCGCCAACGTCGAGCTCAGCGCCGCCACCGAGCAGGTGTGCTCGAGCGATCAGCTCGGCTCCAGCTGCCAGAACGCCGTGCTCTCCGATATCAACGCCGCCCGGGCCGCGGAGGGAGTCGCGCCCATGACCCTCCCCGCGAGCTACAACTCCCTGACCGTGCCTCAGCAGCTCCTCGTGCTCGCCAACCTCGAGCGCATCGGGCGCGGGCTGATCCCGGCGCAGGGGTTGTCAGCCAGCCTCAACACGATCGCCTCCGTCGCCGCCCTCGCCGACGTCGATCCCAACCCGGGCCTGATCAACGGCGACGCCGTCTCGGCCAACTGGGCGGGGGGCACCCCCTCGCCCCTACTCGCCGACTTCATGTGGATGTACGACGACGGCCCCGGGTCGATGAATCTCGACTGCACCTGGAACAACACCTCCGGCTGCTGGGGACACCGCCACGACATCCTCTTCCCCTTCGACGGGCCGCTGATCATGGGAGCCGCCTACGCCCCCAACACTCTCGATGGCCCCTCGCTCACCGAGCTCTTCGTCGGCGGCGACACGGCGACGGCGGTGGGTCAGGCCGACGCACTACTCGAGCCCACCTGGGCGACGATCTCCTCGTCGCTGCAGTTCGTCCTCTCGGCGACCTCGATGGTCCTCGCTCACGGCGCCGGCTCGGGACAGCTCGTGGTCAGCGCCTCGGCAACGGGCATGAACGTCAGCGCCGCGATCACGAGCGGCTCGGGTAACTGGCAGGTCTCGCCCTCGAGCTGCGCGCTGGCTCCGGGCCAGAGCTGTGCCCTGACCGTCACCGGCACCCCCGGGACCGCGGGGGCCCTGATCGTGATCGGCCCTGGCGGCACTGAGACCGTCCCGGTCTCGAGCCAGGCGTCCAGCTCGTTGCGCATGACGGTGGCGGGCACGAAGATCACCGGCCATCTGAGCGCTGGTGGCTCGGGCGTCGGAGGCCAGCGCGTCACCCTCTACAAGCGCGTGTCAGGGCGCACGTCGCTCGTTTCGAACTCCCGCACCGGAGGCGGCGGCTCGGTCACCTTCCATGTCTCGGCGCGGGCGGGCACGAGCTACGGGCTCGCCTTCGCGGGCTCATCCACCCTGGCGGCGGCGAGCACCGGTCCTGTGCAGGTGCACGCCTCGCGCCACCGGCGCTCTCGTCACCACCGGCGCTAGCCGGCGGCAGCGGCGCGCAGGACGGTGCCGAGGAGCCCGGGGAAGCGGGCCTCGAGATCGACGCTGCGCAGCGAGTTCAGGCGCGAGGTCCCTTCCTGGCGCTGATGGATCACGCCCGCCTCGCGCAGCACCCGGAAGTGATGGGTGCACGTCGACTTGGTCACCGGCAGCTTGATGCTCCCGCACGTGTGCTCGACGCCGTCACCGAGCTCGGCGACCATCTGCAGCCGGATCGGGTCGCTGAGGGCGTGAAGCACGGCCGAGAGCTCGATCGCGTCGCGCTCGGGCTCCCCGGCGATGGGCGTGCGGGCTTCGGAGGCGGGGTGGGTGTCGAGCATCGGTCTGCGCTTGATTGTACGACGGTCATCGTACATCTGGTAGGCTGTGCTCGTGAATCGTACAGCGACACGGGATGGCTCGGCCCATCTCACCGCGACCCTGATCCTCGCCTGCCTGGGCCAGTTCATGGTCATCCTCGACGTCTCGGTGGTCAATGTCGCCCTGCCGGCGATCCGCCACGGTCTCGGGTTCTCCGAGCAGGACTTGCAGTGGGTGGTCAACGCCTACACGGTCACCTTCGCGGGCTTCCTCCTCCTTGGCGGTCGCGCCGCCGACCTGCTCGGCCGCCGCCGCGTGTTCGTGGGCGGCCTCATCCTCTTCTCCCTCGCCTCGCTGGCCGGCGGCTTCGCCAGCAGCCAGGTGGTCCTCATCATCGCCCGCGCCGTCCAGGGCCTGGGCGCCGCCGTGGTCGCCCCCGCCTCGCTCACGATCATCACCACCACCTTCACCGAGCCCGCCGAGCGTAACCGCGCCGTCGGCATCTGGGGCGCCATGGGCGGCGCTGGAGGCGCGGCCGGCGTCCTCCTCGGCGGCATCCTCACCGATATCGCCGGCTGGCGCTGGATCCTCTTCATCAACGTGCCCATCGGTCTCATCGCCGCCTTTCTCACCGTGATGTACGTGGCTGAGGGACGGGCGAGCGCGCGGACCCGGAGCTTCGATCTCGCGGGCGCGGTCAGCGCCGCCGTCGGCCTCTCGCTCCTCGTCCTCGGGATCGTCCGCACCGACGTCACGGGCTGGGGCAACGCCTCCACCATCGCCCTCCTCGCCGCCGGCATCGGGCTGCTGCTCGTCTTCCTGGGGATCGAAGGGCGCTTGGCCAAGGCCCCGCTCATGCCCCTGCGCATCTACGCGTCGCGGACCCTGAGCGCCGCCAATGTCGTCGTCCTCTTCGTGGGCGCCGCCTCGTTCGCGATGTGGTTCTTCGTCTCGCTCTACCTCCAGGAGGTCCTCGGCTACTCGCCGATCAAGGCCGGGCTCGCCTTCCTGCCCATGACCCTGTGCATCGTCGCCGGGTCGGTGGTCGCCTCGCGCTTCGTGCTCCGGATCGGGGCCAAGCCGATGCTCATCGCCGGCCTCCTCTCCCAGGCCGCCGGTCTGCTCCTGTTCGCGCGCGTGGGGGTGAACGGCGCCTATCTGAGCGACGTCATCGCCCCCTCGCTGCTCGTGGCCATCGGCATCCCCCTCTCCTTCGTGCCCTCGACCATCTCCGCCGTGCACGGCGTCCCCGCGGCCGAGGCGGGCCTCGCCTCGGCGCTCGTCAACACGGCGCGGCTCGTCGGCGGCGCGCTCGGCCTCGCCGTCCTCGCGGCCATCGCCACCGCCCGGACCAACAGCGACCTGCGCCTCTCGGGCACCGGCACCCACGCCGTCCACGTCGCCCTCACGAGCGGATTCCACGTCGCCTTCCTGGTGGCGGCGGGACTGGCGGCGGGAGGCGCGCTCGTCGCCGCCTTCGGGATGCCGCGCGTGGTGACGGGCAAGCGCAGCGTTCCCGCACAGGAGCCGATCGAGACGGCTGCCTAGACCTTGGTACAGACGTGACCGGGGGACTCATGTTTTGCCCCCGGTGTCCGATACCTAAGGCATGGCATCGCATAACCAGACACCATGGTGGGAGCTCGAAGCTAAGCGCCCGCCCCATGACGCACCCGTCGACGCCGAGCGCGAGCGTCTTCGCTCCGAGCTCGCGCGGGCCTGGCGCTCGTATCTGAACGAGCGCGAGAGCCACCCGCCGGGAGTGCCCTACCCCCGCGCCAGCTGACCCGAACTACGGCCGGGCCCGGGTCAGCGACGCTGCGATGTCGATCATCGCCGCGTTGCTGAGGCTGTCGGTCAGCGTGTTCGAGATCCAGTAGGCGGCCTGCGCCGTGCGCCACCCGACGAGCGCGATGTGGTGGCCGTTGACGTAGAGGAGCAGGCGCTTGCGGTGGACGGTGCGGGTCTGCGAGGGACTGTTGAGGATCGGCGGGTCGCGCCAGGTCGTGCCCTCGACGCCGTAGTACTCGCCGAGCGCGGGGTTGACGACGAGCGTCATCCGGTAGGCAGCGTGGGGCTGTCCGCTCTGGTCGTGGAGCTGGTAACCGCGCGGGTACGCACCCGTGTAGGCGCTCGAGGGGTTGGGTGGCTCGTAGCAGTTGGCGGTCACGTCCATGCAGTACTGCGAGCTGCTCGAGATCAGGCGCGGGTAGTAGATCGGCATCCCCAGGTTCCCGAGCGCGGTCGCCTGCGATTTGCCGTCGGCGGGATCGGCGGACAGGCCGGAGGCCTGCGCGGACGGGGCGGAGCCGCGGTGGGCCTTCTTGGCGGTGGCGGAGGCGGCGGACGCCGGCGGGGCGGTGGTCGGCCTCATGAACTGCTGGAACACGCTCGCCTCGGCGCCGGGATCGGCGGTCACGTAGCACGGCGTCTGCCCCGTGGCCGTGGCCGGGCACGGCAGGAGGATGGCGGGGAAGGGAATCTGCTTGATCGTGTGCCCGGCGGAGAAGGCGACGAGGTTGAAGAGGTTGAGGAGCCCGTCGGTGGTGTGCAGGCTCCGGTCGGTCTGGGTGTGCCGGCCGAAGATCTTCAGCAGCTGGTCGCGGTTGGAGATCAGATTGCTGACGCCGTACTGGTCCTTGGCCCAGCGGATGAAGTCCTGCTGGCGCGCGTTGCGGACGATGTCGCTGTCGGTGTGCCGGAAGCGGACGAACTCGAGCGCCTGGGTGCCGCACAGCTTCTGGTAGCCGGCCTGGATGTCGATGCTCGAGTAGCCGGTCTGGGCGGTGTTGTTGTAGTAGCGGTGATCGACGTCGGTGTACACGCAGCCGATCGCGTTCACGAGCTCCTGGAAGCCGCCGAAGTTGACGTCGACGATGTGGTTGACGCGCAGGCCGGGGAACACGTTCTGGCGCAGCACGGTCTCGAGCAGATTGGGGCCGCCGACGGAGTAGGCGCTGTTGAGCTTGGCGGTCACCAGACCGCCCCCCTCGGGGATGTTGACCCGCAGGTCGCGGGGGA
>DASZMD010000367.1:0-5332 GCA_035551955.1 Solirubrobacteraceae bacterium | reverse complement strand
CGGCAACTCGATCTCGCCGGGAAACTCGAGCGAGGTCGAATCGCGCCGGTCGCGTCCGACCATGTGCGCGAGCAGGAGCGCCGCGTCGGTCACGTCGCGGGTCAGCGGACCCGCCTGATCGAGCGAGGAGGCGAAGGCGATCATCCCGTAGCGCGAGCACGCGCCGTAGGTGGGTTTGACACCGACGATCCCGCACAGCGCGGCGGGCTGGCGGATCGAGCCGCCCGTGTCGGTGCCGATGGCCCAGGGGGCGAGCCCGGCGGCCACGGCGGCGGCACTCCCTCCCGATGAGCCTCCGGGGACGCGGGAGGTGTCCCACGGATTGAGTACCGGGCCGAAGCCGGAGTTCTCGTTGGAGGAGCCCATGGCGAACTCGTCCTGGTTGGTCTTCCCGAGCAGCGGCGCCCCGGCGTCGGCGAGCTTGGCGACGACCGTCGCCGTGTAGGGAGGGCGATAACCCTCGAGGATGCGCGAGCCGGCCTGGCTCGGAACCCCCTCGGTGCAGAACAGGTCCTTGACGGCGAGGGGGACACCCCCGAGGGGCGCCTCGCGCGCGGCGCCGGGCTCGGGCGCTGTCTCCGCCACCCAGGTGAAGGCGTTCAGCTCATCGGCGGCGGCGCGGGACCGGTAGGCGTCGTAGAGCTCGGTCGGGTCGAGCTCCCCCGCCCGCACGCGCTCCGCCGCCGCCGCGGCGGTGAGATCGATCAGCTCGCTCACTGGGCGACGGGACTCGGTACGCCAAAGCCGCCCGCGACGGGCTCCGGGGCCGCCGCGAGGACGGCCTCGACCGGAAGGCAGGGCTCGGGCTCGTCGGGTCGGAGCGCATTCACGAGGTCGACGACGTGCGTGGTGGGCTCGACCCCGTCGAGCTCGAGCTCGCGGATCTTCTCGATGTGGTCGAGCACGTCTGAGAGCTCGCTCGCCATCCTGTCGATCTCCTCCTCGTCGAGCGCCAGGCGTGCGAGGCTGGCGACGTGGAGAACCTGATCCCGATCGATCATCCAGGCGATTCTACGGCCCCGGCCGTCCGGCCGAAGTCGGCTCGGGGCTCCGTGGGGACACGGTCTTGATCGAGCCCGGATCCCCGAACCAGCTGCCCTCGGTACGCAGCGCCAGGTAGGCGCCGTAGCCGATGGCCAGGGCGGCGACGAAGCCGATGTAGATGCCGGCCCGCGCCGAGAGGCCGGGGTGATCGATCACCCGGAAGAGCAGGAGCACGGTTGACAGCCCGCCCAGTAGGCACGAGAGCATGCTGGCGACGACGGGGAGCGCCGGGGAGCGCCGCGAGGCGGTGAGGAACACGAGGGCGAGGGCGGCCGCGATGGTCACGAGCAGGACCCAGCGCGTCGTCGTCAGCGCCTGCCAGCCGTCCAGCAGCCTGAGCTCGCCGGCGGGCCCACGGACCGCGTACCACGGGAGCACGAAGAGGCCGGCGAGCAGGAGGACGCCGCCGCCCCCTGCGACGATCTCGCCCCTACGAATCCTCCCGGCGTCGAACCCCACGGACCCTGAGTCAGGCGTTCATCCGGGCGATCTCGCCGGGCACCCGTCGCGAACGACGGGACCGGCGCCGCGCGCGGCGTGGGGGTGACTGAGCGGCCTGGGCGAGCATCGACTCCACGCCGCCGATGGCGATGAGCAGGGCGCCGAGCAGCGCGAGGATGGCGCCCGCCTTCTGGTCGACGACGCGGCTGGGATCGGGCAGATCGATGAGCACGCGATAGCCGAGCAGCAGCGTTGTCACGCTCCCGAGCACCGCCACCATGGAGTGCGTTCGCCTTGGAGGCCCGAGCCACCGGTGTCCGAGACGCACGAGCACGGGCGCCACCGCCACCGCACCCGCCAGCAGCGCCGGCCAGCGCAGCAGGGTCAGCGTCTGCCACGCTCCCTCCGATCCCGTGGCCACGGCCCGAGGCGCAAAGCGCCCGACCGTCCCCCCCAACCCGAACCACTTCAGGAACAGGAGCGAGACGAGGAGGAGCGTTCCTCCCGCGGCCGCGATCAACTCGGCCTGGAGCGGACTCAGCACGTGAGCATCGTCGTCCGCGGCCCTGAGGCCGAACGGGTCCGGACCCAGCGTGCCGCCGCCCCGCTCGGTCATGGCGTCGCTTCGCGGGCGCAGAGGACGACAAGCGCAATCGCGGCGAGCAGCCCGAGCCAGCAGCCGATGCCGAGACTGCTCGTCTCGAGCACGAACTTGATCGCCATGAATCCGAGTGTGGCACCGGCGAGCGCCGCCCGCGTCGTCCCCCGGCTACCTCCGATCAGGGGAAGCTCGACGGCGCTGAAGCGCTCGAGCCCGAGGTCGACGAGGACGGCGAAGTCGGCGAGGAGCGCGAGCACGCCCCAGATCGCGTAGGGCGCATTCGTCGCGCTGAGCGAGAACGTCACGCCGAAGGCATCGACCGAGTACCACGGTAGGAACACCAGATCGATGATCAGGAAGAGGGCGAGGCCGCCCACGACTATGTCCTCGCGAGAAAGCTTCGCTAGATCCACGGGACAGCAACGCTACCGGCTGACCCGGGGGAGCGGTAGCCCTAGGGGCGAAACGCCGACACCGTGTTGCGCAGCAGCATGGCGATGGTCATCGGCCCGACACCGCCCGGCACCGGGGTGATCAGGCGCGCGTGCTGCGCGGCGGCCTCGAAGTCAACATCGCCGCGCAGCCCCTCCTCGGTCCGCGAGATCCCGACGTCGACGACCACGGCGCCCTCCTTGACGTGCTCTGATCCGATCAGCCCGGGCACGCCTACGGCCGCGATCAGGACATCGGCGCGGCGGCACACCCCCGGGAGATCACGGGTCCGCGAGTGGCACATGGTGACGGTGGCGTTGCGCTCGAGGAGCATCGCCGCGAGGGGCCGGCCGACCAGGTTCGAGCGTCCCACCACCACCGCCTCCGCTCCCTCGAGCTCGACCTCGTAGGTGTCAAGGAGCTCGATCACTCCGAAGGGCGTGCACGGCCGCAGGCCGGGGACACCCTGGGCCAGGCGGCCGGCGTTGATCGGGGTGAGCCCGTCGACGTCCTTGTCGGGATCGATCCGGGCCGTGAGCGCGGCGCCGTTCATGTAGCCGGGCACCGGTAGCTGGAGGAGGACTCCGCTGACCTCGGGATTTCTGTTGAGCTCGTCGATGAGGTCGGCGACCGCGGCCTCGGGGATCCCGTCGGCCAGGTGGCGGTGGAGGTCGGCGATGCCGACCTCGGCACACGCCTTGCGCTTGCCCGCCACGTACACCGCCGAAGCGGGATCGTCGCCGACGAGGATCGTCGCCAGGCCGGGCCGGCGCCCGGTTGCCTCGACGAGCTCGGATACCTCGCGGGCAACCTCCTCGCGGACCCGCGCCGCCACCGCCTTGCCGTCGATCACCGTCGCCGTCATCGGCGCGGACGGTAGAGCATCGCGCGGCGGTCCCACTAGCGCCTCGAGATCGGCGCGAGCCCGGCGACGAGCTTGCGCTCGGAGCGATCCTTGCTGAAGCGGATGACCACGATGCCGCCCGGCTCGACCCCGGTGACCACGCCCTCCCCGAAGGCGGCGTGGACGACGTCATCGCCGAGGCGGTAGGCGGTCGGCGCGGGCTCGTCGGCCCCGTGAGCGTCCCACGGCGTTGCCGGCGGCTGCCACGAGGTGGCGCGTGAGCGGATGCCGTTCATGCCCCGGAGCGGTTGCTCCTGGTGATCGGTGAGCGCGACCGGGATCTCGGTGATGAAGCGGCTGCTCATCCCGTAGCTACGGGTGCCGAACACCGTCCGCGTCCGCGCGTAGGTCAGGTAGAGGTCGCGCTCGGCCCGGGTGATGCCCACGTAGCAGAGCCGCCGCTCCTCCTCGAGTCCTCCCTCGTCGAGCGCCCGCGAGTGCGGGAACACGCCCTCCTCGCAGCCGATCATGAACACGATCGGGTACTCGAGGCCCTTGGCGTTGTGGAGGGTCATGAGCGTCACCAGGCCCTCGTCGTCGGACCGGGTGTCGGCGTCGGCGACGAGCGCCACCTGCTGGAGGAACTCATCCAGCGAGTGGGTTTGCTCGCTCTCGGCGGCGTCGTATTCGGCCGCCACGTTGACGAGCTCTTCGAGGTTCTCGATCCGGCCCTGAGCCTCGATCGTCCGCTCGGCCTCGAGTGCCGCCAGATATCCGCTCTCGCGGAGCATCTCCTGGAGCAGCACCGCGATCGGCGCGCCGCCCTCGACCCGCTCGCGCAAGAGATGCATCGTCCCCATGAAGCGGCGCAGCGCCTTGACCGCGGGAGCGCCGAGATTGGGTACCTGCTCGGGCTCGGAGGCCGCCTCCCACACGGTGATCCCGATCGTATTCGCGAACGAGAGCACCCGGCTCAGCGATGTCGAGCCGATCCCGCGCCGTGGTGAGTTGACGATGCGCGTGAACGCCCCGGCGTCGGCGGGGTTGACGAGCACGGTGAGGTAGGCGACCGCATCCTTGATCTCCGCCCGCTCGTAGAACTTCGTGCCCCCGATCACCTGGTAGGGGATCTCGGCCCGCACCAGGGTGTCCTCCAGCACCCGCGACTGCGCGTTGGTCCGGTAGAAGACCGCGATCTCGCTGCGCGACACGCCCTCGTCGGCGAGGCGCTGGACCTCGCCGGTCACGAACCGCGCCTCCGCGTGCTCATCCTCGAGCTCGCGCACCTTGATCGGGTCACCGGGACCGAGGTCGCTCCACAGCCGTTTCGACGCGCGCGCGCGGTTGTTCTCGATTACCGCGTTGGCGGCGTCGAGGATCGTCTGCGTCGAGCGGTAGTTCTCCTCGAGCTTCACCACGTGCGCGTCCGGGAAGTCCTCGGTGAACTCGATGATGTTGCGAATATCAGCTCCGCGAAACCCAAAAATCGCCTGGTCCGGATCGCCCACCACGGCCAGATTCCGGTGCTCGCCGGCCAGCAGCTGCAGCCACCGGTACTGGGCGTGGTTGGTGTCCTGGTACTCGTCGACGAGGACGTCGCGGAACGTCGTCGAGTAGCGCTCGCGGACTTCGGGGAAGAGCTCGAGGACGTTGACGGCGCGGCCGAGGAGGTCGTCGAAGTCCATCGCGTTCATGCGATGGAGCTCGCGCTCGTAGAGGCGGAAGACGTCGGCCACGGTCTGCTCGAAATAGGAGCCGACCATGTGGCCGTAGGCGTCGGCGTCGCGCAGGTGGTTCTTGGCGTCGGAGATCTGGGTATGGATGGCGCCCGGGGTGAACCGCTTGGGGTCGATCCCGAGCTCGTCGAGGCAGCGCTTGACGAGCCGCCGGGCGTCGGCCTGGTCGTAGATGGTGAACTGGCGCGTGTAGCCGAGACGGTCGGCGTTGGCGCGGAGCATCCGGGCGCACGC
>DASZMD010000366.1:0-1832 GCA_035551955.1 Solirubrobacteraceae bacterium | reverse complement strand
ACCGGACGGGTGCCCCCGACCCGTACGCGATCGAGGTCACACGGCGCGACGCGCGCCGGGCGCGAATTGGCTACGGGACCACCGAGGAGGTCCAGAATGGCCTCTGGCAGGACGCCGTCGAGCTCCCCCCGCCGCTGCGCTCGAGGCCGAAGCGAATCGAGCGGCTGCGTCCCTCGGAGGCCGTCGCCGTGGTGCTGTCCGGTGAGGCTGAGGTGCTCGAGTCCGAGGATCTGCTCCTGCGTGCCCTGATCGACCTCGACCAGGGCAGGACGCGCGCCGCCGCGTTCCAGGCGGCCGGCGCCATGAGGCTGCTGCCGCTCGAGCTCGCAGCGGGCCCAGCAGCGAGCCGAATCGACCTCGAATCGCTCGCCGAGCCTGCCCAGCGGGCGGAGGAGCTTGCCGTCGTCGCCGCCGCCGGACCGCTCGAGGCAGCGGACATCGAGGAGCTCGAATCGATCATCGAGGCCGTCGAGGATGTGCTGGACGCTTGGCGGTACGAGGGGAATCGCTGAGTCGGCCGCGAGCGCGTTCACCCGAGGGGGACGCTGCGCGCGAAGACGCCGCGCGCCTCCTCGTCGAAGGAGACGTAGGGATGCGCCGAGCGGGACCAGAGCTCCATCTCCGGTTCGAGCCACGAGCGGTCATCCAGCGTCCCTGCCTTGATGAAGGCCAGGTCCGGCGTCGCCGCGGGCAGGCTGACGATCGGTGAGCCGCAGGCAGAGCAGAACTGGCGCTCCACCGCCTCGTGGGTGTCTTCCCCGATAGTCGTGAATGACCCGAGGCTGGTGCCGGCGATCTCGAGCATGTCGCGTTCGACGCCGACGACGATCGAGAAGGCGGTGCCCGTCTGGCGCTGGCAGTCGGTGCAGTGGCAGAGCAGGGTCACCATTGGCTCCCCGTCACAGCGGTAGGTGACATTGCCGCACAGGCAATGTCCATCGAGTTGACCCATCAGAACATCCCTCCTAGGTTGTCTGCCAAACGCTTGCGCGGCTCGCCTCGCGCCGCACCGTCGCATGCTCGCCACGCATCCTAGGTATGTGCCAGCCACCAGCAATCTCACCCCTGGGGAGATTGCCTCCCCCATCAGCGATAGCCCGTATCCCGGGCTCCTCCCATCGAGAACCTGATCTCCCCCTGACGGGTGAAGGCGCCTGGCGGACCGTTGACTACGGTGCTCCCGATCGAGAAGGCCGCAAACCGCTACCGCCCAGACAGGGAGGGAAAATGAACTACCGCTTCGCCATCATGTGGCTAAAGGGATTTCGGGACAGCCCCGAGACGGTGTGCAATCTCTATGCCGACGACAGCCTGTTCGAGGATCTCATGCTCGACCAGTCGGTCACCGACAAGGACGACCTCCATCGCGTATTCGCTCCCTACGCGAACGCCGACCACAGCAACGGGGTCGGGGTGCACAACTTCGGCATCCACGAGTACATCGGTAACCGCAGCCAAGGCCTGATCCGCTGGCATTGGTCGGCGCTCGATTGCGCCATCTTCCTCGGCATGGCGACCGATGGCAAGACCATCGGCACCGCCGGCCAGACCTATCACATCTACAACGACGAGGGCAAGATCCAGCGCGAGACGACGTTCTGGGACGCGGCGACGGTGCTGCGCACCCTCGGTCACGACATCGACACCGAGGTCGTGCGCCTCCCTGAGGGCTCCTCGGCCGCGGCGGGATCCGCCAACGGAGGCTCGTCGGCCGGCGCCCTTCCCGGCCAGGGACTCGAGCGTGCTCAGGCGTGGGCGGCGGCGCTCACCGATGATCCCGACCGACTGGTCGCGGCGTACGCGGACGAGTTCACGTTCGAGAACCGACGGAT
>DASZMD010000365.1:0-6574 GCA_035551955.1 Solirubrobacteraceae bacterium | reverse complement strand
CTCGGCAATCCGTGGCTCTTCGAGCAGCTGCTCGGTACCCGCGAGGGCGAGCCCACCCACGACGAGGTGCTGGCCGAGCTCGACTGGATCATCGACCGCGCCATCGAGCACCTCGGCGAGGAACGCGCCACCCGCTACCTGCGCAAGTTCTACCCGTGGTACGTCGACCGGGTCCGGGGCGATCGCGCGCTCCAGGCGGCGGCGCAGACGGCCGCGACGATCGCCGACGTCCGGGCCGTGCTCGGGCTGCGCGAGGCCGCGGGCGTGGGCTAGGGGCTCCGGCCCCGGCCTCGCCACCGGCGCGCGCCCACCCGCCCCGCCGGTACCCTCGCCCCCGAGGGATGAGACTGCGTTACCTAGCCGCGTGGCTGGCCGGCGCCGCCGCGCTCATCGCCGCCCCCGGCGTCGCCGGCGCCCAGGTGGAGCCGTACGGGACGAACAACCACGGCACGTTCTACAGCGTCCTGCCCCCGGGAACGAACGGGTTCGACAACGCGGTGCAGCTGGCGGCCTTCGAGGCGGCAGGACTGAGGCCGCCCCACAACGACGACCAGCTCGCCATGTACGCGGGGCTGACCACGGCGGCGCCGAACATCCAGTCCTCGCAGATCGCGAGCTTCTTCAAGGACGCGACCTTCGGCGTTCCCACCGGGGACGTGGCGGGGACCGAGACGCCCGAGCCGGGGGTGACGATCGAGCGCGACGCCCAGTTCGGCGTCCCCCACATCTACGGCGACACCCGGCCCGAGCTGATGTTCGGGATCGGCTATGCGACGGCGGAGGACCGGCTCTTCTTCGTCGACGTGCTGCGGCATGCCGGCGAGGGCGAGCTGGCGTCGTTCGCCGGGGGCGCGAACGCACCCATGGATGAGAGCGTGTGGGCGAGCACTCCGTACACCCAGCAGGACCTGGTGAACCAGGTCAACGAGGGGATCGCCAACCTGCCCGACGGGCAGCAGATCCTCTCCGACGCCAGCAGCTACGTCGACGGGATCAACGCCTACATCGGCCGGGCCCAGCTCGACCCGCTGCTCATGCCCGGCGAGTACGCGGCGCTCGGCCAGCTCGGGGGTCCGGCGCCCTTCACGCTCGAGGACGTCGTCTCGATCGCCTCGCTCGTGGGGGGCATCTTCGGTCAGGGCGGCGGCCACCAGCTCGCCAACGCCGTCCTCTACGAGAACCTGGCGCAGCGCTTCGGGCCCGAGCGCGGCGCCGTTCCCGGCTCGCCTGTCGCCACGGCGAAGGCCGGGCGTCGGCGCCCCCGTCGCAAGGCGAAGCCCGCCCCCGATCACTCCGGCTTTGGGACCTTCATGAGCTTCGTCGATCCCAGCGACCCCGAGGCTCCCACCACCGTCCGCGCCAGGTCGTTCCCCTACCAGACGCTGCCCCTGCCGGCCAAGACGGCGCGGGGGAGCATCGCCCTTCCCGACCCGGGGTCGGTGCGCTACGTCAGCAACATCGCCGCGGGAGCGGTGCCCCCGGGCGCGCCGCCCGCCCAGGGACTCGCGAGGCGCGCGGGTCTGCTCGCCTTCCCGCGTACCGACTCGAATGCGCTCCTCGTCTCGGGCGCCCACACCGTATCCGGCCACCCGATCGCGGTGATGGGGCCGCAGGTCGCCTATTTCTCCCCCCAGATCCTCATGGAGGAGGACATCCACGGCCCGGGGATCGACGCCGACGGGGCGGCGTTCTCGGGCGTCAACCTGTACGTCGAGCTCGGGCACGGTACCGACTACGCATGGTCGGCGACCTCGGCGGGGCAGAACATCATCGACACCTTCGCCGCCCCGCTTTGTAGCCCGAATGGAGGGGCGGCCTCGGTCAGCTCCAGCTACTACGTGCTCGGCGGGCACTGCGTGCCGATGGAGACGCTGACGCGCACCGAGTCGTGGACGCCCAACCTCGCCGACATGACGGCGGCGGGCTCTGTCACCTTCGCCACCCAGCGGACCGCCTTCGGGATCGTGATCGCGCGGGCGACGATCAAGGGCAGGCCGGTCGTCTACACCAACCTACGCTCGACCTACATGCACGAGCTCGACTCGGCCCAGGGGTTCGAGATGTTCAACGAGCCCGCCGCCATGCGCAGGCCCCAGGACTTCTTCACCGCCGCCGACCAGATCGGCTACACCTTCAACTGGTTCTACATCAACGGCCGGCACATCGCCTACTTCAACTCGGGCCACAATCCGGTCCGCGCCCCCCGTACCAACCCCCTGTTCCCGACCTGGTCGACGTTCCCCTGGAAGGGATACAACGCGACGACCCTGACCGAGGCCCAGACCCCGGAGAGCGCGCACCCGCACGCCGTCGACCCGGCCTACCTGACGAGCTGGAACAACAAGCAGGCGCCGGGCTACAACGACGCCGCCACTGGGCAGCAGTACGCCTCCGTCTACCGCTCCCAGCTCCTGGACAACAGCATCCGTTCCTACCTGGGCGCCGGCAGGCGCAAGATGAGCCTCGTCGACCTCGTCAACGCGATGGGCAACGCGGGCACCCAGGACCTGCGCGGGGTCGAGGTCCTTCCCTATCTGCTGAAGATCATCGGCCACCCCGCCGACCCGGCCCTGGCGCAGGCGGTGGCCGAGCTGCAGGCGTGGTCGGCGAGCGGCGCGCACCGGATCAACCGCAGCCACCCCGGCGCCTCGGGCTCCTATGACCAGGGCGACGCGGTGAGGATTATGGACGCCTGGTGGCCGCTGCTGATCAGGGCCGAGTTCCAGCCCGTGCTCGGGTCCTCGCTCCTCTCCGACGTCGAGGCCGCGTTCCCGATCAACGACCAGCCCGGGCACGGCGTGAGCGGGAACCATCTGGGATCGGCCTTCGATGTCGGCTTCTACGGCATCGTCCAGAAGGACCTGCGCTCGGTCCTCGGGCAGCGGGTGGCGGGGGCGCTCAACCGGGTGTACTGCGGCCAGGGCTCGCTCGCCCGGTGCCGCGCCGCCCTCGAGAGCTCACTGGGGCAGGCGATCGGCGCTTCCCCGCAGCAGGTGTATCCGCCCGACGCGGTCTGCCACGCCGGGGACCAGATGTGCTCGGACTCGATTCAGTTCCGTGCCCTCGGGGCGATCACGCAGCCGCTGATCGAGTGGATCAACCGGCCCACCTTCCAGCAGGCCGTCGAGATCCGCTAGCCGCAGGCCGACCCGGGCTGGATCGTCGTCGTCGCCTTCGGCCGGCACTGTGCCCATGCGGTCCGGTAGTAGGCGCCGGTGGTGCTGCCGTGCAAGGTGGCCGCCGACGGCGACCAGTTGAAGGCGTTGCCGTTGATGTTGACGTTGGCGCCCGAGATCGCGCCGATGAAGGCGCCGTTCCCGCTCAGGTTGACCGTCGACTGGGGCGCATAGAGCGTTCCGTAGAAGGCGGCGTTGCCGACGAAGGAGACGGCGTTGTTTCCGTCGTTGGTGCCGTAGACGTAGATCTGCAGCGCGGTCGGGCTCTGCGAGATGTTGGTCCAGGTGGCGAGGCCAGAGAGGCTGAAGGTGCCGCTCCCGGACGGGCAGCCGGAGCCGGTGTCGTCGGGCGAGTCGATGATGATCTCGGCCGAGACGCCGGGCGCGAGGCTGATGTTGGCGTTCCCCGAGATGCTGAGCGAGCAGAAGTTGTAGACCGCGCCCGAGAGCGTCAGCGACGCCGTCCCCGAGAGGGACAGGGAGCGGGTGGTGGTGTTGAAGGAGATGTTCCCGCTCGACTGGTCGTAGGGCGCCACCGGCTTGCTGGCGAGCCCGTTGGTGATCCGGTAGTCGTCGTTGGTGGTGACGGAGTTGCCGGACGCCACCGGATCGAGCACGATCGGGCTCGTGAGTCGCGACGTCGTTCCCAGCGACGAGTTCCCGGTGGTGGTGATCGTCGCCGCGGGCCCGAGCACATTGTAGTCCGCGGTGCTGTTCCCCTTGGCGGTGACCGAGCCGTTGGAGGCGCCCGCCCCCTTGATCGTCGCGCCGCCGACGAGGCTCACGCTCTTCAGGCCGGTGACGCCGGCGACGGGGAAGAAGGGCGCCGCCGTGAACGCCGCCACCCTGACCTGGGAGCGCTCGACGATGCCGTTCGCGGTGCCGGTGGCGGTGACGCACCGCTGGGCGATGCTGTCGCTACTCGTGAGCGTGAGCCCCACGCAGGTGTCGCCGGTCCCGAGGACCGGAGTCGTCCAATACTGATACGTCGAGCCGTTCCCCAGCGTGGTGACCGAGCTCGCGCAGGTGCCGGTGCTGTCGGGGCTGGCCACCGCGTCGCCCACGCATTTCGTCGGCTGCGAGCTGGCGTTGGCGGGGTCGAGCATGTTCAGGCGGTAGGCCGCGATCTGCAGCCCCGCCTCGGCGGCCTCGAGCGCGCTCTTGCGGTAGGCGTCGGCTCGCGAGGAGCCGAGTGTCTGCATACCGACGGTGATCGCGGCCGCCAGGAGCAGCGTGACGACGAGCAGAGCGCACATCGCGACGATCATCGCGAAGCCATCGTCGGCGCGAAGACGAGATCGAGCGGTGCCCATGTGGTCCTCCCTCATTGCGTGTTGAGTTGCAGCTCGGTGGGATAAAGCGGGTTGTCGTAGAGCAGGTCCAAGGCCGTGTTGGAGTTGGCCTTGAACCAGACGCGCACCCCGATGCGGTCCCCGGTGGCAATGTCCACTGTGCCGTTCGAGCCGCGGAAGTTGAAGATGTAGGCGATCTGATTGGCGCTCGTCGGCCAGTTGCCGCCAGTGGCGGGATCCGTCTGGGCGACGTACCCCGCGCCCCCGAGCGCCACGGGCGGCCACGCCAGGATGTCGCCGAGCGTCCCCGAGGGACCTGACGACGGCGGGATGTCGTAGATCTCGACGCAGAAGCTCACGACCGCCTGGGCGCCGCCCACGGTCTGGCTGAACAGGCTGAGGCCCCCGTCCCCGGTGAGCGTCGTCGTCGCCGTCACCGGCGAGCTGACCCAGAACCCGGCCTGGACGTTGAGCAGGCCGCTGAAGGCGCTGTTGCCGTCGCAGTCGGTCGTCGCCCCCGAGCCTCCGCCCGTCGAGCCGGTGCACGCCCCCGAGGAGCACAGCGGCTGGAGGATGCGGCCACCGGAATAGGCGCCGTTGGCCAGCTGATCGGTCGAGTAGTGGTAGAGGGTGGTGTCGCTGGCCGCCGGCGGCGTGTTGTCCATCAGGTCGGGCGTCGGACACCCGGTGATGTTGGCGAGGGTCAAGGCGGACGTGATCGAGGTCGTGCACGTCCCGCCGCTCGCCGTCGCCACCGTCGAGTGGGTGGCGTGATCGCTCGACGGCGCCACGGCCGTGCTGCTCGTGGCCGGAGAGTCGTGCAGGTAGTACGTGTTCGGGTTCCCGGAATCGATCAGGGACGTGCACGGACTGCTCACCCCCGCGGCGTTGGTGCAGCTCGTCCCCGGGCTGGTCAGCGGGTTGCCGCCCGCCGCCGGCGGGTCGGCGATCACGCTCGAGACGTAAACCGCGTGCGGCTGAGCGCCGCTCGTCTGCATCGTCACCGCGACGGTTATGCGCTTGTAGTCCTGAGTCGCCGGGCACGCGGGCGAGCAGTTGGGGTCGGTCGTCCAGGTGACGAAGTCGTAGATCTGGCCGCTGAACCGGCCCTCGGACCAGTTCTGCACCGGGAGCACGACGCCGGGAGTGGAGGTGTCGATGTCGAGGCTCTCGGCCGTGCCCGCGGTGCGGTTCCACTGGAAGGTGGGATTGGCTCCCGAGCTGACGTAGTAGTCGGGGTTCGTCGAGTCGGTCGAGGTGGTGGGGGCGGCGGACATTCCCACCTGGCTGTAGGGGATGCCCTGGACGTACTCGATCTGCTGCTGGGCGATGTGGACCATCGAGGTCTCGCGCTCGGCCACCAGCGAGGCCCGCTGCGAGGAGATGAAACCCATGAACATGCCCATGATCCCGACGATGAGCACGAACATGGCGACGACCAGCTCGATCATCGTGAAGGCCGACTCGTCCTGCGCCCGCCCGCGGATGGCTGCCTTCCAGAGCCCGAGCATCAGTTCCCGATGTTCAGGTTTCGCATCAGAGCGCCGTCGCTGAACACGACCGTGCTCGTGTGTCCGCCGGTGGTGCCACCGGAAGCGGGGACGTCGATCGTCGCGGTCATGTAGTACGGCGAGACGCTGTTCGGGTACAGGGTGAATACGGGACTCGTGGACGTCCCGTTGGTGAGGTTGGTGATCACCGGTCTGCCGGTCGAGAGCGAGGGCAGCGTGGTTCCCTGGGCCGCCTGGACACGCAGACACTCGTGGTATGAGGTCCCGGCCTGGGGGATGTCGCACTCGTAGTAGACCTCGAGCGCCGTGCCCCCCAGGGTGACGTCCATGTCGATCGAGTTCGGCGTGGCGCTGAGGACCGAGGTCGCCTGGCGGACCTGGCTGACCATCGAGTCGAGCCCGGTGCGCGCCTGCTCCTGGGCGTATGAATAGTTGGCGTCGCGCTTTTGGGCTCGCGAGGTGACGAGCATGGGCGTCGTCAGCGCCCCCATCACGATGGTGAGGAGGCCGACGACGACCACCACCTCGATGAGGCTGAAGCCGTCGTCTCGGCGAGCACGACTGAAGAGATGTCGGATGCGGTGCTGCATGACGG
>DASZMD010000364.1:0-5428 GCA_035551955.1 Solirubrobacteraceae bacterium | reverse complement strand
CTCAAGGAGAACGCCGAGTACCACATCGCCAAGGAGGACCAGGCGCACCTGGAGACGCGGATCCAGCGCCTCCAGCAGCGCCGCCGCGAGGCCGTGGTCGTCGAGGCCACCGCCGACGACGCGACCTTCGGCTTCGGCCGCACCGCCGAGGTGCTCGACGAGATCAGCGGCAAGGTCCATACCTGGACGATCGTCGGCTCGACCGAGGCCAACCTGGCCCAGGGAAAGCTGTCGGCCGAGTCACCGGTGGCCAAGGCCCTGATCGGCCATGCCCCGGGCGAGACGATCGAAGTGCAGACCCCCCGCGGCCCGCGCAAGTACCGGGTCCAGGCGCTCGTCGCCTGATCCCGCACCGCGGCGTTTGCGGGGGAAATGCCTCCGCGTCTGCTAGCTTGGGGAGTGCGGTCGACGCCGTCGGCCGCGAGGCAGCTCGCTTGGGTCCCGCGCAACCGGCGCGGTTCGGGTCAGCAACAGCCTCCCGAATCGTACCGCCGTGGCCTTCGCCTGCGGCTGAACAGGAGTAACCCTTGTCAACTCAGACGTGCGCCGATAACGGCGCATCTTTCGCTGACCTGGGCGTATCGCGCGCCGTTGCCGACGCGCTCACCGCCCGCGGCATAACGGAACCCTTCCCCGTCCAACGGCTCGTCATCGGCGACGTGCGCGCCGGCCGGGACGTGCTCGTCCGCTCGCCGACCGGGTCGGGCAAGACGCTCGCCTTCGGCATTCCCCTGGTCGACCGCATCGAGTCGACTCACGCCCGTCCCGCCGCGCTGATCCTCGCGCCGACCCGCGAGCTCGTCTCCCAGATCGCCGACGAGATGTACTCGGTGGCCCACGCTCGCGCCCTGCGCGTGGCCACCGTCTACGGCGGCGTCGGCCTCACGCGTCAGGCCAAGGAGGCCGCGCGCTCGCACATCATCGTCGCCACCCCGGGCCGGCTCGAGGATCTCCTCGCCCGCCGGGCCTTCAGCCTCGACCGGATCCGCATCCTCGTCCTCGACGAGGCCGACCGGATGCTCGACATGGGCTTCCTCCCCGCCGTCGAGCGCATCGTCCGCCAGTGCCCGGAGGACCGCCAGACGCTGTTCTTCTCGGCCACTCTCGACGGCCAGGCGGGACGTGCGGCGGCAGCGTTCACCCACGACCCGGTCAAGCGCGAGCACGCCGACCAGACCACCGACTCGGCCCCCGAGATCGAGCATCGCTTCCTCGAGGTCGAGCACGCCTTCCGTCTCGAGGCGCTCGTGCGCGAGCTCCGCGCCGACCGCGACCTCGCCCTCGTGTTCGTGCGGACCAAGCGCGGGGCCGACCGGCTCGTCAAGCGTCTCGGCCATCACGGTGTCGATGCCGTCGCCATGCACGGCAACAAGTCCCAGAGCCAGCGCGAGAAGGCGCTCGCCCGCTTCGAGTCCGGTGACGTCGCCACCCTCGTGGCCACCGACGTGGCCGCGCGCGGGATCGATGTCGACCGGATCTCCCACGTCATCAACTTCGACGCCCCCGACGACCGCGATGCCTACGTGCACCGCGTCGGGCGAACGGGCCGCGCCGGCCGCGGAGGGGTGGGGATCACCTTCCTCTCGGCCGACGAGCGCGGCGACATCGTCAAGCTCGCCCGCGATCTCGGGATCGAGCACGGTCTCCCGGGCATGCCGGGCAGGAACGGCGCCCGCCCCGCTGACCGCGGCCCGGGCAACCGCCCGCCGGGCCCCTCGGGCAGCCGCGCTCGCAACCGCAACCGCAACCGGCGGCGCCCCGATTCGCGCCGCGCGCCCGCGCGCTAGGCGAACCGAGACGAGCCCGCTACGACTCCGTGGCGGGCCGGCGCGGGCGGCAATCCGTTTGCCGCCCTCGCAACATCCCGACTCGCACCTGTACCCTCACGTCCGGGTATGGCTTACGCCGAGCAGAGCCCACGACCCAGGGGTCCGATAAATGAGCACGCCCCTGCGCTCGCCCGCGAGTGGCGATCGCTGACGCGGGCGGCAACCGGGGTCGCGCTCCTCACCGCGCCGGCGTTCTTCCTGGTCATGTTCGACACCGACCATGCCAGCATCGCCGTCTCGGTCATCGTCACCATCTTCGCCGTGCTGCTCTTCCGCGGCCTCGTCGAGGTCGTGGCGCGCAGGTTCATCCCCTCCCCGACCCTGTACGGGGCCGACGAGAGCCTGCGCAAGGACGACCTCGTCGCGCGCCGGCGCTACTGGTACTGGCGCACGAAGCTCCGCCGGCTGCCCGTGTACGCGGCGATCGTGTTCGGCGTGCTGGGGATCTGCCAGCTCCTCTTCGCCTTCTCGGGGGTCTCGGGCTCGTTCTTCAACCCCCTCCCCGCGCTGCGGAACCTGTTCCCCGCCCAGGAGCTCCCCCAGCTCGGGCTTGTGTTCGTCCAGCTGCCGATGCTCCTGTTCATCAACTTCTTCATCTTCTTCGGGCCTTTCCTGTTCATGGCCGTTCGCCAGATCCACAGCTACGAGCCCGGGGATGCGAGCTGGGGCGTGAAGATCGACGACGTTCGCGGCCAGGCCGAGGCCAAGGAGGAGATCACCCGCGTGATCACCCTCTGGCAGTCGGGTGAGGAGTTCGAGAAGGCCGG
Source organism: Solirubrobacteraceae bacterium (assembly GCA_035551955.1). Lineage (GTDB taxonomy): Bacteria > Actinomycetota > Thermoleophilia > Solirubrobacterales > Solirubrobacteraceae > Palsa-465. The sequence goes on along the minus strand of DASZMD010000364.1, from coordinate 2,832 downwards.
CGGCAAACGCGAGCGCGGCCTGCTCTTCCTCGGCGCCCCGGGGACGGGCAAGACGATGATCTCCAAGGCCATCGCCACCAACTTCAACTGCCCGTTCGTGACCATCCCCGGCTCCGGTTTCGCGGGCATGTTCATCGGCATGGACGCGATCACCGTGCAGTACATGGCGCACAAGGCGCGCAAGCTCGCCAAGAAATGGGGCGGCCAGTGCATCGTCTTCATCGACGAGATCGACGCCGTGGGCATGCGCCGCCAGGCGCTCCAGGGGGCACAGTCGACCACCATGCCGAGCTCGATCAACGAGCTCGGGGCGCTCATGCCCTCGGGCGACCTGGTGATCGAGTCGCGAGCGTGGCGCGAGCAGCTCTTCACCCAGCGCGCCGAGGCGCCGCAGATCGGCTTCGCCGAGCGCGCGAGCGAGCGCCTGCGACGCCTCTTCCCCGGCATGGGAATGGGAGGTATGGGCGGCCAGGCCCTCAACCAGCTGCTCGTGGTCATGGACGGGATCGACGAGCCGCCGATGTTGCGCAAGTTCTTCACCAACCGGATCAACACCTTCCTCGACGCGATGTTCGTCGTCCCCTCCAAGGTCGGCCCGGCCTCGCTGCGCCTCAGCCCGCCGCCGCCGCGCCCCGAGCAGATCTACTTCATCGGCGCCTGCAACGTGCCCATCGAGGTGCTCGACCCGGCGCTCACCCGCCCCGGGCGCATGGGCCGCCACATCTGGTTCCGGACGCCGACCAAGGACGACCGCCTCGACATCTTCGATCTGTATCTGACCAAGGTCGACCACGAGCCCGATCTCGACACCGAGCACCGCCGCGACGAGCTCGCGCGCATCACCAACGGCTACTCCCCTTCGATGATCGAGCAGTGCTGCTCGATGGCCCTCACCCTCGCCCATTCCGAAGGGCGGCGAAGCTTCGGCTGGTACGACATCGTCGAGGCGATGACCACGGTGGAGACGGGCACGGCGCAGAACATCGACTACATCCAGGAGGAGACGCGGGCCGTCGCCATCCACGAGGCCGGCCACGCCGCGGCCGGGCACGTGTACCTGGAGAAGGAGCTTCTCTCCACCCGGCTCTCGATCCGTAAGCGAGGCGGCTCGCTCGGCCACTACCAGAGCATGGAGAAGGACGAGCGCTTCTCGCACTTCCGCAGCTACGTGATGGGGCGGCTGATCATGACCCTGGGAGCGATGGCGGCCGAGCAGGTGTTCTACGGCGAGAACTCCCAGGGCGTGAGCGGCGACGTCTTCTCCGCCACCGCCACCGCCGCGCTGATGGTCGGCGCGTGGGCGATGGGCCCTGACCCGATCACCATCGACCAGAGTCCCGACCTCGGCAAGGACGACGCGACGGCCAAGCGCCTCGAGCGGATCGGCAGCACGATCATGAACCGCGCCAGTGGCGCCGGGATGTTCAACGATGATCCCCTCGCCGCCGTGCTCCGCGACCCCGACAAGCGGCGCGCGGCGGCGCAGATCCTCGGCCAGGCCTACGTGACCGCCTACGCCCTGATGGCGTCCAACCGAGAGGCGATCGAGAAGATCGCCGCGGCGCTCGCCGACCGCAAGGAGCTCTACGGCGACGAGGTCACCGACCTCCTCAACGACGCGGGGCTGCGGCGCCCCGAGATCGACCTGCAGGACGACAGCACCTGGCTGGCCGCGGCATGAGCGAGCCGCCGCCCAACGGGCTCCCGCGTCCGCTCGCCGCCACCGACGAGCAGGCCGCCGACTCGGGTCTGCGCTCGGGCGTCCGCATGGCCCGGCGCCGGGCGACGCTGGCCGCGGCCTCTCCGCACGCCGACCGGTTCCGCCTGGCGACCGCCGTCCTCGTCATCCTCGCCCTCGGAGCCGTCGCCATCGCCGTCATCGCCGTCTCGGGGGGACGGTCGGCGTCGAAGCCCTGGTCTGCCTTCAAGCCCCAGTTCGCAGGCATCGCCGGCGCCCGCGAGATCGCCAACTACGTCTCCCCCGGGTACCGGATCTCCGCCACCCAGCAGCTCGCGGTGGTCACCGTTTCGAGCAACCTGGACGGCTCGACCCTGATCCTCAAGGAGGGCCCGTCGAGCACCGACACCGGCGTGCTCACGGGCAGCACCATCGTCTACCAGTTCTGCGGCCTCGGGCCGGCGTGCTCGATCCCCGGCAAGCCTTCGACCACGCGCCTGCTCCTGATCCGCCTCGAGGCCTTCGAGCTCGCGCTCTATGCCCTGCATTACCTGAATGTCGCGAATGTTGTGTCGATCCTGCCGCCCGCCGTCCAGCAGATCGCCTCGGGCGCCACCGGGGGTACGGGGACGCTGTCGCCGAACCCGCCGGCGTCGCTGGGCAAGACGATCGTCGCGGTGGAGTTCAACCGCCAGGAGCTCGCCCCCCTCCTGAACCAGCCCGTCACCAGCCTCTTCCCCACCCGACCGCCGGCGCTCGGCGGGGTGCCGAGCTCGCAGGCGATCGCCACCATGGATTACCTCTCGGCCAACCAGCTCTTCACCCCGACGACCGAGACCGGGCAGGACGGGACGCAGTACCTTGTCCTCAATCAGCTCCCGGCCCAGTAGCGCCCTCCTTCGGGCGCTGTTCGTACCCAGGACACGCGGCCACGGGTAGGCGCGGATAGCGAGGGAACCGGTCCGGCTCGGCTCGCGAGCGGCGACACAGCGAGAAGACCGAGCCGCGCGTGTTGGGCACGAGCTGCTGGTGGCGACAGCTGTCGCACAGACCGGCTGGCTGCCTGGGGACCGTCAAGACCGTCGATTCTCGCAGCCCCCGGCGCCCCGGGCGGAGGACTGAGAGACTGCGCGCCATGCCTGAGCGACCGATGT
>DASZMD010000363.1:0-2000 GCA_035551955.1 Solirubrobacteraceae bacterium | reverse complement strand
GGCCCGGGGCGGCGGCCCGTGCGAAGGACGGAGGGCCAAGGTGCCGTCGCTCTACCACCAGTTGCTTGAGGAAGTGCTTGAGGGCCATCTCCGCCCCGGTGAGATCCTCGTCGAGACCGCGCTCGGCAAGCGCTTCGGCGTCAGCCGGACGCCGATCCGCGAGGCACTGCGGATGCTCGAGCAGGACGGGGTGCTCGAGCGGGTCAACCGCGGGATGCGGGTGCGGCAGACGAGTTCGGAAGAGGTGCTTGAGATCTACGGGGTCCGGATCATCCTTGAGGCGGCCGCCGCCAGGGACGCGGCCGCCAGGAGGAGCGACTACGACCTGGCCACCCTGGACCGGATCTTCAGGAGCATGGCCGAGGCGAAAGGCGCCGCCCCGCCCGAGCTCGCCGGGATCAACCGCTCATTCCACCGTGCCATCTGGCAGGCCGCGGGCAACCGCACGCTCATGGACCTCCTCGAGCGCCTCGCGGTTCACCTGCGCCGTTACCCGGCCACCACCTACCAGCGCCACGGTCGGTGGGAGGAAGCGCTTGAGGAGCACCGGCAGATCCTCGAGGCGATCCGCGACAGGGATCCTCATCGTGCCGCCCACGTGGCGCAGCGGCACATGCAAGCGTCCCGCGACGTGCGGATCGACATGATCAGGAACGGCACGGCGGAACTTACCACGCGCTGAAAATCGGGCATCGGCCGTAAAACCGCATTCTTGACACCCTCGGGACCCGCTTCTACTGTGCTGTGTACAGCGGTATGCAATGCCATAACTGAGGGGTGCGCATGGGTCGTCGCGGCGCCGACGTAATCGTTGACTATCTCGTTAAGCAGCGGGTTCCCTACCTCGTAGGCGTCTGCGGCCACGGAATCCTCGGGCTGCTTGACGCGGCCTACGACCGGCAGGACGACATCACGACCATCTCCGCGCACGACGAGCGCGTCGCCGGGTTCATCGCGGATGCGTACTACCGGGTGGCCGGCCGGCCGATCGCGACCTACACCTCCTGCGGGCCGGGCTCGGTGAACATCATGATGGCCGTCGCGGGCGCGATGTACGACTCGTCGGCGATGCTGGCGATCACCGGGAACGTGGCGACTTCGCAGTTCAACCGGGGACCGTTCCAGGAGTCAGGCAAGTACTTTCAGGGCGACTTCCCCGGAGCGATCAGGCACTACGTGAAGCGCAGCTTCCAGGCCGTGCGGCCGGAGATGCTGCCGCTCATGCTCAGCCAGGCGTTCTCCCTGATGACTTCGGGCCGACCGGGACCAGTCAACCTCGACGTGCCGCTCAATGTCTTCGTCGAGGAACTCGGCGAGGACGCCGCCGTCCCGATGTGGCGGGCCGAGGCCGTCGAGCCCCCGGCCCCGTCCGCTCAGGCGCTGCGCCAGGCGGCCGAGCTGCTAGCCGTGGCCGAGCGCCCGGTCATCGTGGCGGGCGGCGGTGCCATGGCCCCGCGGGCCAGGACGCTCATCCGTGAGCTGGCCGCGGCCCTGCGCATCCCGGTCGTGACGACGCCGCTCGGCAAGGGCGTGCTCGACGAGACGGACGACCTGTGCCTCGGCCCGACCGGCAGGAACGGCACGTACGCCGCCAACCAGGCGGCCCGCAGCGCCGACGTGATCCTCGCGCTCGGCACCCGCTTCGACGACCGGGCGACCAGCTCCTGGCTTCCCGGGGTCACCTACAGCATCCCGCCGAGCCGGCTCATCCACGTGGACATCGACCCGCAGGAGATCGGCCGGAACTACCAGCCCGACCTGGCGGTCATCGCGGACGCCGCGGAGTTCGCCGCGGGACTGCTCGCCTCTGGCCTGCTCGCCACGGGCACCGGCGACCCGCCGTCGGCCCGCGACCAGTGGCTGCGCGAGACCCTCGCGTGGAAGCGGCAGTGGGAGGCGGACATCGCGGCCAGGCAGGCCGACTCGGCGGTTCCCATCAGGCCGGACCGGCTCGTCGCCGAACTGCAGCGCGCCATCCCCGATGACGCCATCGTCCTGGC
>DASZMD010000362.1:0-5005 GCA_035551955.1 Solirubrobacteraceae bacterium | reverse complement strand
CCTGCTCCAGCGCGCTCCCGCCCGCCGCGTCACCGACTACCGGACCGCCTTCGGCAACCGGATCAGGGGCAGGAGCATGGAGGAGAAGCTCGAGAGATTCGCGACCATGCGCGCCCGTGCGACCACCGACGCCGCGGCGATCGTCCAGGACCTGGAGTGGAACCACCTCTGGGGGGCCTCGAGGTCCGACGTCACCCTCACCGGCGACAACTATTCGATCCGGATCGACCGCCAGAACCCGACGCCGACCCATTCGAACATCCAGATCCAGACCAACGGCGAGAGCGTCAGCCTGGCCACCGTGCTCGTCCCCGACTCGCTCTTCCGGTCGCCGCCCACCACCCAGGCCGAGATCGTGACGGCCGTCCGCGCCGCCTTCGTCTCGAGCCTGGCGGACGGGATGCAGTGGGAGATCTACGACGACGCGCCTCAGACGACGATCCCAAAGCCTGAGGTGCCTCGGGGAAAGGACAAGGGAGGCGGCAAGGGCGGCGGCAAGTGGAACGACACGCGCAAGCCTCGCGGGGGCGCGGGCGGCGGCGGGGGTAATCCCCTCGTCGGCGTCCAGTAGGCCTGATCCCGCGCCGAGCCCAGCCTCGATCTCCGCCGTCGCCTGCTCGGTGCCCACGCGGCGGACGCCACCGGGCGCCAACAAGGGCTGCGCGAGCGGCCGGCGGCTGGGTTCCGGGCGCGCCTTTGACCACCGCTTGTCGGTCCACGTCGCCGTCCTAACACTGACCCTATGCCCGTCACCTCCGTAACCGCGGCACTTCAGGTCGCACGCGCGTTCTTCGACGCCTATGACAAGCACGACGTCGACGCCATGCTCAGCCTGTGCAGCGACGAGGCCCAGGTCCGCTACGTACCGATGGGTGCTCAGGGGACCGGTCCGGCGGCCGAAGTCGGTAAGACGATCTGGTCCGGTTTGCTCGATGCCTTCCCCGATCTCCACGTCCGGCCCGGGCTGACGTTCGGCGACGACCGGTATGTGGCGGCCGAGGTGATGATCGGCGGCACACAGGAGAAGGACTTTCTCGACATCCCGAGCCAGGGCCGCAGCTACGACCTGCCCCACGCTTTCATTCTCGAGGTCGACGACGGGATGATCGCCCAGGTGACGGCGTACTGGGACAACTCCGACTTCTACCGGCAGCTCGGCGCGACGCCCACGACATGACCGAAGCGGCTCCTGCGACGGCTCGCGACGTGGCTGGGTGATCGTTCCCCGCCCGTTGTGATGAATGCGCCGGGAGGTAGCGATCCCTCATGCTCACACGCTGGTATCGCACGGGCTCGATCTACTCGGTCGACGTCGGCCTGTTCCAGGATTTCGACGACGACGGCGTGGGTGACTTCCGCGGCCTGATGGGCCGCCTGGACTACCTCGCCCGGTTGGGCGTCTCGACGGTTTGGTTCAACCCCATCCACCCGTCGCCGCGCCGTGACGGCGGCTACGACGTCTGCGACTACTACGACGTACATCGGCGGCTCGGGACCCTCGGTGACTTCGCCGGCATGATGCACGAGGCGAACGAGCGCGGCATCAGGATCATGCTCGACCTCGTCGTCAACCACACCAGTGACCAGCATCCGTGGTTCCAGTCGGCGCGCTCGGACCCGAACTCACCGTTCCGGGACTGGTACGTGTGGTCGGAGACCGAGCCGCCGGACCGCTTCGAAGGCATGGTGTTCCCGGGTATCGAGAACGAGACCTGGACTTACGACGAGGTCGCGGGGGCGTGGTTCCGCCACCGCTTCTACCGCTTCGAGCCCGACCTCAACACCGACAACCCGGCGGTCCGCGAGGAGATCCGCAAGATCATCCTGTTCTGGCTCGAGAACGGCATCGCCGGCTTCCGCGTCGACGCGGCCCCGTTCCTCATCGAGCCCAAGACCCGCCGGGAGCAGCGCAAGGCCTACGAGTTCCTCGGCGAGCTGCGCGAGTGGATGTCCTGGCACCGAGGCGATTCGGTGATGCTGGCGGAGGCCAATGTCACCGACGATGAGCTCATCGACTACTTCGGCAACGCCGACGGCAGCGCCACCAGGGTCCTGATGGTCTTCGCATTCCGGCTCAACCAGGCGATCATGCTGGCGCTCGCGCGCAAGGACGCGCGGCCCATCTCCGCCACCATCCGCGAGCTTCCCGACCTTCCCCGTCACGGTCAGTGGGCGACATTCCTGCGCAACCACGACGAGGTCGACCTCGGCCGCCTGACCGAGGAGGAGCGCCAGGAGGTCTTCCGGGAGCTCGGGCCGGACCCGAACATGCAGCTCTACAACCGGGGGCTCCGGCGGCGATTGGCCCCGATGCTCGGCGGCGACCGGCGACGCATCGAGATGGCCTACAGTCTCCAGTTCAGCATGCCCGGCACGCCGGTGATCCGCTACGGCGAGGAGATCGGCATGGGGGAGAACCTCGCCCTGCCCGAGCGCGAGGCGATCCGGACCCCGATGCAGTGGGATGACACGCTCAACGCCGGCTTCTCGGGGGCCGATCCCAGTCAGCTTGTAGCGCCGGTCATCGACTTCGGGCCGTACAGCTACGAGCGCGTCAACGTGATGGCCCAGCGGCTGGACCCGCACAGCCTCCTCACCTGGTTCGAGCGCATCCTCCACGCGCTGCGCGAGTGCGAGGAGATCGGCAGCGGCGACCACACGATGCTCGACGACGGGCCCGACCACGTGCTCGTCCATCGCGCCGATGCGCCCGGGGGGAGCATGCTCTTCGCGCACAACCTCGCCGACGTCCCGGTCACGCTCCAGCTCGGAGCACAGAGCGACCCCGGGCACCGCCCGATCCCCTTCTTCGCCGACTCCGACTATGGGCGCGAGGTCGATCTCGGCAGCGTCGACCTCGCCGGGTACGGCTACCGGTGGATCCGGCTGCGCCAGCGGCCGGGGAGATAGCCGGAGGATGACGGTTCCGTGGTGGCGGTCGGGCGTCATCTACCAGATCTATCCGCGCTCCTTCGCCGACGCCGACGGTGACGGTGTCGGCGACCTGCGGGGGGTCATGGCCCGGCTCGAGCACGTGCACCAGCTCGGCGCGGACGCGATCTGGCTGTCGCCGATCTACCGCTCCCCGATGGCCGATTTCGGTTACGACATCGCCGACCACACCGACGTGGACCCGATCTTCGGCAGCCTCGCCGACGCCGACGCGCTGATCGCGCGGGCGCACCAGCTCGGTCTGCGCGTCGTGCTGGACTTCGTCCCCAACCACACGTCGGACCTGCACCCATGGTTCGCCGAGTCCCGCGCGAGCCGCGACGCCGCCAGGCGCGGCTGGTACGTCTGGCGCAGCGGCGAGGAGGTGCCGAACAACTGGGTGTCGGGGTTCGGCGACGAGCGACCGGCATGGACGCGCGATCACGCGACCGGCGACTGGTATCTGCACTCGTTCCTGCCGCAGCAGCCCGACCTCAACTGGGACGAGCCCGCGGTCGAGAAGGCGATGCACGACGTGCTGCGCTTCTGGCTGCGGCGCGGGGTCGACGGCTTCCGCATGGACGTCGTCCAGAAGATCGGCAAGGACCCCGAGCTCGGCGACAACGAACCGGGCCTGCGCCACGACGAGAACTGGCCGTCGGTGCACCCGCGGCTGGCGGCGATCCGCCGCGTGCTCGAGGAGTTCGGCGGCGATCGCGTGGCCATCGGCGAGGTGTACCTGCTCGACCAGCGCGCGCTCGCGTCGTATGTCACCTCTGGTGAGGAGCTGCACCTCGCGCACAACTTCGTCTTCCTCAACCTCCCGTGGTCGGCCGAGCGCTTCCGCGCGACGGTCGACGAGTTCGAGCTGCTCACCGCGGCCGCCGGGTGGCCGGCCTGGTGCCTCAACAACCACGACCACCCGCGGACCGCCACCCGCTACGGCCTTGCCCGCGCGCGCGTCGCCGCCGTCCTCGTGCTCACCCTGCGTGGCACGCCGTTCCTCTACCAGGGCGAGGAGCTCGGGCTCACGGACGGCGCGGTGCCGGCGGAGGCGATCGTCGACGTCGACCGACGCGACCCCGAGCGCGTGCCGATCCCGTGGACGCCCGGCGTCGGCGCCGGCTTCACCACCGGGCGTCCCTGGCTGCCGACCCATCCCGACGCCGACCGGCTCGCGGTGGCCGTCCAGGAGTGTGACCCAGGGTCGCCGCTCGCGCTGTACCGCAGGCTGATCTCGCTGCGCCGCGCGACGCCAGCGCTCCAGCACGGCTCGTTCCGGTCCGTCCACGCCGCTCCCGACGTCTTCGCATACGTCCGTGAGCACGAGGCCGACCGCGTCCTCGTGGCGCTGAACTTCGCGCCGTTCCCGCGCCCGCTGCCCGCCGAGGCCGAGGGCGCGCGCGGGCTGCTCTCGACGGAGGCGGAGCCCCGTGCCGGCGAGCTTGCGGGCGATGAGGCGCGCATCCTCGAGCTGGACCGCGTGCCCTAGAGCGCTCGCGGCCTAGTCCCGTGTAGGCGTGCACAAGCGAGTTCCGATCTGGGCCCTCTCGGCCGCGACGGGGGGGCTGCTCATGGGCTTCCACATCGGCGTTGTCTCGGGCGTCCTGCTCTTCGTCCGCAGACAATTCGGGCTCGGCGAAGTCGAGCAGGGTGCGCTCGTCAGCGTGCTGCCCCTCGGCGCCATGGCAGGCGGGCTGCTCGCCGGTCGCCTGGCCGATGGCTTCGGGCGCCGGGCCACGCTGATCCTCGCCGGCGTCACCTACGCCACCGGGACGCTCCTGGCCGTCGTCGCGCCGAGCTTCGGGCTCCTGCTCGCTGGGCGCGCCGTCATCGGCCTGGCGGCGGGTGTCGCGTCCTCGACGATCCCCGTCTACCTGTCCGAGATGGCCGAGCCGGCGATCCGCGGCCGGCTTGTCGGGCTCAACCAGCTCATGCTCACGGTCGGCATCCTCGCCGCCTTCCTCGTCGACCTCGCCTTCGCCGCCTCCGGTGCCTGGCGCGCGATGCTCGCGGTGAGCCTGCTTCCCACGGCGGCATTTGTGTTCGGCATGTGGCGCGCGCCCGAGCCGCA
>DASZMD010000361.1:0-9249 GCA_035551955.1 Solirubrobacteraceae bacterium | reverse complement strand
GGCGGCGGTCGACGCTGATCGCGTGCTCGAGGAGCGCCTGGGCAAGTCGATCGAGCGCGTGTTCGCCGAGGACGGCGAGCCGGCGTTCCGCGAGGCCGAGGAGGCGACCACCGTCGAGCTCCTCGAGGACCCGGCCAACCGCGTGGTCGCCCTCGGCGGCGGCGCCGTCACCTCCGAGCGCGTCCGCGAGGCGCTCGGTGACCGGTGCGTGATCTGGCTCGACGTCGATGTCGATACGGCCTGGACGCGAGTCAACGGGACGGGCCGCCCCCTCGCGCGCGACCGCGCCGCCTTCGCGGCCCTGCACGCCGAGCGCGAGCCGCTCTACGCCGCGCTGGCCGATGCCGTCGTGCCCGCCGACCGGTCCGCCACCATGGCTCCGGTGCTGGCGGCGCTCCGGGGGCTGCCGGCGGGCGCGCGCATGCTGTGGGGGTCGAGCGCATCCGGCGACTACCCCGTCTTCCACGGCGCCGGCCTGCTCGTCGAGCGCCGCTTCTGGCCCCCGGCCGTCGCGGGCCGGCGCTTCCTGGTCACCGACGGGCGCGTCGGCCAGCGCTACGCCGAGGTCGTCGAGCCCGTGGCCCGCCGCGTGACGATCATGCCCGGCGAGCAGTCGAAGACGGTCGCCCACGCCGAGATCGTGTGGACTGAGCTCGCGCGCGGAGGGATGACGCGTGAGGACGTCGTGATCGCCCTGGGCGGCGGCGTGGTCGGGGACCTCGCCGGTTTCTGCGCCGCCACCTACCAGCGCGGCGCGCGCTACGTGCAGGTCCCGACCAGCCTCGTGGCTCAGGTCGACTCCGCCTACGGCGGCAAGACGGGGGTCGATCTCGCCGAGGCCAAGAACTACGTCGGCGCCTTCCACCAGCCCACCGCGGTGATCGTCGACACCGACACGCTGGCCACCCTCCCCGCCGAGGAGGTCGCCGCCGGCTACGCCGAGGTCGTCAAGACGGCGCTGGTCGCCGGCGGCACGCTGTGGGAGCGCGTGCGCTCGGGAGCCAATCCCACCGATCCCGAGGTGGTGATGGCGTGCGCCCGCACCAAGCTGGCGATCGTGGCCGCCGACGAGCGCGACGACGGCCTGCGTCAGGTCCTCAACCTCGGGCACACCATCGGTCACGCGATCGAGACGGTCACCGGGTACGCCCGCTACCGGCACGGCGAGGCGGTCGCCCTCGGCCTGCTGGCCGCGCTGCGCCTCTCCGGGGTCGACGATCTGCGCGAGGAGGTCGCCTCGCTCCTGAGCGCGCACGGTCTGCCCACCACTCTCTCCGAGGGCGACCCCGACGCCATCATCCTCGCCACCGCGCGCGACAAGAAGCGCCGCGGCGAGGGGCCGGTGCCCTTCGTCCTCCTCGACGGCCCCGGCGCACCGCGTCCCGGCTGCCGGGTGGAAGGCGACGCGCTCGCCGCCGCGGTGCGAGAGTTAGCCGGGTAATGAGCGCTTCGGGGACTCAGGCCAACCGGGTCGAGGTGATGCATGGCGTCAACCTCGATCAGCTCGGGCGTCGCGATCCCGGCCACTACGGCACCCTGACCCTCACCGAGCTCGAGCGCCGGATCGCCGACGACGCGGCCGCCCTCGACCTCAGGACCCGCTTCTTCTCGACCAATCACGAGGGCGACTTCGTCGAGCACCTCCACGGCCTCGACGGCCTCGCCGACGCGATCGTGCTCAACCCCGGGGCGTGGACGCACTACGCGTGGTCGATCAGGGACGCGCTCGAGCTCACCGGCCTGCCCGCGATCGAGGTTCACCTCTCCGACATCGAGGCCCGGGAGGAGTGGCGCCGGGTGTCGGTCATCCGCGACGTGTGCATCGGACACATCTCCGGGCGCGGCGCCGACGGCTACCGCGACGCGCTGGCGCGCCTGCGCGAGGAGCTGACGTCGTGAAGGGTCGCGTCGAGCGCCTGACCGAGCTCCTGTCCGAGGCGGAGCTCGACGTCCTCCTCGTCACCGAGCTCGTTAACGTCCGCTACCTCACCGGCTTCAGCGGCACCAACGGCATCGCCCTGATCGGGCCGCGCACGCGCGCGTTCGCCACCGACTTCCGCTACGTCGAGCAGGCCGCCGAGCAGGTCCACTCGTCCTTCGCCCGGGCCGAGGCATCGCTCGACCTCCTCGAGGCCGTCACCGACCTGCTCCCCGACGGCGAGCTCAGGCTCGGCTTCGACGACGCGCACATGCCGGTGCGCCAGCACGCCCGGCTGCGCGAGCTCATGCCCGGCCGCGCCGAGCTCGTGCCCGCCGGCGGGATGGTCGAGCGGGTGCGGGCGATCAAGGACGCCGAGGAGGTCAAGCGCATCCGCACCTCGGCCCAGCTCGCAGACGCCGCCTTCGAGCGGATCATCCGCGACGGCCTGATCGGGCGCACCGAGCGCGAGGTGGCGGTCGCGCTCGAGCACGACATGCGCCAGCGCGGCGCCCGGCGCCCGAGCTTCGACTCGATCGTCGCCACCGGGCCGCACGGTGCGCTTCCCCACGCCCAGCCCCGCGATGTGCCGATCCGGACCGGTGAGCTGGTGGTCATCGACTGGGGCGCCGAGCTCGACGGCTACTGCTCGGACTGCACGCGCACGGTGGCGGCGGGCGAGCCCAGCGACGAGGCCCGGGAGGTCTACGAGCTCGTGCTCAGCGCGCAGCTGGCGGGGCTCAAGGACGTACGCGCGGGGCGCGGCGGTCGCGACGTCGACAGCGTCGCGCGCGCGATCATCGAGCGGGGCGGCCACGGCGACGAGTTCGGCCACGGCCTCGGGCACGGCGTCGGGCTCGAGGTCCACGAGGCCCCCCGGCTCTCCCAGCGCTCGGAGGACATCCTCGCGCCCGGGAACATCGTCACCGTGGAACCGGGCGTGTACGTTCCCGGTCGCTTCGGCGTGCGAATCGAGGACCTCGTGCACGTCACCGAGGGCGGGAGCGAGGTCCTCAACGGACTCTCGAAACGGCTCCTGACGACGGACTGAGCGCGTGGGCACGCCTGCCGACACGTCGAGCGAGGGGACACCGGCTGACGCACTGGTGGTGTTCGGGATCACTGGCGACCTCGCCAGGAAGATGACCCTGCGCTCGCTCTACCGGCTTGAGCGGCGCGGACTCCTCGAGGTCCCGGTGATCGGCGTCGCCGTCGACGACTGGAGCGTCGAGAAGCTCCGCGAGCATGCCCGCGAGGCGATCGCGGCCACGGGGGAGCCGATCGACGAAGACGTGTTCTCGCGCTTCGCCAAGCGGCTCTCCTACGTGGCCGGGGACTTCTCCGATCCCGAGACCTTCAAGCGCGTCGGCGAGGCCACGAGCGGCGCTAGCGCCCAAGGGGCAAAAGCCCCGGCGTACTACCTGGAAATCCCGCCGTCGCTGTTCGGCACGGTGGTGGCCGGACTCGACGGCGCCGGGCTGCTCCCGCCCGCCGCGCGCGTGATCGTCGAGAAGCCCTTCGGGCACGACCTCGCCTCGGCCCGCTCGCTCGCGGCCGATCTCCACAAGCACCTCGACGAGTCCCAGCTCTACCGGATCGATCACTTCCTCGGCAAGATGGGCCTCGAGGAGTTCCTCTACCTCCGCTTCGCCAACACGATCCTCGAGCCGGTATGGAACCGCTACCACGTGGCCAGCGTCCAGATCACCATGGCCGAGAAGTTCGGGGTCGAGGACCGCGGCCATTTCTACGATCCGGTCGGCGCGCTGCGCGACGTCGTCGTCAACCACCTGCTCCAGCTCCTCGCCGCGGCGGCCATGGAGCCGCCGGCGGGGGCGGACCCGGCGACCCTCAAGGACGCCAAGTACTCGCTCCTGCGCTCGGTCGCCGACGCCTCCCCGAAATGCTACGTCCGCGGCCAGTACCAGGGCTACCGCGACATCGACGGGGTGGCCAAGGACTCCACGACCGAGACCTACGCCGCGCTCCGTCTCGAGATCGACAACTGGCGCTGGGCCGGAGTTCCCTTCTTCATCCGCAGCGGCAAGTGCCTGGCGGTGACCGCGACCGAGGTGCGGCTCGTGTTCAAGCATCCTCCGCGGCTCGCCTTCGTCAGCCCCGAACGCCGCAAGCGCCCCGAGGCCGACCAGCTCGTGGTCAGGATCGATCCCGCCACCGGCGTGCGCATCAGCCTCGACGCGCTCCGCGCCGACCGCTCCGAGCCCGCTCCCATCTACCTGGATATGGAGTTCGGGAAGGAGGGCGGGGAGGCGCCGACGCCCTATGAGGTCCTCCTCCATGCCGCCCTGGAGGGCGACACGACCCCGTTCACGCGCCAGGACGCCGTCGAGGAGTCCTGGCGGGTCGTCCAGCCGCTGCTCGACAGCCCACCGCCCGTGGAGCCCTACCCGAAAGGGTCATGGGGCCCGCCGGGGGCCGACCGACTCATGGCCGGCTACGGCACGTGGCACGAACCGTGGGTCTCGGAGTGAGCGCGGCGGGGCGACCGCCTTCCGGAGAGCAGATCTCGCTCGAGCTCGGCCCGCACCGCGCGACCGTCGTCGAGGTCGGAGGGGGGCTGCGCGCCTACGCGCTCGGGGGGTGGGACGTGATCGACGGCTACGGCGTCGAGGAGCGCTGCAGCGGCGGCCGCGGCCAGCCGCTCATCCCCTGGCCCAACCGCTTGCGCGACGGGCGCTACCGGTGGAAGGGGGCTGAGCTCCAGCTCGACCTCTCCGAGCCCGCGCGCCAGAATGCCATCCACGGGCTCGTGCGCTGGCGCAACTGGGTCGTGCGGGCCCGGGAGCCGGCTCGGGCAGTGCTCGGGCATGTGCTCTACGGAGAGCCCGGATACCCGTTCATCCTCGCCCTCGAGATCGAGTACGCGCTCTCGTCGGAGGGCCTCACCGTCACCACCACTGCCGTGAACATCGGCCCCGAGAGCTGTCCCTATGGCGCCGGCATGCACCCCTACTTCTCGCTCGGGGCGGAGACCGTCGACGACGCTGTGCTGACCGTTCCCGCCCGCAGTCGCCTCGTGGCCGACGAGCGCGGGATCCCGGTGGGGGAGGAGCCCGTGGACGACGGCCCGCTCGACTTCCGCGCTCCGCGGACGATCGGAGCCGATCAGATCGACGCATGCTTCACGGAGCTGACCCGGGGTGAGGGCGACCGTTGTCGCGTCGAGCTGAGCGCCCCCGGCGGCTCGCGGCACATCACCGTCTGGACGTCGGGCGCGTATGAGTACCTGATGGTCTTCACCGGCGATACGCTCGCCGAGGACCGGCGCCGCCGCGGGGTGGCCATCGAGCCGATGACGTGCGCTCCCGACGCCTTTCGCTCCGGCGCCGGCCTGGTCCGCCTCGAGCCCGGCGAGCGGCATGTGGCGAGCTGGGGGATAGAGGCCATCGAGGGTACGACGGGCTGAAGCGTTACGTCCGCCGGGTCGTTCACGATGCGCGACTTGCCCGCGCCCGTGACCCCCTCTCTGCGCTCCTGGCAGCGCCGCGCCCTCGAGCTCCTGGCCGCATGGCAGGGGGGTCCGTTCCTGCTCTCCGCGGCTCCCGGAGCCGGCAAGACCCGGCCCGCGCTCGAGCTCGCGCGCGGCGAGCTGGCGGGGGGGAGAATCGACGCCGTGGTGGTTGTGTGCCCGACCGCGCCGCTCACGCGTCAGTGGGCGGCCGCCGCCGCCGGGCTCGGCATCGAACTCGTTCCCGACGCCGATTCGCCCCGGCCCCCGCGCGGATTCCACGGCGTGGCCATAACCTACGCGCGGATCGCCGCCGCGCCCGTGCGCTGGGGCCGGGCGCTGCCTCGGCGCACGCTCCTCATCGCCGACGAGGCGCACCACCTCGGCGAGGAGCTGGCGTGGGGCGAGAGCTTCGCCAAGGCGTTCGCCGACGCGCGCCGGTGGCTGCTGCTCTCGGGCACGCCGTTCCGCTCCGATTCCACCCCCATCCCCGGTGTCCGCTACGGCCCCAGCGGGCTGGCGGAAGCGGACTTCTCCTACACCTACGCCGATGCGGTCAGGGACGCGATCTGCCGTCCGGTGTGCTTCATCGCCTACGACGGCACGCTGTCTTGGCGCAGCGGCGACGACGTGATCGAGTCGAGCTTCGAGACCGTGCTCACGGCGCGCGAGGCGGGCCGCCGCTACCGCACGGCGATCTCGACCGAGCTTCCCGACGGCCTGCCGCGGATCCTCCGCGAGGCCGACGCCAAGCTGCGCTCGATTCGCGAGGCGGGGCACGGCGACGCCGGGGGGCTCGTGATCGCCGCCGACGCTTCGCACGCCCGTCGGGTGGCGGCGCTGCTGCGCGAGGCGACCGGGCGGGCGCCGCTCGTCGTGCTCCACACCGAGGCGCGCGCGGCGGCCAAGCTCGCCGCCTTCACGCGCTCTCGTGACCCGTGGATCGTCGCCGTGAACATGGTCTCCGAGGGAGTCGACATCCCGCGGCTGCGGGTGGGCGTGTACGCCACGGCCGCGAAGACGCCCCTCGTCTTCCGCCAGATCGTCGGGCGCTTCGTGCGCACCATCCCCGGCCGTCCCGTCGAGCCGAGCTGGCTCTACATCCCCGCCGACCCCGTCCTCCGCGAGCACGCGCGCTCGGTCGAGACCGAGCTCCGCCACGTCCTGGCGCGCCGGGAGCCCGGCGAGGAGGAGTGGGACCGCCCCGAGCGCCGCGAGACCGAGCGCAGCGAGGCCGTCGAGTTCGTGCCCCTGAGCGCCGACGTGGCGCCCCAGCTGACGCTGTTCGGCTCGCCTCCCAGCATCGCACCCGCGCCCGCGACTTCGGCGCCAGCCGAAGTCGCAATGGAACCGGCGTCAGCCGGGTCCACGGGACCGGCGTTAGCCGGGTCCACCGCGCCGGCCTTCGAGCGCCGCGCCGTCCTGCGCGGCGAGCGCCACCGGCTCGTCGCCGAGGTCCGCCGCCGCGACGGCTCGAGCCACCGCGAGATCAACGCCTGGCTCAACCGCCGGGTGGGGATCACCAGGGTCGAGGACGCCACCCTCGAGGAGCTCGAGCGCTCGGTCGAGCTCCTGGTCGGGAAGCTGACGGGGCGGCGCCGGGGCTGAGTGGCCGGGCCGCGGGCCGACCCGCGCGGCGAACCGGCCGCGCCCCCGACCACGCCCTTGCCCTCCGCCGCCGGCGGCCGATGGGGTTGAGGAACCCCTGCCCCGGCCACCGCATCGGACGCTACGCTCTGAAGCAGACATGATCAGCACGAACCAATTCAGAAAAGTCCACTAGTTCACATCGGAACCGATATGAACTATCAGCATCTAGCAACGTCGCGAAACGGCTCATCGAGCCGGAGGACTCCGTGCTTAGGAATGATCCTCGCACAGTGACCTCGAGCGTAAGCACAAAGAAATCTGTCCTCAAGCAAGCATCATTCGGCGAGCGCATCGCAGAGGACGAGGGCACGGAACTGGCCCGATACTTCGTTGAGACTGACCAGTGGAGGCGGCTCTTCTCCGGCGACCGCGACATCGTGTACGGCCCCAAAGGGTCTGGTAAGAGTGCCCTGTACTCATTGCTTGTTCAGAAGGCGGACGAGCTTTTTGATCGTGACATCCTCGTTGTAACGGCGGAGAATCCGAGCGGGACTCCTGCTTTTAGGGATATCGTGGCGGAGCCGCCGACCGCCGAACCCGAATTCGTCGCGCTCTGGAAGCTCTATTTCCTTTCCCTAGTGGCAGGGGTCCTCAAAGAATGGGAGGTCGAGACTCCCGAGGCGAAGAAGGTCTACGCAGCGATGCGGGAAGCCGGACTTCTCCAGGTGCGAGGGACGCTGCAGGCAAGGTTGAAAGCGGTCCGGGACTATCTCCGCAGGATCACGGTCGAGCCGACCGTCACTGTCGATCCTGCTACGGGGCTTGTCGGGGCAGGTGGGAAGATCACGCTGCGAGAGCCCGATCAGCACCAACGCGACCAGGGGTTTATCTCGCTGGAGTCGTTGCTCGACGCCGCGAACGAGGCCCTGCAGGCGCTGCACTTCACGATTTGGATCGTGCTCGATCGCCTCGACGTCGCCTTCATCCAGAACGAGGAGCTCGAACAGAACGCTCTACGTGCCCTCTTCAAGGCCTACCTGGATATGAAGTCGCTGGAGAAGGTACGGCTCAAGATCTTTCTCCGCACCGATATTTGGGCTCGCATCACCGAGAGTGGCTTCCGTGAGGCGAGTCACATCACCGCGTCGCTCACAATCTCGTGGGACAGGCCAGCACTGCTCCAGCTCATGATGCGACGGATCCTGAAGAACGCGGCTATCGCGGAGTACTACGGTGTCGATCCCGAGCAGGTGTTCGCGAGCGTGGAGCAGCAGGAGGATCTGCTGACGCGGATGTTCCCGGATCAGATTGATGGGGGTCGCAACCCCAAGACCTTCGACTGGATGCTGAGTCGTACGAGGGATGGCTCGCAACTGTCCGCGCCCCGGGAGTTGATCCATCTCCTCTCGAGCGTCCGCGACTCTCAGCTTCGGCGGACAGACATCGGTCACGAGCATCCGGCAGATGAGCTGCTGTTCGACCGCCCGGCATTCAAAGAGGCCCTCAAGGAGGTTTCGAGCGTCCGCTTGACTCAGACGCTCTACGCCGAGTACCCCGAGTTGAGGGACTACATCAGTGCGCTTGAGGAAGAGAAAAGCCAACAGAGCGTGCCAACGCTATCCCGGATCTGGAAAGTCGACGAAGCGGAGGCGCGTCGGGCTGCTGATCGGCTAATTGAGGTTGGATTCTTCGAGGCCCGGGGCACCAAGGAGGATCCTGATTATTGGGTGCCGTTTCTCTATCGCGACTCCCTTGGCCTGGTGCAGGGCGAGGCGCGCGACCAGTAGCCTCGGGCAAATCGATCTTTTCATAACTGAAAGAAAAATAGCTGATTTGCAGGTAAAAATTGATTTCAACTAACCAATTCAAGAACGGAAACCACATCGACGTCGACGGGACCGTGTTCAAGATCCTCGAGTTCCAGCACGTCAAGCCCGGCAAGGGCGGCGCGTTCGTGCGCACCAAGCTGCGGCGCTCGAGCGACGGGAACGTGATCGACCGGACGTTCAGGGCGGGGGAGAAGTTCCGGCCCGTGCGGACCGAGGTGCGCAAGATGCAGTTCCTCTACCGCGACGGCGGCGACGCCCATTTCATGGACACCGAGTCCTACGAGCAGCTGGTGATCCCGGCCGCGGCGATCAGCGACCCGCTGCGGTGGGTCAAGGACTCCGACGAGGTCGAGGTCCTCTACATCGACGATCAGCCCGCCGACATCCAGCTTCCGAGCGCCGTCGAGCTCGCGGTGGCCCAGACCGAGCCCGGACTGCGCGGC
>DASZMD010000360.1:0-4454 GCA_035551955.1 Solirubrobacteraceae bacterium | reverse complement strand
CAGGCGCGCGAGCTCGACGGAGACCACCGGGCGCGACTCGCCGGCCGGGGCCTCGAGCGAACCCGAGATCGAGGTACCGCCCCCGAAGGGGATGACCACGGCGTCGGCGGCCAGGGCCGCGCCGAGCACGGCCGCCACCTCGTCCTCGCTCCCCGGGCGCACGACGACGTCGGGGATGCGGGAGAACTCACCGCGGCGCTGGCTGACGAGGTCGCGCAGCGACTTGCCGCGAGCGTGGACGACGCGGTCGAGCGGGTCGACGGAGAGGTGGGCGGCGCCCACCACCTCCGCGAGCGCCGCGCCCAGGCCATCGGGCAGGTCCGAGGCGGGGACGTCGAGGTCCTCCCATCGCGCCGGGGCGCCGGTGGGGCGCGTCACGTCGACGCCGAGGACCTCGCGCATGAAGGGCGCGAAGTCGGGCTTGTCCTCGTGGGTGAAGCCGACGCCGTCCTGGCCCCAGCCCCACCACTTCATGGCGTCCTGGGCGGCCACTAGTGTCGTGTTTGGCAAATTCGGATGCAGGATGCGTGCGAATCTGGCAAACGCGACACTAGAGCACCGAGCGCAGGCGGTCGCCCGCGAGCGCGTGGGCGACGCTGTCCTCGCGCCCCCGCATCGTCTCGGCGGCCACGAGCGCGTTGACGATCGCCTCCTCGGTCGCCTCGACCACGGCGTCGTAGAGGCCGGATATGTAGGCGTCGCCGAGCATCGACACCGGTATGGTGACCGGCCCCTCCGCGTCGAGCTCCCCGGCCGAGAGCCCGGTGTTCCCGGTGGCGAAGCACAGGAAGAGATCGCCGCTCGTGTGCTCGCCCACGCCGCCCACGCGGGCCACCCCGAGCCCGGCGCGCTGAGCCAGGCGGGTGCACTGATGCGGGAGCAGCGGGGCGTCGGTGGCCACCACGGCGATGATCGAACCCGCCCCCGGGGCCGCGTCATGCGCCCGGTCGGGGAGCGGCACCTGGTCGGGCCCGAGCAGGCGCCCCACCGGCACCCCGTTGACCGCCAGTCGAGCCCGGCGGCCGTGGTTGGCCTGGACGAGCACGCCCACCGTGTAGCCGCCCTCCTGCGCCGGGCGCCGGCGCGAGGCGGTGCCGATCCCGCCCTTGAAGCCGTGACAGATCATCCCCGTACCGCCGCCCACGTTTCCCTCGGCCACGCCGGCGGGGGAGGCGGCCCTGAGCGCCTGCTCGACGTGCTCAGGGCGGACATGGAAGCCGTCGAGGTCGTTGAGCACCCCGTCCCACGTCTCCCCCACCACGGGCAGGGCCCACGGGCTCATGCTGCCATCGCCGGTCCCCCGCCCGCGGTGGGCGATCAGCGCGTCGCGGACGACGCCCACGCTGTGGGTGTTGGTGAGCGCCACCGGAGAGGTGAGCAGCCCCGACTCGCGCACCCACTCCAGGCCCGTCATCTCACCGTTGCCGTTGAGCCGGTGGCAACCCGCGAACAGCGGCTCGCTCCAGATCCGCTCGCCGGGCATGATCACGGTGACGCCGGTGCGCACGTCCGCACCCTCGATCAGCGTCGTGTGCCCGACGCTCACCCCCGCGACGTCGGTGATGGCGTTGAACGGCCCCGGTTCTCCCTCACCAATGGCGATGCCGTAGTCGCGGGCGCGCATCACAAGCGCCCGTACCCTAGCGCTAGTCGGTATGCGTCCAGTACCGCCCGCGCCGGGGCATGAGGAAGACCAGGTAGTAGATGATGCCGCCGCCGAAGATGGCGGCCACGACGACGAGGTCGCTCGACTTCTGCTGGCTCAGGGCGAACCCGACCCCGACGAGGGCGATCACCGGAGAGATCGGCCACAGGCGCATCCTGAAGGGGCGGGGGGCCGCCCGGTCGCGCAGGCGGCTGACGATCGCCGAGATCGCGATCAGCGCGTAGAGGACGATGATGAGGACCGAGGTGAAGGTGACGACGCTGATCAGGCTCGACTGCGCGCACAGGATCGCCCCACAGATGCCGACGAACATGGTCGCCACCCACGGGGTTCGCATGCGCGGGTGGACCCACTCGAGCGTCCGGGAGATCGGCATCGGCCAGGCGCGGTCGCGGCCGCTCGACCACACGACGCGGGAGAACTGCAGGGTGATGGCGAGCGAAGCGTTGAAGATGGCGAGGATGGCGCCGTAGGTGATGACGGTGACGGCGGTGTGCCCGAACGAGCTGCGGACCACGTCGGTGAGGGGAGTGCTCGAGTGCAGGAAGCTCGAGAGGTTGTCGGCCCCGAGGATGACCCCGATGAAGGGGATGATCTGGAAGATGATCCCCAGCGAGGCGGCGAGGACCACGGCCTTGCCGATCTGGCCCGCCGACCCCTCGGTCTCCTCGGAGAAGTTGATGGCCGAGTCGTAGCCGTTGACCGAGAACAGCGCGGTGGCGAGGGCGGCGATGATCGCGCTCGTTCCCACCACCCCGATCCCCGTCCCGTTGGCCATGTGCGGGTGGGTGAAGGTGCTCAGCGACTGGTGGACGTGGGTGAAGCCGGCGAGCGCGAGGACGACGACGACGACCAGCTCGATGGCCAGGAAGAAGCCGATCATCCACGCGTTCATCTTCACGTCGAGCAGGGCGATCAACGCCACGAGGATCATCATCCCGGCAGCGATCCACTTCGTCGACAGGCTCGGGTCGAGCGCATGGATGTAGGTCCCGACGCCGAAGGCCACGCTCGCGGGGAGGAAGATGGCCTGGCCGATGTAGTCGAGCAGAGCGAGAAAGCCGAGCGGGCGGCCGAGGACGCGGGTGACGATCGAGTACAGCCCGCCGGCCACGGGGAACATCGAGCCGAGCTCGCCCATGCAGATGGCGACGTTGAGGGCGATGAACGCGCCGATCAGGTACGCCCACAGCGAGCCGGTGCCCGCGGTGGCGATGACGGCGGTGCCGACCACGAGCAGGGACGCCGTCGGGGTGATGTCCGAGAGGACGAGCGCGAGATTGCCGAGGATGTTGAGCTCACGGTTGAGCTCGGGCTGGTAGCCCATCCCCTCCAGCAGCTCTTCGCTCTCGACCGCGGGCGTGGCCTGGCTCATGGCGCGGGGCTCCTTACTCGGTGAAGATCGACAACGGCATCGTCATGCCGACGTTCCACACGCCGGCGTCCACCACTTCGAGGATCTTCAGATCGCCGGCGAGGCTGCACAGGACGTAGGCGTCCTGGCGCGAGAGGCCGTGCTCGGCCACCACCCAGTCGACCATCGCGCGCACGGCCATGCGGGTCCCCTCCATGAGGTCGGGGTTGATGCCCATCGACCCCTGGTGGCCCGCGCCCTCGGCGAGCGGCGTGAGCGGGCCCGTGGTCCGGAAGTAGGGGACGGGGATCGTCCGCTTCTCGACCGTGAAGCGCAGTGTCGCGCGCATGTCGGTCTCGATCGCCGCCACGCACACCTCGCCGTCGCCCTGGGCGGCGTGGGGATCGCCGCACGAGAACAGGCCGCCCGGGCACCACACGGGTAGCCACAGCGTCGAGCCCTTGGTCAGGTGGCGGGTGTCGATGTTCCCGGCGCCCTTGTGGGGCGGGAAGGCGGCCGCGGTGACGGGCTCGTCGGGGTGGGTGCCCATCGTCCCCAGGAAGGGCGCGATCGGCACCCGCGCCCCCGGGACGACCTCGGCGTGCGTCCGCTCGCGCAGGTCGAAGATCTTCAGGTACGGATCGGGGAAGTCATCGGGCAGCGTCCCCAGCTCGGGGAGGATCACGCACCAGCCCCAGTCGCCCGGCTCCATCTCGAGGATGTCCACGCGCAGCGTGTCGCCCGGCTCCGCTCCCTCGACGTACAGCGGGCCGAGCAGGTTGTAGAGGGTGTCGAAATCGAAGGAGGTGTCGGCGAAGCTCTGCGCGTCCTCGTGCACCTGCCCGTGCCCGGCCATGAGCAGGTCGTACTGCACGGTGTCACCCGAGCCGATGCGCAGCGAGGGCTCGAGCGTGTTGTCCCAGCTGTGGTGGATCCGGTCCCGATCGATGTTGTGGTCCATGGCCGCCGGGACAATATTTGTTCTCGCGGCTCCGCGGTAGCCGAGGCGCTCGGTCGCCGCTACCCCGGCTTCAGGCTGCCGATTCCCAGCGAGCCATTGCCCGGCCCCGGACCACCCCCCGCCCCAGGCGGCGCGTCCAGCCAGTCCGCGCTCGGGACGAAGAACAGCGACCCGGTCACCGCCGTCGAGAAATCGAGGATCCGGTCGTACTGCCCCGGCGGCTTGCCCACGAACATGTTCCTCAGCATCGTCTCGGTCACGTCCGGGTCAGCCGCGTAGCCGATGAAGTACGTCCCGAACTCGCGCGCGCCCACGCGGCCGAAGGGCATGTTGTCGCGGACGATCTGGCGCTCCTCGCCGTCCTCGTCGACGATCGTGTTGAGGGCGACGTGGGAGTTGGCGGGCTTGACGTCGTCGGGCAGCTCGATGTCGGCGAGCTTGGTGCGGCCGATCGCCCGCTCCTGGTCCTCGAC
>DASZMD010000359.1:0-3996 GCA_035551955.1 Solirubrobacteraceae bacterium | reverse complement strand
GCTCACGAGCGCGGCGTAGGCGCCGCCGCGCTCGATCAGCTCGTCGTGGGTTCCCCGCTCGACGATCCGGCCCTGGTCGAGCACGACGATCTGGTCGGCGTCGCGCACGGTCGAGAGCCGGTGGGCGATGGTGATGGTGGTGCGACCCTCGGCGAGACGCTCGAGGCCCTCCTGGACCGTGTGCTCGGTCTGGGTGTCCAGCGCGCTCGTGGCCTCGTCGAGGACGAGCACGGGCGGGTTGCGAAGGACGGTGCGGGCGATGGCCATGCGCTGCTTCTCGCCCCCGGAGAAGCGGTAGCCGCGCTCGCCCACCACGGTGTCGTAACCCTCGGGAAGCGAGGCGATGAGGTCGTGGATCCGCGCCGTGCGGGCGGCCGCCTCGACCTCCTCGTCGCTGGCCTCGGGCCGGGCGAAGCGGAGGTTCTCGCGCACGCTGGCGTGGAAGAGGTATGTCTCCTGTGAGACGACGCCCACGGTGGCCGCCAGCGAGGTGAGGCTGGCCTCGCGGACGTCGACGCCGTCGATCGTCACTCGTCCCTGCTGGGGCTCATAGAGGCGGGCGACGAGATAGCCCACGGTCGTCTTGCCCGCGCCCGTCTCCCCCACGATCGCCGTACGCGTGCCGGCGGGAACGACCAGGTCGACGTCGGCGAGCGTCCACCCCTCCTGGTCGGGGGTGTACTTGAAGGAGACGCCCTCGAAGCGCACCTCGCCGAGCATCTCCTCGGCGCGCAGCTCGACGGGGTGCTCGGCCTCGACGATGTCGACGGGGAGGTCGAGGTATTCGAAGATGCGGTCGAAGAGCGCCATCGACGCCTCGACGTCGGCGCCCACCCCGAGCAGCGACTGGATCGGGAACAGGAGCCGCGTCTGCAGGGTGGAGAAGGCGACCACGGTCCCTACGTCGACGTGCCCGAGGAAGCTCTGACCCGCGAGCCAGTAGACGATGGCGGGCTGGATCGCGAAGGTCATCTGGATCGTCGACATCACCCACCGGCCGGCCATCCGCGAGCGGACCTCGAGGTCGGCGATATCCTTGGACTCGCCCGTGAAACGGTTGGCGAGGTCGCGGCCGCGGCCCATCGTCTTGCCGAGGAGGATTCCCGACACCGAGAGGGATTCGGCGACCAGCGCCGAGAGGTTGGCCAGGCGCCGCTGCTGCTCGCTCGTGATCTTGCGGCGCATCTTGCCCACACGCTGGGTCAGATAGACGAACAGCGGCACGAAGGCGAGCGAGATCACGGCCAGACGCCAGTTGAGCAGGCACATGGCCACGATCGCGGCGATCACCGTGGTGGCGTTCTGGGCGACCGTCGTACCCGTGGTCGTGACCACGTTGTCGAGGCCGCCGATGTCGTTGGCGATCCGCGACTGCACCTCGCCCGTCCGGGTGCGGGTGAAGAAGGCCAGCGACATCCGCTGCAGACGCTGATAGACGGCCGCGCGGAGGTCGTGCATCACCCGCTGGCCGACGACGTTGGACACGTACGTCTGCCACACGCTGAGCGCCGCCGTGACGACGGCGATGGCGATCATCCCGAGCACGACCTCGGTGAGGACGGTCGTGTCGTGCCTGAGGATGCCGGTGTTGAGGGCGGTCCTGACCAGGAAGGGCGAGATCATGCTCAGGCCGGCCCCGAAGACGATGAGCCCGAGTACGGCCCCCAGCCGCCCCTTGTAGGGCGCGAACAGGCGCAGGATGCGACGGCGGTCGCGTTCGCGGGAGGGGTCCAGGAGCGGCGGTGGCTTCGGCTTAGACCCGAACGCCTGCCTCATGCTCCCGGGCGTGCTGCCGAACGTGTAGCCGAGGCCATCTCCGTGGCGCGAACTCAACCGATATCCCTGTTCTTCACATCATCAGGTTACTCAGGCATCACGGCACGTTCGGCAGTCCGTGGATCCCCACCTCGGGCCGGCTCCCGCCCACCCGCGGCCTTCTTGTCCACCCGGCCATAGACGCGCGCCCGCGCCCTCTTCAGCATTGTCGGGGTGACGCGCCTGTCGCCGATGGATTCGAGCTTCCTGCGGGTGGAGTCGGCGACCGCGCACATGCACGTGGGGTGGTTCTCGATTGTCGACCTGCCCGCTGGAGTGGAGGCGCTGGACACCACCGAGATGGCGGCCCGCATCGCGGGCCGCCTTCACCTCTCACCGCGCTTCCGCCAGCGCGTCGTCCCCGTGCCGCTGGGCGCCGGCGAGCCGGTGTGGCGCGACGACCCGGGCTTTCAGCTCGCCAATCACGTCCGGGTGCTTCCCGACCATCTCGACGACGATGGAGTGCGGCGCGCGACCGACGCCTTCTTCACCCGCCCGCTGCGGCGCGACCGGCCGCTGTGGGAGATCGTCTTCGTCCCCCGCGTGAGCCAGGGGCGCGCCGCCATCCTCGGCAAGATCCATCACGCGATGGCCGACGGCATCGCCGCCGTCGAGCTCGGCATGCTCCTCTTCGACCTCAGCCCCGACGCCGAGGTGCCGCCGCCCGCGCAGTGGTCGCCGTCGCGCACCGAGGGACCGGCGCGCCTCGCCCTCGGCGCCGTCGCCGACACCGCCCTCGAGCAGTTCCGCGCCACGCGCAAGGTGGTCGAGCTCGGCCGCTCGCCGGTGCGGACGATCCGCGTCGCCCACACCCTGCGCCGGGCCGCCCTGTCGCTGGCCGAGGACACCCTGAGGCGAGCGCCCGAGTCCTATCTCAATCCCCAGATCGGCCCCGGGCGCACCCTCGTCACCCACCGCTTCGAGCTCGACCGGCTCCTGCGCCTCAAGGAGCACCGGCAGGTCAAGCTCAACGACATCGTGCTCGCCGCCTCGGCGGGTGCGCTGCGCCGCTTCGCCCGCGAGCGCGGTGAGGAGCCCGTCGACCTGCGCGCCATGGTCCCGGTCAACGTCCGCTGCGGCGACGGCGCCGGCGTGACCGGCAACAAGATCACCTTCGGCTTCGTCGAGCTCCCGATCTCGACTGAGCAGCCGGGCGCGCGGCTCGACCGGGTGGTGGCGGCGATGGGGGCGCTCAAGGCCGACGGGCGAATCGAGGGCAGCGCGCTGCTCCTCACCGGCATCGGCATGTGCCCGGAGCCAATCAAGGACCGCGCCGCGCGCCTGGCCGCGAGCCCGCGCCTCTACAACCTCACCGTCTCCAACATCCCCGGCCCCCGCGTGCCCTTGTACGCCGCCGGCGGGCGGGTGCGCTCGATCTACCCGGTGATCCCGATCCCCGATCGCCACGCCCTCTCGATCGGCGTGATGACCTACGACAGCGGCGCCCACTTCGCCTGCTATGCCGATCCCCGCGCCCTCCCCGGGGTCGAACGCCTCACGGTGGCGCTCGAGGACGCCGTCGTCGAGCTCGAGACCGGCGCGTCCCGGCCGCGCTCCTCGCGGCCGACGCCACGCCGCGACGACCGCGATCGGCGCGGGCTGCATCTCGTGGAACAGTTCGCCTAGGACGGGCGGTTCGCCGGCGTGGGCGGGAGCTCGATGAACGGGAGCGCCAAGTCCGCGCGCCCCAACGTCGCCGTCGTCCTCCCGGGCGGGGGGGCCCGGGGGGCGTACGAGATCGGCGCCTTGTCGGTCCTCCTCCCCGCGCTCGAGGCGCGCGGCGAGCGCGTGTCGGTGTACTGCGGCACCAGCGTCGGCGCCATCAACGCCACCACCCTGGCCTCGCTCGCCCATCTGCCCGTCGAGCAGCAGGTCGCGGAGACCCTCGCGCGCTGGCGCGAGCTCCGCAAGCGGGACGTGATCGCCCCCATCGCCGGCGGCGGCGGCGCGCGGACGACGCTGCGCCTGCTCGCGCACATGCTCGGCGTCTACCGGGTCAGCCTCGCCAGCCTGCTCGACCCCACCCCCCTGCGTTCCAGCCTCGACCGCTGGACCGACTGGCGGATGCTCGCCCGCAACGTCGAGCGCGGCATCGTCGACTCGGTGTGCGTGGTCGCCACCTCGCTTGCCTCCGGTGGTCCCGTCGCCTTCGTGTCCTCCCGGGACAGCGCGCCGGGACGC
>DASZMD010000358.1:0-10657 GCA_035551955.1 Solirubrobacteraceae bacterium | reverse complement strand
CCCTCGTAGAAGCCGCCGAGGGCGGCGAAGGCGGCGCGGCGCACGAGCAGGTTGGCGGCCACGGCGCGGGGCCTGAAGGGATGGGCGAGGTGGGCGTCCTGGCTGAGGAAATTGCGTGCCGTCCCGTAGCGCGCGGCCAGGGTGCGGGCGTCCGGGACGGGGACGACGCCGCCGGCGAGGGCGCCGACGTCGGGGTCCGCCCCGGCCGCAAAGTAGGCGTCGAGCAGCCCCGAGCGCGGGCGGCAATCGGCGTCGAGGAAGAGGATCCAGTCGCGGGCGGCCTGCTCGGCGCCCGCATTGCGAGCGTGAGCGGGCGAGCGCTCGCCGCGGGCGCGGACGACCTTCACCACCTCTGGCAGGGCGGCTGCGGTGCCCGAGTTGTCGGCGAGGATGAGCTCGTCGCCCGCGCGGCGGTCGAGGGCGAGCAGCGAGGCCGCGGCTCGGCGCGCCTCGTCGGGCGTCCCCGCGAAGGGCATGACCACGCTCACCGCCGGACGGGTCACGAGGACACCTGGGCGCGCCGCTGCGCCAGCGCCCGCAGCCGGTCGAGCTCCTCGCGGTGGGGGAAGCGGGTGACGAGCAGGGCCACGGGGATGACGAGCCAGGCCAGCGCACGCAGGACGAAGCCGGCGAAGCCGCCGGTGGGGAGGAAGAGGTCGCCAAGGGCGGCGATCGCGCCGATGACGACGACCACGTGGGCGAGGCGTCGCCACTCGAAGGCGACCGCGAAGAGACGGCGGGTGAAGAAGTACATCGCCGTCAGCATCACCAGGTAGGCGCCGCACAGCGCCACGCCCGCACCGGTGAGGCCGAGCCGGGGAACGAGGAGGACGAGGAGGACGACGTTGGCCGCCAGGCCGAGCAGGGCGGCGGGGAAGTTCCGGGTCGTGACCTTGGCGCGCCCGGCGATGACCACGAAGACGACGAAGAGGCCGTACATGGCCCAACCGAGGGCGACCCAGGGCAGGGGTTTGTAGGCTGGGTAGCCCCAGCTCGCGGCCAGGAGCCGGACGACCCAGCGTCCCTCGAGCGCGAGCCCGGCGACGATCCAGCCGCTGAAGAGGACGTAATAGGTGGTGACGAAGCCGTACAGGCGCGAGGCCTCGGCGTCGTCGGTGACCGAGTAGGCGAGGGGCGGCCACGCGTACTGGAAGGCGCGCACGGTGAAGGCGAGGATGCCCGCGAGCTTCACCGCGATCGAGTACACGCCGGCCGCCCCCGGGCCGTGGCCGGAGCCGTGGCCGTGGTAGATGTAGTAGCGGTCGACGATGTTGAGCGCGTATACGGACGCCTCCGCGGGCACGGTGGGGAGACCGAAGCGCATGAGGATCGGAAGCCGCTCGGCGCTTCCCTGGCGCACCAGGAGCCGGTGCCGGTAGGACCACCACAGGCCGAGGAGGACGATGGTGGAGGCGCCGTAATTGCCGAGCAGCAATCCCCGCGCCCCGAGCCCGAGCCCGACGACGAGGACGACCGAGGCGCCGACGGTGATGACGACGTTGATGAGCGAGGCGGTCGCGTAGGTGCGGATGCGCTCGTCGACGCGGAGCAGGCCGTAGGCGAGCTCGAGGTTTGTGAACGACCACAGCCCGAGGACGGCGATGAGGAAGAGCTCGGTGGCGTGGGGCACGGGGCCGAGGACGAGGCGCGCGAGCGGGTGGGCGGCGACCGCGCCCGCGGCGGCCACCAGCGTGGTGGTGAGGACGAGGAAGCCGGCGGCGCGGCGGACGAGGGCGTCGCGGCGGGCCGGATCGGTGTCGGTGTAGTAGTAGCGCAGGAAGGCCTCGATGATCCCGAAGCGCACGACGATGCTGACGAAGATCACCCCGTTGGCCAGGAGCTCGACCTCGCCGTACTCCCCGGGGCGCAGGTAGTGGGTGTAGACGGGGAGCAACCCGACGGCGGCGAACTTGGCCACGATGTCGGGGAGCTGGTACGCCGCGAGCACCCTGAGCAGGCGCTTGAGGTAGCCGGTCACGGCGCAAACGCTACGGTGCGCGTCCGATGCCCGACCCGCTCGCCGTGCTGCTGCTCCCCGAGCGGCTGGAGGCGTTCGCCCTCGCCGAGCACGCCCGGGACCTGCTGCGGGCGCCGCAGGTCATCGCGCTGGAGCCGCCGCGCGTCTCCTGGGCCCGGCTCGCCCGGCTCCCCGAGTCGCTGGCCCTGCACACCGCGATGCGCCAGGCCAAGCGCCTCAAGCTTCCGGGCCAGGCGCGCGTAATCATCCTCTACGACCCGTTGCAGACGATGATGGGGCTGGGCCTGATCGCCCGCTATCCGGGCGCCGACCTGTGGTACGTGCGCAGCGGCGCCGAGAGCTCCGAGAGCTCCGACGCCGACCCGAAGCTCGCGGAGCGGGTCGTCGAGCTCGACACGCTGGCCCGCCGCCGCGCGTCGCTCGAGATCTCGCTCGAGGACCTCGCGCCGCTACCGCCGGCGCGGACATGGTTCGAGGCCAACGACCCGCTCTGGGAGCGCCTCGAGGAGCTCGGCATCGCCCACTTCGCCGCGTAGCCGGCCGGAGGGGCTAAGCCCCGGTGACGTCGCGCCGGCGACCGCGCGCGCGCATGCGGTGCCAGACCGCGGCCGCGACGACGATGACCACGGCGGCCACCGCCGCGTAGTCGGCGTAGCGGAAATTGTCGTGCAGGTCCTTCCACGTGGAGCCGAGCGCCCAGCCGGCGCCCGCGAAGGCCAAGCACCAGATCAGGCCGCCGGCAAAGGTGAGGGCGGTGTAGCTCGGCAGCGGACTGCCGAGAACCCCGGCGGGGATGGAGATGAAGGAGCGGACCACCGGCGTGAGGCGCCCGAAGAAGACGGCGCGGGGCCCGAAGCGGTCAAACCAGCGCTCTGCCCGGGCAAAGGCCATCGGGCTGATGTGAAACCAGCGGCCGTGGCGTTCGATCAGCGTGCGGCCACCGGCCGTGCCGATCGCCCATCCGACGAGCGAGCCGAAGAGATAGCCGAGCGCGCCCGCCAACGAGAGCACGATGAAGCTCTCCAGACCCGTGGAGAGGTGCGCGCCGAAGAGCGTGGCGTGCTTACCGGCGATGGCGCCGGCGCCGAGCGCGCCAGCGTAAAGCATGATCAGCTCCCCACCCACGGGAAGCAGGGAATCCAGGGCCATGAGGCCGAAGATGGCGTACGCGCCGCTGTCGGCGATCGAGCTGGTGATCGAGCTCGTGAGGCTGGCGAGAATCACGGGGGCGACACGGTAGCGGAAGGGGATAAAGGCTGGCTGCGCCGCCCACTAATGCCGGAGAATCGTCCACAGTCGCCGCACGAGCTCCTGGCTGTCGACGTCGTGGGCGAGGCTCGAGGTGAAGGCGGGCAGCTCGATGTCGACGACGACTCCCGAACCGAGCCGGTACCCGACGATGCTCGGCGTCTGAGACGTCGTGCCGGCTGCGGACACGATCCGCGCCGGCGCCAGCACCGAGAGGATCGGCGCAAAGGAACCGAACCCCGAGAAGGTGCCGCTCGTGCCGTTGAAGATGCCGAGGTCATCACGGAAGCGGACGATCGCGTCAGCGTTGTGGGTGACGAGCGGACCAGGTCGCGCGTCGAGGGCGTCGGTGGCGGCGGGAGCGGATGGGTCGAGGGCCTGGAGTCCGGCGGGGGTCTGCTTCACCACCGCGGTGCGCTGCAGCGACCCGGTGCCGAGCGAGAGCACCCGGCCCCCCTGCTCGACAAAGCTCCGCAGCTCCGGTGCCAGCGCGGCGGGAAGCCACTGCTCGGGGCCGGCGAAGACGACGCCGGTATGGCCGGCGAGCCGGGGCCCCGAGCCGTCGACGAGGGCCAGGTCGGTGGTCAGGTCGTAGGGCAGGCCGGCGCGATTGAGATAGGCGATCAGCGCCTCCTCGCCCCCCAAGCCCGATGGCAGGGCGCCAGCGAGCGGGCGGTGGAGCACGACCGGGCCGCCGGCGCTCAGGGTGTCGGGGAACCCGTCGAAGTTGTCGTCGACGGGGTTCTCCCCCTGCCAGGTCAGCGTCGGGAGGACGACGAGGACGCGGTAGGCGCCCGTCCGCGCCCGCGCCATCATCGGCACTATCGTCCGCTGGGCCCCGGCGCGGATGGCGAGCTCGTAGAGCCCGGGTGATCCACCCGGAAGCCGGACCGCGAGGCTCGACGAGGTGCCCGCCCCGCGCGCCACCGGCTTGCGTCTGCCCGAGATTCCGCGCAGCGCCCAGTGGTAGCGCTGCTGGTCGGCGGCCACGCCCACGATCGTCGAGGTCCCGGCCGGCACGGGGTCGAGCGGAGGCTCGGCGGCCAGGTAGGAGACGGTTACGCCGGCGTGCGGAGTGGTGCCCTCCCGGGGAGGAAGGTAGGCGGGGAAGGTGCCGGTGACGCAAGCCCGATCGATCACCTTGAGGCCCATCACGTAGGTGCCCGCCGGGGCGGGGCGCCCGTGGATGAGGCCGTTCCAGGTCTTGGTGTAGCCGTGGGAGCTCGGCTTGGAGAAGGGGATCCGGCGCGTGTCGACGAGCTTCGGCGGGCCGCCGAGGCCGGTGCGGTAGATGAGCAGGTAGCCGCCCCGGCCCTGGCTGCCCGTGAAGTGAACGGTGGCGGGGGCGCCGGCGGGGGCGGGAAGCTGCGACGGGCTCACGCCGGTGACGACGAGGTGGGGCGGAACGGTGTCGACGACGACGGGGTCCTGGGGGAGATCGACGATTCGGCCCTGATCGGCGAGGCCGACGCGGAAGTGGTAGGTCCCGTTGGGGGCAAGCCGCCCGCCGGACTCGCGGCCGTACCAGTGGAAGGTCCGGCGCACATGGCGATGAGCGGCGTCGTACTTGTGCATGGGGACGTCCGAGGCGACCGTCTGGACGATGTTGCCGTCGGAGTCGATCACCCACACGGTGACGCTGTCTGAGCGGTGCAGGAGGAGGAAGTTGATCGAGGTGCGGTTCCGGCAGCCGTCACCGTCATTGGAGAACGGTGGCGGGCGGGTGATCCCGGTGATGAGGGGGGTGTTGGACTTCAGATGCTGGGTGATGAAGAAGGCGGCGATGGTGGCCACCACCAGGGACCCGAAGACGGCCACGGGCAGCCGTCTCACAACGTCACCAGCTCCGTGTTCGCCACCCGGAAGTCGTGGAAGGCATCGAGCCCGCGGGGATCGCGCGCGCACAGCACGACCCTGATCGACCCGGCGTGGCAGACCACCAGGGCGGGCAGCTCAGTGGACGCGGAAACGTCGTCGAGCGTGGCCAGGACCCGCTGCTGCTGCTCGAGCAGCGACTCCCCGCCGGGAAAGCGGAAGTCGGCCCCGGCCCGGCGCCAGGCGGCGTAGCGCTCGGGCTCGTCGCGCTCGATGTCGATGAACAGGTGGCCCTCCCAGCGCCCGCGGTTGGCCTCGCGCAGGCGGCTGTCGAGACGGGGCTCGAGACCGATGCGCGCGCCCACGATCTCCGCCGTCTCGCGGGCGCGCGCGAGATCGGAGGACCACAGGGACTTGAAGCCGGCGTCCGCCACGCGTTGGGCGAGCTCACGCGCCTGGGCGCGGCCGACGTCGTTGAGCGGGGTGTCGCTGAACCCCTGACAGCGGATGGGGGGACGGTTGTCGTCGGTCTCGCCGTGGCGGGCGAGGACGACGCCGCGGTGATCAATCACGGGGTCGCGAGGGATCCACGGCGCCGACGGTGTCGGCGCGGAGGCCAAGCCTGATCGTCTCGAGCGAGAGGACGTCGGCGGGAGGGATGTTCCCGAGGTTGACGTTGGTCCCGAACCGGCGCACGAA
This sequence comes from Solirubrobacteraceae bacterium, assembly GCA_035551955.1. Lineage (GTDB taxonomy): Bacteria > Actinomycetota > Thermoleophilia > Solirubrobacterales > Solirubrobacteraceae > Palsa-465. Next base: position 4,917 of record DASZMD010000358.1, on the reverse strand, counting down.
CCACACCTGCTGCTCCTTGCGCGGCGCCTCGAAGAGGAGCTTGTCGGGGTCGATAGCGTGCACGATCTCGTCGATCAGGCCCATCCGCACCTCGCCGTCGGGCCGGAAGATGCCCGCCGTCCCGCCCTCGCGCGCCTCGGCGATGACCTTCCAGGCGCCAGCCGCGAGCTCGCCCTCGATCTGCTCCACCCACCGGTACGGGGCCATGATCCGGGCGTTGTCCTTGGCCCCGACCTCGGAGAGGACGGTGAACTCGCGCGCCAGGCGCTCGATCAGCCCGAGCTTGAGGTCGTGCTCGATCTCGATCGTCCCGTCGGAGATCTCGAGGTGCTCGATCCCGAGCTGGTGGACCCAGGCCACCAGGGCGTCCACTCGATCCTGGCCGATGGCCAGCTCGGTGAGCGTGCCTCCGAGGACGACGGGGATGCCGTGCGAGCGGTAGCGGGCGAGCTTGTCCATCAGGTTGCCGGTGACGAGCGCCGTCCCCCAGCCGAGCTTGACGAGGTCGACGGCCCCGCCGGCGACCTCGACCAGCCCCTCCACCTCGGCGATCGACAGCCCCCGGTCGAGGACGTGGGTGATGCCCCGCTCGCGCGGCTTCGGGGTTCGCTCCGGAAGGTCGAGAAGCGTGTTCATCGGGGGGTGTGTGAGCGAGCGCCCTCAGGCGCCGTCGCGGGCCCGAACGCCCGATGGCGCGGGCGCATTACCCGGCCGTCGTGGTCTGCGTGCTCGTGTTCGAGAGGTCGGCGCCCACGGTGACGACCACATTGCACGACCCAGCCTGCGGGCAGGCCAGGGACTGGGTGTTCGCGTCGATCGGCTGTACCGCCGAGGAGCCCAGCTTGAGCGCCTTGGCCACCGCGGCGGCGTCGCGCTGGTCGCCGGGCACGTACTCCACGGTCGTGCTCGGCTGCGTCTGGGTGGCGGCGTTGGCCACCGTCCCCTGCTTGAACCCGGCGGCGGTGAGCTGGGTGGCCACGCTGTCGGCGAGGTGGTACACGGCGGTGCCGTTGAGCACGCCGACGGTCACCGAAGCGCTGTTGACCGCGGCCGGCTTCGACGTGGCGCGATGATGGGTCGTCGTCAACGTCGGCGCGTTGCTCACCGCGGGCTTCGACTGCGAGGTCGTCTTGGGGCTGGAGCCACCCGAGGTCACCGAGATGAGGACGATGACGATCGCGGCCACCACGGCGACCGCGGCCAGGGCCATGAGCACGCGGGTGAGGTCGCTGGGCGAGCCTCCCCCGTCGTCCAGCTCGGAGAGCATGCGCGGGCGGCTGCTGCCGCCCCCGCTCCCACCCGGGCGGATCTGCACCGGGGGACGGGGGGGGATCGGGGGCGGCGGGGGAATGACCGCGTGTTCGCCGGTGCCGTTGGTGGCGGTCGCTCCCGCGGTGGCTCCGGCGCCGACGCCGGCGCCGCCTGCCGCCGTGGCGGGACGGGGAGTGACGATCCGGTTCATCGGCGGTGGGGCACCGGGCGCTCCGGCGGGAACCGGGGCGGCGGGGCCGGACGGGAAACCCGTGGGGGCGGAGGGGAAGCTCGGTGTGGCGCCGGGGGGGCCGGGAGCGCCCGGACCGGGTCCGGGGGCCGCCGGGGCGGGGTGGCCCGGAATACCGGGCGGCTGCCCGGGCGCGGCGGCCGGGGAGCGGCCCGCGAGCCCGGCGATACCGACGGCGGCCGCCGGAGTGGGGATGAGCTTGGTGGCCGCCGAGAGCGGGGGCGCCGCGACGCCCGCGGGAGGTGCCGGGCTGGGGGCGGGGGCAAAGGCCTGCGCGGGCTGGTTGACGCCAGGGCGCAGTGAGCTGGGGGGCGGCGCCACTCCGGGCAGCGGCGCCGACGAAGCGGGCGGCGAGGACTGAACGGCGCTCACGTGGGCGAGGCGGCTCTCGAGCTGCGCCATCCGCTGAGCCGAGAGCTCGAGCTGTTCGCGCAACGACGCCGTCTCGCGCGCATGGGCGAAGTAGAGCAGCACGAGGATGGCCAGCCCGATGATCGACGCGAAGCCGGCATCGGCGCCCACCGATGAGATGAAATGGTGGACAGATAGAGCGTACGGTGCTAAGCCCATAGCAGCAGCCTAGGAGTCTACGTGGAGCGTCGGGCGACTGACTGCCGGCGCCGCATGGCGTCGGTCGGCGGCCAGACTCGCGACCTTGTCGGCGAGCCCGGCGGCGTCGCCCTCGAGGACCAGGAGGTTGATCTCGGCGAAGCTCGATTCGACCCACGCGGGGTCGAGCCGCTCGCGCTCAGCGCGGACGATCTTCTGGGCGGGGGTGGGCTGCGGACGCTCGTAGGGGTTGAAGAGATCCTCGTGGAACTTCTCCCCGGGGCGCGCCCCCACCACCTCGATGGCGATGTCGCGCTCGGGCTCGAGCCCGGACAGGCGAATCATCTGCTCGGCCAGGTCGATGATCTTCACGGGCTCGCCCATCTCGAGTACGAACACCTCGCCGCTCGCCTCGCCGAGCGAGCCGGCGCGGATGATGAGCTGGACGGCCTCGGGGATGGTCATGAAGTAGCGCGCCATGCGGGGATCGGTGATCGTCACCGGACCCCCGGCGGCGATCTGGCGGCGGAAGATGGGAACCACCGACCCCGAGGAGGCGAGCACGTTGCCGAAGCGGACGGTGGCGTAGGTCGTCCCCGGATGCTTGATCGCGGCGGCCTCGACCGCCCACTCGGCGAGCGCCTTCGAGGCTCCCATCACGGTGGCGGGCTTGACCGCCTTGTCGGTGGAGACGAGCACGAACACGCCGACCCCGTTCTCGCCCGCGATCTGCGCCACCCGCCGCGTCGCCAGAGCGTTGTTGGCCACGGCCTCGACGGGATTGCGCTCCATCATCACCACGTGCTTGTAGGCGGCGGCGTGGAAGACGGCGGCCGGCCGGTGCTCGGCGAACACCTCGCGCATCCGCTCCTCTTCCTTGCAATCGGCGAGCACGGGCAGGGCGGTGTGGACGTGGCGCTCCTCCTCGAGCTCGCGGAGGATCTCGAACAGGTTGTCCTCGGCATGGTCGACGAGGACGAGGCGACGCGGGCCGACGCGGGCGATCTGCCGGCACAGCTCGCCTCCGATCGATCCGCCCGCCCCGGTGATCATCACCACCTGACCGGCGAGGTAGGCGCCCACGCGCTCGAGCTCCATGAGCACCGGCTCGCGGCCCAGCACGTCCTCCACCCGCACCTCGCGCAGCTGGCTGGCGACCCGCATCTGGCCCGAGCCGTCCTGGAGGAGCTCGAACACCGTCGGCATCGTCTGGACGGGGATCCCCCGCCTGCGGCACGCGGCCACCACCCGGCCGCGGAGCGTGCCCGGGGCCGAGGGGATGGCGATGATCACCTGGTCGGGCTCGACCTCGTCGAGTACGCGCGAGAAGTCCTCGGCCTCGGTGGTGCCCAGGACCTTGAGCCCGTGCTCGTCCTTGATCCCCAGCTTGCGGGGGTCGTCGTCGACGAAGCCGACGGGGCGGAGGCGGAGCTGGGGGTTGCGTACGAGCTCACGGACCACCAGGCGACCACCCTGGCCGCCGCCGACCACGAGCACGTCACGGCCGCCCTTGACGATCGGGAAGCTGCGGACCCGGCCCTCGACGGCGAGATGGACGACGAACCGGGCCCCGCCGAGGAGGACGAGCGTGAGCAGGAACCACAGGGCGAGGACGCTGATCGGCATGTTCACCGGAGCGGTGACAGACCGCCTGGGCGCCCACGTCACCGGGTGCAGGAGCGCGATCACGCCGACGACGATCACGGTGGCAACGACGACGGCCTTGATCACCGACTCGTAGTCGCGCTGGCCGACAAACGTCCACAGGCGCTGATAGACGCCGAACGCCGCCAGCACAAGGAGGGTGGTGGGCACCACCCAGGCGATGGTGTCGTTCAGCAGGTCGCTGTAGCGCGGAACGATGCTGCCTTCGAACCTGAGCCAGTAGGCCAGGTAGTAGCCGAGGGCGACCAACAGCCCGTCCGCCACGAGTTGGGGTAAGGAGTGGCGGTGAACGGGGGCCGCGGATCTGATCCGCCAGCGCATGCCGGGGGTGATTGTACGGGCTTGTCCTGATTGCACTGTTTGTCGGGGGTTAGCGTGCTTTGCGCATGGTGGGGCCGGGCGGCTCGGGGCGCCCCCTGCACCAGGCCGGGTTGATGGGGATTTGTGCTCTTGTGCTGGGTTCTTAGGCAATGGTGCCGGGGGGCGCCCCTACCCGCCCGCCTCTCAGCGCTTGCTCTGCCGGCGGGTCGTGCTCGGCCGGCTCTCGATTCAGCTCGGTGCGCTGGGTTTCCGCCCGCTAGAAAGCTTCGCGGGCGTGCAGAGCAAGTCGGTGAGGAGGGCGGGGTCGCGGCGGATTCTTGGGGGGGCGGGTGCGGAGCGGGGTTCGAGGATGATGTCCTCGGGCCGCGTCAGTCGCTTGAGGCGGCCTTGGCTGATGAGGTGGTCGTCGACGGCTCCGGGACGGCCTTCGAAGATGGTGTAGACAGGGGTTCCGAGGGCGGCGGCTTCGCGGTTCATGGTCCCCCCGGCCGAGACGACGAGGTTGGCGTAGGCGATCAGGGACTGCGTGTCGATGGCGTGGTCGGGGACGATGAGGTCGCCGCGGCGCTCGAGCCGGTCGCGCTGCTCGGGGTTGCGGGGGAGGACGATGACCTGGGCGGTGGCGGCGAGGCGGTCGAGGACCCGGGTGAAGAGGTCGTTCTCGAAGCGGTGGTAGAGCGAGACCTCGGGTGGGGTGCGGACGACGACGATGGGCCGCGCGCGATCGAGGCCGAGCTCCACGCACACCGCTTCGCTGGGCTCGAAGTCGGACAGGTAGTACTCCTCCTTGAGCCCGGGGTAGGTGAGCAGCTTGCCCTTGGCGCCGTAGCGGTACAGGCGCTCGAGGGGGATGGCGTCGGGGACGACGACGGCGCGGGCGA
>DASZMD010000357.1:0-5274 GCA_035551955.1 Solirubrobacteraceae bacterium | reverse complement strand
GGGGGATAGGCGTTCGGCCAGCGGCCGAGGAAGAGGTAGGCGAGGGCGCACAGCCAGCCGGCCTGGATCACCGGGACGGGCGAGCCGATCGGGAACAGGAAGAGGACGCCGACGAAGATGCCGAGGTAGCCCATCACGCGGGGAAGCAGCCCGACGCGCATCGCGTTCAGGGAGATGGTGACGAGGGCGACGGCGAGCAGGAGGTCGCCGAAGAAGGCGATGGTGGGGAGGGCGAGGACGACGGGCGAACTCGTGAGGTGATGAGCCTGGCTGTAGGTCTGCTGGCCGCTGGTGGCGAACTCGTTGGAGACCACCGAGATGACGATCTCGTAGGCGACGGCGCTGACGGCGGCGAGGCCGCCACCGAGGATGGCGAGGATGCGGAAGGCGCCCGAGAGCTCGGGGCGCCGCGCCTTGGTCGCCCCCCACAGGAAGTTGAGCACGACGGCGAGGCCGATCAGTCCGCCGGCGTTGACGACGGCGCCGATGATGTCGAGCGGGAAGCGCTTGTGGACGGTGAGGAGCGCGAGCGTCTCCTCGTCCACCTTCGCGTGGACGCCCACCAGCCCGGTCACGGCGGCGACCACGAGCAGGAGACCAGCGATGATGGCGACTGGGGCGATGCGGACGCGCATCGCCGTTTCCCGCTGCAGCTGTTCTGCGTTCATCAGGCGCCTATGCTAGCCGCGCGGCGCGGACCGGTCGGCCCTCGTGGCGGTCGCGCTGAGCATTCGCCGCCAGTGTACGGAACGAGGACCTACACTCGCGCGTGTGGAGATCGACGACGCCTGCCCGGCGTGCGGCGGGCCGCTCGTCGCGTGGCGATCGGTCCCGAGTGCCGAGCCGGGACTCGGACCGGCTTATTACCTCCTCAGCCGATGCCGGCGCTGCGGCACGGCGGTCACCGTGGGCGAGACCCCGCCCGCGCTCCATGAAACCGGCGCCTACGCCCCCGGAGCCCCTCGCCTCGCCCGCACCGTCGCGCCGATCCTGAACGCCTTCGACCGCCGGCGCCTGCGGATGCTCCAGAAGCCCCCACCCGCGCGACTGCTCGACGCCGGCGCCGGTCGCGGCCGTTTCGTCGCCGGCGCCCGCAAAGCCGGCTACCAAGCACATGGGATCGAGCCCTCGCACAGAGGCGTCACCGCGGCGGCGGCAAGCGGAGCCCCCGTCGAGCAGGCCACGATCGAAGCGGCAGCCATCGACCCCGGCTCGCTCGACGCCGTCACCCTCTGGCACGTCCTCGAGCACCTCGACGACCCGGGCGCCGCCCTCGCTCGCATCGCCACGTGGCTCGCCCGCGACGGAGTGCTCCTCGTCGGTGTCCCCAATCTGGCGAGCCTCCAGGCCCGCGTCGGCGGCGCCCGCTGGTACCACTTCGACGTGCCCCGTCACCGCGTGCATTTCACCCCGGCCGGTCTCGAGACTCTCCTGCGCGCGCATGACCTCACGCCCATCCACACCTACCACCTGCTCGCCGAACACAATCCCTTTGGCATGTGGCAGTCACTCGTCAGCCGCTTCACCACCCACCCGTCCTACCTCTACAACCTCCTCAAGCGCAACGCCCCCGCCCGCTCGCGCGACCTGGCGATCACCACTCTTGCCCTCCCCCTCGCCCCCGTCGCGGCCATCGCCGAGCTCGCCGCCGCGCTCGCCTGCCGCGGTGGGACGATCGCCGTGCTCGCGAAAAGGGCTTCCTAGCCGCCCAACCCGACCGGCTACCATGGGAACATGGAAGGAAGTGGTTTTGGAGATCTCTTCGGTGACCCGGATGAGCTCCAGCGCCGGCTAGGCGAGTTCGCCGAGCAGATGCAAGGCGCTCAGCGCCTGGCGTGGGCGGATAACGCGATCAAGCTCGCGGTCGACCTGACGGTGGCGGCGATCAACCGGGTCAACATCCAGGGGAGCACTGAGCAGCAGGCCGAGCAGCTCCGCAGCGTCATCGCGCTTGTCTTCCCCGAGGCCGTCACGCTCGTGCGCGAGGCGCGCGAGGGCCTGCAGTAACCGGCCGCAGCCGAGTTCAGCCTGACGTCAGCGCGCCGAGGACGAGACCGTCATGCTCGGCGGGCTTGACGCGGCGGAAGACATCGGTGACCACCCCGTCGGGCCCGATCACGAAGCTCGTCCGCTCCATACCCATGTAGGTGCGGCCGTACATCGACTTCTGGACCCACACGCCGTACGCCTCGGCCACCGAGTGATCCTCGTCGGAGAGGAGCGGGAAGCCGAGGTCGAACTTCTCGGCAAACTTGGCGATCCGCGATACCGGGTCGGGCGAGACCCCGAGCACGACAGCGCCCGCGAACTCGTAATCGAGCGCGTGGTCGCGGACTCCGCACGCCTGCGTGGTGCACCCGGGCGTGTCCGCCTTGGGGTAGAAGTAGAGGACGACGGGCTTGCCGCGGAGCTCCGAGAGAGTTACCGGAGTCCCGTGCTGATCGGGCATGGTGAAGCCGGGGGCCTCATCGCCGGGATCGATCACCCGGACATCATCTCAGCAAACGCGAGAGACGACGGTCCTTGAGGAGCTTGCCCTCGGTCTGGCACGTCGGGCAGTACGACATCACGTAGTCCTCGTAGAACACCGCCTCGAGCTGATCGCCGCAGCGCGGGCACGGCTCGCCCTGGTGGCGATGGACATTCAGGGGCATCGGCAGCTTGTCGGGGATGGGAAGCGCGATGACTTCTTCGTAGTGGGAGATCGCGCGGCCGAGCTGCGCGACGGTCGCCACTCGTAGCCGCTCGGCCTCGTCCTCGTCGAGATCGGCGCCGCGCTTGAACGGGGAGAGCTCGGCGGCGTGGAGGATCTCGTCGACCCATGAGCGTCCGACCCCGGCGACAACGTGCTGGTCGCGGAGCAGCGTGTGCAACGGCCGCGGCGTGTCGAGGAGCGGCCCCAGGGCGGGCGGGTCGGGCCACGCCTCGGGCCCGAGAGCAGAAAGCGCCTCGTCGTTGTCGACCTCGGCGGCGCGCAGGAGCTTGACCCAGGCCCGCTGCTTGGTCCCGAACTCGCGCAAGCGAAGCTCGCGCCCGTCCACGAGGCGCAGGAGGAAGCGCGAGGTGCGGTCACGCAGCGAGGCTCGTGTCTCGAAGAGCTGCAGCCTGCCTGCCGACATCAGGTGGATGAGCAGGGTCAGGTCACCCTCGAGGTCGATCAGGAACAGCTTCCCGCGCCGGCGCACGCCCTGCACCACGAGCCCTTCGAGCACGGACACCGGAGGGTCATAGGTCTTCAGCGCGTTGATCCCCGGGGCCAGCGTCGACTCAACTGTGGCGCCCTCGATGGCGGCCCCGATCCGGCGTGCGGTGATCTCGACCTCGGGAAGCTCGGGCATGTCAGTCCTCTGAGCTTAGAAGGCGAGCGGACAACCGATGTTTCGTGAGCAATTGTTCGTGGCAGTTGAAGGGTTCTTTACTCGCGGCCAGGAGACTCCAGCGCATGTCAGACCTACTAGCAATCACCAACAGAACCGCCTCGGACCTCGACGAGGAGCTCGTCGAGCAGGTAACGCGTCACCGCCCGACCAGGGTGACGATCATGATCGAAGGTGCAGATGCGCAGTGGGCGAACGACGAGACCGAGACCGGGCACGAGCTTCGGGACCGGATGGCCTTTCTCCTCGCTGCCATCGAGCGGACCACTGGGGCAACCGTGGTCGGCGTCGCCTGCGACGACGATCAGCTCGCCGGCTGGCGCTTTGACCGGACCGTCCGGGTCAGCGTCCCCGTCGCGGCTTAGCGCCGCCCGGCGCTAGGTAGCCGCCGGGAGGCTGAAGCGCACGCGCGTCCCCGCGGGCGAGTCGGGCAGCCAGATCGTGCCGCCGTGCGCCTCTACGATGGCGCGCGAGACGGCGAGGCCGAGCCCGGCGCCGGCGCTCGTGCGCGAGGCGTCGGCGCCGCCACGGTAGAACGCCTCGAAGACCTGGTCGCGGTCGGGGGTGGCGATCCCGTCCCCGGTGTCGGCCACCTCTATCTCGATCCGGTCGGCCACCGGCTCGGCGCGGACGACGACGCTGCCGTCGGCGGGGGTGTGGCGGATGGCGTTCTGGATCAGGTTGAAGAGGACGCGCTGCAGCTTCTCGGGGTTGGCGCGCGCGGGACCGAGCTCGAGCGGCACCTCGGCGTGCACGGCAACGCCCTTGAGGTCGGCCTGCACGCGCATGGCGGCCACCGTTTCCCCCACCAGCTCGCGCAGGGGCACGCGCTCGAGCGACCAGCGGATGTCACCGGCCTCGAGGCGCGAGAGCTCGAACAGGTCGTCGATGAGCGCGCCGAGCGCGTCGATGTGGGTCCGCATCCGGTCGAGGTAGGAGCGCCTGGTGTCCTCGTCGACGATGTCGTCTCCCACCGCGTCGGCCAGGAGCCGCAGCGAGGTGATGGGTGTCCGCAGGTCGTGGGAGACGGCGGCGACGAGGCCGCGTCGGGCGGCGTCGGACTGGTCACGAGCGGCCTCTTCGGCGTGCAGCTGCTCGATCATCGCGTTGGCGGCGTCGGCGAGCTCGCGAAGCTCGTCGCTTCCCGTGGTGGCGATCCGCAGCTCGCGCTCGCCGCGCCCGACGGCCGTCAATCCGTCTCTGACCGCCTCGACGTCGTGGATGATCGCCGCCGCCAGGCGCTGGCCGGCGACAACGGCGATCACGCCCACGAAGACGACGATGAGGGCGACGAGCTCGACGTCGTGGCTGGAGGCGAACATGAGCAGTCCGATCACCACCAGGGCGAGGAGCAGGGGGGCGATGACGATCGCCGCCGCGAAGGCGAACTGGCGCGACAGGGGACCGGCGCGGCTGTGCGACCGCGCGAGCACGACGGCCTGCGCCGCCGCCACCGCGGCGATGCCGATGGCGGCGAGCACGGCGACCGTCTCGAGCGTGCCGTGGCCGCCGATGGTTACCGCCGCGACTGCGGCCGAGCCGGCGAGGATCAGCGCGGACACGCCGTACACGCGCCGCATCGGGGTCACAGCTGGAAGCGGTAGCCCACGCCCCACACCGTCTGGATGTGGCGTGGCTCTGCCGGGTCGAGCTCGATCTTGGCGCGCAGGCGGCGGATGTGCACGGTGACGGTCGAGGTGTCGGTGTAGAAGGCGTATTGCCAGACGGCGTCCATGAGCTGATTACGTGAGAACACCTGACCGGGGTGACGGGCCATGAAGATCAGCAGGTCGAACTCGCGCTGGGTGAGCAGGGCCTCCTCGCCCCGCACGAAGACGCGGCGGGCGGCGGGGTCGATCCTCAGGTCGCCGAGCTCGATCGCCGCCTCCTGCTCGGG
>DASZMD010000356.1:0-3946 GCA_035551955.1 Solirubrobacteraceae bacterium | reverse complement strand
CCGCTGCCCCGGGTCGATTACTGGTCGATCTGGAACGAGCCCGATCAGCCGGGCTGGCTCGCGCCGCAGTGGAGGAGCGTGGGCAGCCAGCGGGTTCCCGACTCGCCGAGGCTCTACCGCTCGCTCGTCGACGCCGCCGTGGGCGGCCTCGATGTCACCGGGCACATGCTGAGCACCGACACCATCCTCGTCGGTGAGACTGCGCCCGAGGGCTCCGTCGTCGCGGTCGGGACCGGCCGGCACACGCGCTACCTCAACGCCACCGGCTTCTACCAGGCGATGCCGGCGATGGTCTTCGTCCGCGCCCTGTATTGCGTCAACGCGCGCTACCGGCGCGTGACGGGCACCACCGCCTCGGCACTCGGATGCCCGACGAGCGGGAGCGCCAAGGACTTCGTGAACCAGCACCCGGGCCTGTTCTACGCCACGGGGTTCGCCCACCACCCCTACTTCTTCCTCTACCCTCCGAGCTACAGCTCTCCGGTCTCGAGCTTCGTGCCCATCGCCAACCTCGGTCGCCTCGAACGCGGTCTCAACCACACCTTCGCGACCTACGGCGTGCACCGGACGATCCCCATCTACTTCACCGAATACGGATACCAGACCAAGCCGCCCGATCCCTACCAGGTGGTGAGCCCGGCCAAGCAGGCCGTCTACCTCAACGAGGCCGACTACATGGCGTGGAAGGACCCTCGGGTGAGCTCGGTCTCTCAGTTCCTCCTCTACGACGCCGGCCCCAATCCGCTCTACTCGCCGTCGGACTTCGACTATTGGGACACCTTCCAGACCGGTCTCATCTACGGCCCCGGCACCTCGCGCGACGGCCAGATCAAGCCCGCCTACTACGCCTACCGCCTGCCCATCTGGATCCCCTCGGCGAGGGTCAGGCGGCACGCGAAGATGCTTGTGTGGGGCATGCTCCGGCTCGCTCCCAAGTACACCACCCGGCAAGCGCTGATCCAATGGGAGCCGGCGCGCGGTGGCCGCTACCGCACCCTCGCCACCGTGACCGTCCCGGCCAGCTCCGCCTTTGGCTACTTCACCACCCGGGTGGTGCCCCCGGGCACCGGGTCGGTGCGGATCGTGTGGCGCTCGGCGAGCGGCCACGGCTATGCGAGCCGCGTGGTCGCGGTCACCGTCGGCCGCTGAGTCTCCCCACCGGTTGCCCGAGCCCTTCGCCCAGCTCAAGGTCGCCGTCGTCGGGCACGTCGAGTACGTCGAGTTCCTCCGGGTCGCGCGCGTGCCGGTGGCGGGGGAGATCGCCCACGCGCGTTACACCTTCGCCGAGCCGGCGGGGGGAGGCGGGGTGGCCGCCGTGCAGCTCGCGCGCCTCGCGCGGGGCGCCACCCTGTTCACCGCCTTCGGGGACGACGAGGTGGGCCGGCGCTCGGCCGCCCGGCTCGAGGAGTACGGCGTCAGCGTCCGCGCCGCCTGGCGCTCTGAGCCCCAGCGCCGGGCCGTCACCTTCGTCGACGACGACGGCGAGCGGACGATCACCGTGATCGGAGAGCGCCTGGCCCCGGCCGGCGCCGACGCCCTGCCCTGGGATGAGCTCGCGGCGTGCGACGGCGTCTACGTGACCGCCGGCGACGCGGCCGCCCTGCGGGCGGCGCGCCGGGCGCGGGTGATGGTGGCGACGCCCCGGGTCGGGCCCGCGCTCGCCGAGGCGGGCGTCGAGCTCGACGCGCTCGTCCACAGCGCCCGCGATTCCGGCGAGCGCTACGCCCCGGGCGAGCTCGACCCCGCCCCGCGGCTCGTGGTCTCGACCGGCGGCGTGTCCGGGGGCACCTTCACGGCGGCCGAGGGGCGCAGCGGCACCTGGCGAGCCGCGCCCCTGCCCGGCCCGGTGGTGGATACCTACGGCGCCGGCGACTCATTCGCCGCCGGCCTCACGCTCGGACTGGCGGCCGGGCTCGAGGCCGAGGACGCACTCGCGCTGGCCGCCCGCTGCGGGGCCGTGTGCGTCACCGGGGAGGGTCCCTACGGCGCCCGGCTCGAGGCCGTGACCGCGCCACCCGGCTGAGCTCGCCCGTCGGGATCCGTCGCCCCGGGTGCTACCGTTTGCGTCGTCGCTGCATGTCCGACGACGACCCATCCCGAAGTAACGGCGCACAGGGCGGCGCCGTGACCTCCTAGTGAGCGCGCTGCTCCTCATCGCCACGGCGGTGCTCGTGCTCCTGAACGCCTTCTTCGTGATGGCGGAATACGCGCTCGTGCGCTCGCGCGGCTCGCGGCTGGAAGCGCTCGCCGAAGCCGGTGTCCGCGGCGCGCGGCTGGCGCATCAACAGATCGAGGAGATCGGCGACTACATCGCCGCCTGCCAGGTCGGGATCACCATGGCCTCGATCGGCATCGGCGCGCTCGGCGAGCCCACCGTCGCGCACCTGCTCGAGCATCCCCTGGGCGGACCGATGGGCCACACCGCGGCGGTGATCATCTCGGTGATCGTCAGCTACGTCCTCATCATCTTCGCTCAGAGCGTGGTCGGAGAGGTCGTCCCCAAGCTCTACGTGCTCCAGCACGCCGAGGGCGTGGCGCGGCGGCTCGCCCGCCCGCTCCGTTTCTTCCGGAACGTGTTCACCCCCTTCATCGTCGTCCTCAACGCGTCCTCGCGCTCGATCCTCAAGGCGCTCGGGACCGACCCGGACGCCGAGGACGTCGACAACGGCACGCCCGAGGACATCAAGCGGATCATCGCCGACTCCCTCACCGGCGGGCAAATCGACGCCGGGGAGGCCGAGATGCTCACCGGGGTGTTCCACCTCCACGAGCAGGAGGCGCGGCAGGTGATGACGCCGATCCCCGCCGTCGTCACCATCGACGTCAAGGACACCGTCGAGAACGCGCTGCGCCTCTGCGTCTCCACCGGCCATACCCGTCTCGTGGTCACCGAGGCGGGCAACCAGGACCGCGTCCGTGGGATCGTCCACGCCAACGCGCTCGTCAAGCTCCTGATGACCGAAGGGCCCGACGCGCATTTCGAGGCCCTGGTGCGCGAGGCGCCGATCATCCCCGAGACCAAGCCCCTCGACGACCTGCTCGCCGACCTCCAGCGCGAGCGCACCGAGCTCGCCATCGTCATCGACGAGTACGGCCGCACGGCGGGAATCGTCACCGTCGAGGACATCATCGAGGAGGTGGTGGGCGAGATCTCCGACGAGACCGACCCCGCCGGCGGCGCCGTGCGGCGTCTCGCCAACGGGGACTGGTTCGTGCGCGGCCACGTCGCCGTCACCGACCTCGAGGACTACGGACTCGAGCTCCCCGTCGACACCGACGCCTACAACTCGGTCGGTGGCTTCGTGTTCGCCGAGCTCGGACGGCTCCCCAAGCGCGGCGACACGATCGACGCCAACGGCTATTCGATCCGCGTCGAGTCGGTGCGCGAGAACCGGATCGAGGCGGTGCGGATCAGGGAGCGGGGCGCGAGCCCTGCCGCGCCGGAGCCGGCGGACGGCGACGAGGAGCCGCCCGCGGCAGCGAGGGCCGAGCGCCGCAGCGACAGCGGCACGCATGATCAGCGCGCGTGATCGCGCCTTTCGTTACATTGTGCGCTCACAAGGCCGTGCGGCTCACGTGCCGCGCTCCGGGTCTCGCTCGGCGGCTGCGAGAGGAGAGATGAGGCCGGCCCTCGGGGGGGCCGGCTTCAAATTTCTCCGCTTGCTTTGTCTGGCGCGCTGCTGAAGAATCGAGCGGGGCCGGATACACACAAACAAGGAGGGACCGTTGTGAGGGGCATCAAGAAGGACGACGCGCCGCGTGCGCGCCGCCGCCGTCCGACGTATGCGGGAGTCGCGGCCACCCTGGCGCTCGTCCTCGCCATGAGCGGCGGCGCGTTCGCCGCCAGCAAGTACATCATCACCTCGACCAAGCAGATCAAGCCCTCGGTGCTCTCGAAGCTCAAGGGCAACCGCGGCCCGGCGGGTCCGAAGGGTGCGACCGGCGC
>DASZMD010000355.1:0-4701 GCA_035551955.1 Solirubrobacteraceae bacterium | reverse complement strand
GCCCGGGTGGGGACGGCGAGACGGCGAGGCCCGGCCATAGCTCAGCCCTCGAAGGGCGCCAGTACGGCGCGGCGCTCGGGCACGCGGGAGTCGGGGTCGAGCTCGAGCACGCGCAGGGCGGCCTCGGGGCCGGCGGCGGCGCGCGCCTGGCGGATCGCCTCGCGCAGGCGCGCACCGCGCGCGGCGGCGGGCTCGTCGAGGAGGCTGCGCTGACCGCTGGCCGGGGGACCGAACTGCTCGACCGCGAGCCTCAGGACATCGACGGGCGCGGGCACGAGCGAGAGGCGCGGGGCGAGGGCGAGTCGCATGCGGACCGGATCGGCGAGCGCCTCGCGGAAGACGACGCGCTCGCGCCACGTCCCGCGCTCCACGAGGACGCCGGAGAGGACGACGGCGCGCAGCGTCCGGCCCTGGCGATCCCGGCGCGCGAGCAGGCGGTCGATCAGCAGGCCCAGCCCGCGCTCGAGCTGGGGACCAGAAGCCGCGTCGGGCAGCGACAGCGACTCGCGCAGGATCTCCGTCGGCTGGCGGGGGCACAGCTCCCCATCGCCCCCGCTCGCCAGCTCGTAGGCCAGCAGCCCGAGCGGCCCGAAGCGATCGGCGAGCGCCGCCGGGGGGAGCGCGGCGAGCTCTCCGAGCGTCTGCACGCCGAGGCGCTCGAGGGTCTCGTGGAGCCTGGCCTCGGCCAGCGCGGCGCGGGCGCGGAGCAGCGCCACCGGTAACGGGGCGAGGAAGTCGCGGGCCTGCGTCCGGCCCCCGGACACGATCACGGGGCGGCGCATCCTCGCGCGCGTCGAGGCCGCCACCGCGGCGAACCGCGACGGCGCCACCCCGAAGCGCGCCGGCACGCGCAGGGCGCGCCGGGCGGCGGCGAGCACCCCGCCGATGCCTCCCTGGAGGCGCAGCAGCCCCTGGGCGTCGAAGCAGGCGAGGCCCGGTCGCTCGGGCTCGACGGCGGCGCCGATCGACTCGAGCCGCACGAGCAGCCGCTCCCAGAGGTCCGCCACCCCCGCCGGGTCGGGCGGGACGAGCATCAGCCTGGGGCAGCGCGCGAGCGACTCGCCCAGGGGCATGCCGGGATGAACGCCGAACGCCTCGGCGGCGAGGGAGACCTCCCCCACCCGCTGCGTGCCTCCCGGCTCGGGGGCGAGCGCGGCCGGGACCTGCAGGAGCTCGGTCCGATCGCCGGCGGCGACGGTGAGCTGAAAGCGAGGAAGCAGCACGCAGACGATCATGCGAACGCATGTTCGCACGAGACGCGGATGGAGCCAGGCTCGCCATCACCGGTAGGGGTAGCCTCCCACGATGGAGGAGATCGCTCCCGGCCTGTGGCACTGGAAAGCGCACCACGATCACATCGACAAGGACGTCAGCACCTACTACCTGACCACTGAGCGGGTGCTGATCGATCCGCTGACGCCACCGGAGGGACTCGAGTGGTTCGAGAAGCACGGCGCGCCCGAGCACATCCTGCTCTCCAACCGCCACCACGACCGGCATGCATGGCTGGTGCGCGAGCGCTTCGGCTCCACGGTGCACTGCGTCGCCAACGGCGTCCACGAGTTCGAGGGACGCGGCGCGATCGAACCCTTCGAGTTCGGCGACGAGCTCCCGGGCGGCGTCGTGGCCCACGAGGTGGGCGCGATCTGCCCCGACGAGACGGCGCTCCATCTCTCCGCCCAGCGCGCCCTGGTGTGCGCCGACGGGGTGGTCAGGTGGCGGGTGAACGACGAGCTCGCCTTCGTCCCCGACCAGCTCATGGACGATCCCGAGCGGACGAGGGCTGGACTGCGCGACGCCTACCGTCGCCTGCTCGCGCTCGACTTCGATCACCTCCTCCTGGCCCACGGCGACCCGATCGTGGGCGAGGGCAAGCAGGCACTGAGCGCCTTTCTCAGTCGAGATTAGTTGAGCACACAACTAGACCTGTGATACGTTTGCACCACTACCTCCACCAAGGAGCACCATGAAGCTCGAGGGCATCCATCACATCACCGCCATCACGGGCGACGCTCAGCGCAACGTCGACTTCTACACGGGCGTGCTCGGGCTCCGGCTGGTCAAGAAGACGGTCAACCAGGACGCGACGTCCGTCTACCACCTCTTCTACGCCGACGAGCGCGGTGACCCCGGCTCCGACATCACCTTCTTCGAGTTTCCGGGCGCCGCCAAGGGCCGCGCCGGGGCGGGCATGGTGCACCGCGTGGTCTGGCGCGTCGCCTCGCCCGAGGCGCTCGACTTCTGGAGCGAGCGGCTGCGCGAGGCCGGGTACACGTCCGAGCGCGAGGGCGATGCGCTGCACTTCGCGGATCCCGAGGGGCTGGCGCACGAGCTCGCCGTCGTCCGAACTGACGACGAGCCCCTGGTCGCCAACCATCCGGAGATCCCCTCCGAGCTCGCGCTCCAGGGCTTCCACGCCGTGCGCGCCTACGCCGTCGACGCCAACCGCAGCCGCCACCTGCTCGAGGACGGGCTCGGCTTCGTCCGCTCGGGCGACGTGTGGGAGGCCCGCGGCGCGAGCCGCGGCGGCCTCTATCAATACGATCCGGCGCCGGAAGAGCGCGGGATCCCGGGAGCGGGCACCATCCATCACGTGGCGTGGGCCTCGGTCCCCGACGAGCAGGTGGGATGGCGCCTGCGCGTGATTGACGCGGGCGGCGATCCCACCCCGGTCATCGACCGCTTCTACTTCCGCTCCATCTACTTCCGTGAGCCCTCGGGCGTCCTCTTCGAGGTCGCGACCATCGGCCCCGGGTTCACGGTCGACGAGCCGCTCGAGCATCTCGGCGAGAAGCTCTCCCTCCCCCCCGCCTTCGAGCACCTGCGCGATCAGGTCGAGCCCGCCCTGACGCCGATCCAGAACCCGCGGGAGAGCTGGACTCAGCGGTAGGCGTCGCGCTCCCGGTCGCGGTACCAGACCCGCCCGCCGGCTCCCGTCCGCGGAATCCCCTGAGCGCGCAGGGGGCCGGTCACAGGCCGGTACCAGGTGGTGACCGGGATCTCGTCGACGACGCGGACCACCGAGGGCCGCTCGGCGGGTTCGAGGCCCATCAGCGCCTCGGTGAGGTCGCGCGCGGTGAGCTCGCGGCCGGCGCGCAGGGTCACCGCCGCCGCCGCGAGCTCCAGGCCCGGCGCCGAGCCCTCGGGGACGCCGTAGGCGACGGCGAGATCGACGGCGGGCAGCTCGCCGAGCGCGTCGCGAATCGGAACGGTGAAGACGATCCCTTCCGCGGTCGAGATCGTGTCCGCGACCGCATCCACCCGCCAGTAGTCGCCGTCGGCGTCGATCCGGAACAGGTCGCCGGTGCTCAGCCACGCATCGTCGCGCGAGAACACCCCCCGCATCGGCGCCGTGCCCGTCGGCGCCCCGGCATCGATCTGCGCCAGCAGTAGGCCCACCTCCTCGCGCTCGCACTCCTCCGCGAAGCCGCCGGGGCCGAGCAGGAGCCGGCGCGAGGCGACATCGTAGGCGGCGACCTTGACCCGAGCGCTCCCGGGCAAGGGCCGGCCCAGCGACCCCGGCTTGGTGCCGCGGAGATTGACGAGGATCGCCCCCGCTTCGGTGGAGGCGTAGAACTCGAGCACACGGGCGGGCGCGAAGCGCTCCTGGACCCGCCGCCACAGGCCGGAGGGCATCCCCGAGCCGATGAACAGGCGCACCGCATGGTGGCGCTCGCCCGGGTTGGGCGGCGCCTCGACGATGTCGTGGAGCAGCGTCCACGTGTAGGTGGCGACCGTTACTCCGTAGCGCCTGGCCTCGTCCCAGAAGGTGGCGGGGTCGAAGCTCGTCGCCATCGCGATCCGCGCCCCCCCGGCGATCGCGCCGCCGATGCTCATCATCAGTCCCGAGGGGTGGTAGACGGGCGTGACGCTGTACACGGTGTCGGCCGAGGACAGGGCCGCCGAGGAGGCCGTCCCGAAGGCCGACATCGCCCACCGGCGGTTGGTGATCCGGCTCATCCGCACGCCGGCCCCGCTCCCCGTGAAGACGACGAAGGCGACGTCGCTCGCCCGGCCCGCGTTGGGGCGATACCACTTGGGGAGCTCGACCGTGCCAGGGTCGATCTGCTCCATGTCGGCGCTCACGGGGACGCCGAGGTCGCGCGGTTCGCCGCCGCCCCCGAGGACGAAGGTGTGGACGGTGCCGAGCCCGGCCGCGAGGGCGGCGCGCTCAGGGTCGGCGATGATGCGCTCCGCCTGCCCGAGCTCGAGCTCGCGGGCGAGGTCCCCGTCGGGTCGCAGGAGCACGGACACGGCGCCCAGCCGGCTGAGGGCGACGGCGAGAGCGAGGGCGGTGGGACGCGGTCCCATGAGCACGCCGACGTGCTCCCCCTGGCGCACGCCGATCTCGATCAGGCCGCGGACGATGTTGTCGATGCGCTCGTTGACCTGGCTGGTCGTGTAGGCGCGGCCTTCCCAGAGGAAGAACACATCGTCCGGCGCCTTGCGGGCGGACTCCTCGACGAGCAGGCCGACGGAGATGCGGGTGCTCGGCTGGATCTGCTCGAGGCGCGCGAGCCGGGGCAGCTGCCCCGCGGCCTCTCGGGTGAGCTCGCGGACGCTGCGCAGCGTGCGGGTGGTGCCACCCAGGATCGAGCGCGCGATCCCCACGCCCACCCCGCCCGCGAGCTCGAGCCCGTATCCGACGCGGCTGCTCACGGGCGGACCGTCGTCGCGGGGCTCAGGCGAGTCGTCCACGAG
>DASZMD010000354.1:0-3365 GCA_035551955.1 Solirubrobacteraceae bacterium | reverse complement strand
AGCGCTCCTACCGCGCCGCCCTCGAGCGCGGCTATCTGTGGCACGAGTTCGGGGACAGCCAGCTGCTGCTGCGGTGAGCCGTCAGTTGAAGATGCTGTTGATGAGCTGGTCGCCGAGGCCGATGCCCGCGCCCATCTCCATCGCCTGACCGAAGCCGCCGCCGAGGAAGTTCCCGAACATGCCGCCGCCGCGGCGGCCGCCGAACATGCCCCCGCCGCCACCGAACATGCCGCCGCCCTGCTGAGGCTGCTGGAACTGCGGCATCTGCTGAACCTGCTGGTTGGTGTTGGCGACGTAGCCGTGGATGGCCTGGAGGAGCTCGTTGACCTGAACCTGCTCGTCCTTGACGTCGAGGGCGATCTGCTTGAGGTCGAGCAGCCACTCTTTGGCGTCGGTGTTACCGGCCTCGGCGGCCGCCTGCAGCTTCCCGGCGAGCTCCTGGACCGACTTCGCGACGTCCTGGAACTCGGCCTGGAGCTGTCCGTATGCCTGATCGATCGTCGATGTATCCATGGTGGGGATCCTCCCAGGTTCGTAGTAGACGAAAGGCCACCCCGGTACCGGGGTGGCCTTCGATCTGAAGCCAGGTGCGTGGACGGGGCTCAGTGAGCGGCCGTGGCCGGCACACCGAAGCGGACCGGCTTGCCGCGCGGAACCACGAGCACGGGGACGACGGCATCCTCGATTGCGCGCCACGCCTGGGCGCTCACCATCACGCGATCCTGCTGGGCCTCGGGCCGCGAGGGCACGACGAGCAGGTCGATCCTGGCTGCGGGGGCCGACACGACGGCCGCGCCGAGGCGGTCGGCGATGGTGTTCGCCGTCTCGCGCGCCGCGGAGTCACCGTCGAGGACGCCGATCGTACGGATGGCAGCCTCGCGCTGGCCGCGGTAGTTGGCCGGGGCGATGGCCACGGCGGCGGGTCCACCCTCGAGCAGGCGGCGGGCCGAAGTACCGGGATCGACGTGTCCGGCGGCGGTCCGATAGTCCGAGCCGAAGACGACGATGTCCGCGTGCTCGTCGGCGGCAAGCCAGGCGAGCCCTTCGCCGGTCGAGGCGCTGAGGACGACCCTGCGGGGTACGTCGAGGTTGTCGAGCCAGCGCGCGCCGCGCTCGAGCAGGGCCTCTGCCTGGCTCTGGTCGAGCTCCTCGCGGGAGCGGTTCGATTGAGTGGTATGACGCACGTACGCGAGCTCGAGCTCGGCACCAGCGGTCGCGAGGACGCGTCCGAGTGCCAGGGCGTCGTGATCGTTGAGCGTGTCGTCGTAAGAGATGATGGTCTTGGGACTCATGATTTGCCCTCTCTGAAAGTGCTGGCGTTTCTATTGCTGCCTACCGGGTCGGCAAAGCATGGCACCGGCTTTATATTATCGCCAGTGAACTTGCTTCTCTATATTATAAGCAACGCTGATGCTGAATCTTGGCCGTCTCCGCGTCCTCTGTGAGGTGATCGAACGCGGCTCGTTCTCGAGCGCCGCCGAGGCCCTGTCGTACACCCAGTCCGCCGTCTCTCAGGCCATCGCCCGGCTCGAGGCCGAGGTGGGGACGCCGCTCGTGGTGCGCGACCGGCGCGGCGTCCGACCCACCGCTGCCGGCGCGACGCTGATCGAGCAGGCAGAGGCCATCTTCACCCAGGTCGATGCCGCCGAGGAGGAGCTGGCGGCGGTCATGGGCGTGCGCGGCGGCCGCCTGCGTATGGCCTCGTTCCCCTCCGCCGGCGCGACCCTGATGCCCAAGGCGATCGCCGTGTTCCGCGCCGGCCACCCCGACATCGCCCTGACCCTGGCCGAGGGGGAACCCGAGGAAATCGCCCCGCGCCTGCGCGCCGGCGAGATCGATCTCGCGCTCCTCTTCGAGTTCCCCGGCGTCGTCGAGTGGACGGGAGCCACCCTGCGCTCCGTGACCCTCCTCGAGGACCCGATGCATGTCGTCCTCCCTGCCGTGCATCCGCTCGCGGGCAAGGACGAGCTGACCCTCCAGGACCTCGCCGAGGAAGAGTGGGTGCAGACCTCGGCCTCGAGCCCGTGCGCCCGCCATGTCGTGCGCTCGTGCCTGGCCGCCGGGTTCGAACCGAAGGTGACCTTCGAGAGCGACGACTACGAGACGGTGCAGGGACTGGTCGCGGCCGGCGTCGGGGTGGCCCTCATCCCCCAGCTCGCCCTCACCCGGGAGCGAGGCGACACGGTGGTGCGCGAGCTCTCGCCCGGCAGCCCGACGCGCAAGGTGATCGCCGCCACCGCCCGCGGTCCGGGGGTGAGCCCGGCGGCCAAGACCATGCTCCAGGTTCTCACCGACGTGGCCGAGCGCTACACGGGCGCGGCGACCGTGTGAGCCACGGCGGTGGCGGGCGCGGGGGCCGGCCGGCGGCGCTGGATCACCCGCACGCCCTCCTTGGGGGCGAGGGTGATGGCCCGGAACTGGATCTTGTCGAGGTCCCTCGACGCGGGTGAGAGCTCGGTGCGCTCGAGGATGCGGCGGAGGGCGACGCGCATCTCCATCAGCGCGAAGCTCGCCCCCAGGCAGCGGCGGGTGCCGCCGCCGAACGGGACCCAGGTGTAGGTGTCCGGGGCGTCGGGGCCGAGGAAGCGCTCGGGGCGGAACTCGCCGGGCTTCGGGTAGAGGTCCGGCCGCCGGTGGATGGTGCGGATCGAGGGGTCGATCTCGACGCCGGTGGGGATCACCCATTCCCCCAGCGCGAACGGCTCGCCGCGAACCACCCGACCGACGGCGGGGATGATCGGCCGCATGCGCAGCGACTCCTTGGCCACCGCGTCGAGATAGGCGTCATCGCCTGCCGCGGTGGCCTCGCGGGCCCGCGCGAGCACCCCCGGAGTATGGAGAAGGAGGTCGAGCGTCCATGCCAGCGCCGTCGCCGTCGTCTCGTGGCCGGCGACGAGCAAGGTCACGAGCTCGTCGCGCACCTCCTGATCGGTGAGCCGGCCCCCGTCCTCGTCCTCGGCCAGGAGCAGGGCTGAGAACACGTCGTCGCGCTCGGCGAGGTCGGGCTCGTTCCGGCGGCGGGTGATCTCGGCGAAGAGGATCTCGTCGACGGCGCGCCGGCGCGCGACGAACCCCTCGGCGCCGCCGTTGCCCCCGACGCGGCCCTGGGTGAGCGCAAACAGGAGCATCCCGCGCCGCCGCCGCGTGATCGGCTCGATCATCTCGCGCAAGCGCCTGCGCAGGTCCTCCTCGGCGGGGCCGGGATCGAAGCCGAACACCGCGCGCATCACCACCTGGAGGGTGAGCGCCTGCATGCTCGGGAGAACCGGGAACGGCGCGCCCACCGGCCACGCCTGGTCGATCTCGCCGTCGACGGCGGCGATCATCGCCTGCTCGTAGCGCTGCATGCGCCGCCCGTGGAAGGG
>DASZMD010000353.1:0-10338 GCA_035551955.1 Solirubrobacteraceae bacterium | reverse complement strand
CAGATTCTTAGAGTCTTCCGACCGCCGTCCTACACCGCGAGGGCACTCTGGGGTGCAACCCCGGGATAGTGCCCGGACGACCGAAAGGACGGAAGGCCATGTTCCAACAAGGTAAGCGGCTGCTCGCGGGCACCGCGGCGCTCGCCGCGCTCGCGCTCGGAGGCTCGGCGATCGCCAGCGCTGCGACATCGCAGACGACGACCACCACGACGCCGAATTCGTCGAGCACCCAGACGCCGCCGGCATTCAACGGTCCGGCGCACGGCACCGCCGCTCATGAGGACGCCGAGAAGGCCGTCACCGGCCAGGCGGCCACCAAGGCTCAGGCCGCCGCCGTCAAGCTCGTGGGCAGCGGCACCGCAGGTGCCGTCACCACCGACTTCACGGGCTCGGGGTACGAGACCGCGGTGACCAAGGCCGACGGCACCAAGGTCGAGGTCCATCTCGACAGCGCCTACCAGGCCATGCAGGGGCCGGGCCGCGGTCCTGGCGGGCCCGGTGGGCCTCCCCCGGCCGGCTACGGCGGCTGAGAGACCGAATGCGACGAGGGCCCGGCGGCGCGCCGGGCCCTCGTCTCGAGGACCCGCGCCCGAGCCAACGGTCACGCGCAACCGAAATCGTCCACGATGCATCTGGCCTCCGGCACGCCAATTCCGGCCTAGTCATAGGGGACCGGTTTGTCGCAGCTAGGGCCGGGTAGCGCAACCTTCGTAAACGATCTTGGAGGCGGCTGATGGCGCGGGAAGAGACGATCGCCGTGCTGGGCGCGGGCGGGACGATGGGATTGGCCATCGCTCGGAACCTCGCTCGCGCGGGGCACGAGGTGCGCGGGTGGAATCGCTCGCGCGAGAAGGCCGAGCCGCTCGCCGACGACGGCGTGATGATCACCGACACCCCGGCGCAGGCCGCGCAGGGAGCGACGGTGATCCTGTCCATGCTCGCCGACGGCGAGGCGGTGCTCGGATCCATGCGGGGCGAGAATGGCGCGCTCGCCGGCGCCCGCGGCGAGGACGTGGTGTGGCTACAGATGAGCACGATCGGCGAGGTGGCCACCGAGGAGTGCATCGACCTGGCCCGCGAGCATGGGCTGGCGTTCGTCGACGCGCCGGTGCTCGGGACCAAGGGACCCGCCGAGCAGGGCAAGCTCGTGATCATGGCCTCGGGGCCCGAACGCCTGCGTGAGCGGCTGGCGCCGATCTTCGACGTCATCGGGCAGCGGACGATGTGGGTGGGCGAGGCGGGCGCCGGCACCAAGCTGAAGATCGCCGCGAACAGCTGGATCATCACCGTCGTCGAAGGCGCCGCGGAGACGTTCGCGCTCGCCGAGGGGATCGGAATCGACCCGCAGCTCGTGCTCGATGCCATCGCCGGCGGACCGCTCGACCTGCCCTACCTGCACACCAAGGGCGAGGCAATCATGCAGCGGCGCTTCGATCCGTCGTTCAAGCTCGCCCTCGCGGCCAAGGATGCCGCGCTCGTCGAGGAGGCCGCGGCCCGCCACGGCCTGGACCTGCCCATGCTCGCCACCATCCGCCGGCGCCTCGAGGAGGGCGTCCCCGAGCACGGGGACGAGGACGTGTCGGCGACCTACCTCACGAGCGCACCGGACCGGACGGCGGCGTGAGCACGATTACCCACACATCCCGCTGCGAGGAGCTCGAGCTCACGCCCATCGCACCCCGGTCCGGGCATGCCGACGCCGCGGGCGTGCCTGAGAGGTTCGCGACGCGGCCGTGGGCGTGAGCCCGCGGCGGGTTCCGTTCAACGTCGTCGACCAATCGATCTTCCTGCTCGACCAGGAGCCGGAGACGTGGAGCGTGCACTGCGAGGTGCGGGTGCCCGGGCCGCTCGACTCCGAGCGGGTGGCGGCGGCAGCGCGCGCGGCGGCCGCCAGACATCCGATGGCCCGCGCCCGGATCGCGAGCTTTCGTCCCTGGGACCGGCGTCTGTTCTGGGAGATCCCCGATCAGGTCGACCATCTCCCGCTCGAGATCGTCGATGCCAGCGATGAGGGGGCCCTCGACGGCGCCCGTGCGCGCCTGCTCAGCAGGCGGCTGAACCTCGATTCCTCTCCTCCGTTCGCGCTGACGCTCGCTCACCGGCGCGGTGGCGACTCGCTGATCATGAACCTGCATCACGCCGCCGCCGACGGAATCAGCGCGTACCGGTTGATGACCTCGATCGCACGCGCCTACGCGGGTGTCGAGGATCCTGTGCCCGACCTCGATCCGCTCGCCGTCCGCAGCCTGCGCCGGGGCGTGGGCGCGCATTCGCCCGGCCTCGCCATGATCCGTGCCCGGCAGCTCAAAGACCAGCTCGCGGAGATCCGCTCCGAGGGTCCGGCGGCGCGCGTCGTGAGTGAGGGCGGCGTCGACGGCGCCACGGGGTACGGCTTTCATCTCCTGCGGCTCGGGCCCGAGGAGACCGAAGCGGTGATGATGCGGCGACGCCGGCCCGCCACCGTCAACGACCTCCTCGTCGCCGGACTGGCCCTCGCCGTCCGGCGCTTCAACGGCGAGCGCGGTCGTGGTCCGGGCCGGATCAGCGCGATGATGCCGGTGAACCTGCGCCCCGACGACTGGTCCGAGGAGGTCGTGGCCAACATCCTCTCCTTCGTCTCGGTGTCCGTGCTCGCGGGCGAGCAGTCCGATCTCGCCACCGCCCAGCTCGCGGTCGCGGGCCGCACGCGCGCGCTCAAGGACACGCGCCTGTCGGGGACGATCATCGACCTCCTGCGCCTGTTCGACGTCCTGCCCGTCGGTGCCCAGCGCTTCCTCGCTCGCATCCCGCGTCGGCTGGCCGCGCCCGCCCTCGATACCGCGATCCTCTCGAACCTCGGACGGCGGGCGATGCCGCTGCACTTCGGCGACGGGGCGGGGCCCGTGACCGAGCTCTGGTTCTCCCCCCCGGGACAGATGCCGGTGTGCACGGCGATCGGCGCGGCGACGATGAACGACGAGATGTTCCTCACCCTCCGCTACTGCCGGCGTCACTTCGACGCCGCCGGCGCGGCGGCGTTCGCGGCGGCATGGCGCGAGGCTCTCCTCGGCGCCTGAGGAGCCGTCAGGGCGGGAGCTGACGGGTGCTATGGTGAGCTGCGCGGCAGCCGGGCAGGCGATCGGTGTGGCTCGGATGACGTGCTGTTGACGGCGGAAAGTCACCCGCCACTCGTGGGCGCGGGCGGTCCCCAGATCAGGACCCACCTCTACCGGGGAAGATGGCGCTCACGATGATTCATCTCGTATCCGCGACCCGCTTCGTCCGCCGCCGGCGAGCGAATCGGCCGCGACCGACCGCCGGCGTCTGCACCCAGAGCTTCGCCTGGCTCGCGGCCGCCACCGGAGTGCACCTCAGCGTCTCCACCGACGACCGCCGGCAGGATGTGTCCGTCGAGGGTGAGCTCGACAGCGCATCGGCCGACATCATCGAGCACGTCCTCGCCCACGTATTCCAGCGTCCGCCCGCGCGCGTCGAGCTCGACCTCAGGCGAGTGTCGTTCACCGACCGGGCGGCCGAGGAGATGATCATCCGAGCGCGAGCGCAGGCCTCGACCCAGCACGTCCGCTTCCGGGTGATCCGCTCGCGGTGGCCGGAACACGCGTGTGACACCAGCCGGCGCACGCGCCGCCGCTGAGCTCACCCCACCCCATGGGCGACGCACAGCCGGGCCAGGCGCTCCATCGCCTCGGTGGCCCGCTCGGGCAGCTCGTCGAGGGCTCGAGCGGCTTCGCGCACGTCGTCGATGGTCACGCGTCGGGCCTCGAGCGCGAAGCGACCGAGCCAGCGGACGGCCGCGCGCTCGTAGCGGTCGGGATCGCCGTTGCGCAGCACCAGGCAGATCTGGAGCGCATCGTCGAGCGCCACGTGGGGGAGCTCGAGCGCCGCGGCGACGACGAGCGCCTCGTTCCCCGTCTTCAGGGCGCGGCGAAAGCGAGAGTAGGGACTTCCGTCGCTTGACACGAACATATGTTCGTACACGTGTCAAGGGGCGCCCGCGCTCCCGGTTTCAGCCGCTCGCGCTCACCCGTCCACGCGCGAGCCACAGCAGCGCGATCAGTGTCTTGGAGTCCTCGCACTCGCGGATCGCGCGGTCGAGCTCGGTCAGGGGCCAGGGCACGATCTCGATCCGCTCGTTCTCGTCCGCCGCCGCGGGCGGAGCGTCGCTCAGGCCCATGGCCAGGAACAGCCATACGCGCTCGTCACTGAAGCCGGGACTCGTGTAGAAGGCCATGAGCTCGTGCCAGCGGGCGGCCTGCTTGCCGATCTCCTCGGCGAGCTCGCGCTTGGCGGCCGCGAGCGGCTCCTCGCCGGGCACGTCGAGCTTGCCGGCGGGGATCTCCAGCGAGTTGTCGAGGCCGACGACCTCGCGGGGCTGGCGCACGAGCCACACGTGGGTTTCGTCGAGGGCGATGATCCCGACCGCCCCGGGATGGGCGACCTTCTCCCGGGTGACCAACTCACCGTCGGGGTGGCGGTAGCGCTCGACGATGACGGTGACGATCTCGCCCGAGTACTTGGTCTCCCCTCCGAGGGGCTCGAAGCTGCTCACTGCGACATCTCCTCCTCGGCGGCGTCGAGGAGGGCGATCGCCACCTCGAGCACTCCCTCGAGGGAATCGACGCTGATGCGCTCGCCGGGCTCGTGATTACGTTGCGTCCCGTCCGCCAGATTGGCGCAGGGCAGGCCCGCGGCCTGGAAGGCATTGGCGTCCGAGCCGCCGCCCGTGACGAGATGGTGCGGCTGGTAGCCACAGGCCTCGAGCGCCCGCCTGGCGGCCACGATGTGCGGCGCTCCGGGCTTTGACCGGTAGCCCTGGAACTGGCGCTCGACGGTCACGTCGAGGTCGCATTCGGCTTCATTGGCGGCGTCCTGGAAGTGATCCACCATCTCCGTGACGACAGCGGCGACGCGGGCGTCGTCGAGGCCGCGGACCTCGGCCTCGACGCGGCAGCGCTCAGGCACCACGTTGGTGGCGGTGCCACCGGCGATCGTCCCCACGTTGGCGGTGGTCTCCTCGTCGAGGCGGCCCAGGTGCATGTCGGCGATCGCCCGCGCGGCAGCGGCGACCGCGCTGCGTCCCTCCTCAGGGCGGATCCCGGCGTGGGCGGCACGGCCGTGGAACACGGCGACGATCTGATCGTAGGTGGGCGCGCCGACAACGATCCCCCCGATCGGCGTGGCGTGGTCGAAGACGTAGCCGAACCCGCTGGTGAGGCGGCTGACGTCAAAGGCCGTGGCCCCCCGCAGCCCGTTCTCCTCGGACACCGTGAAGAGCAGCTCGATCCCGACCGGGGGCGCCTCGCCGCGCCCGGCGTAGCGGCGCGCGAGCTCGATGAGGGCGGCCACGGCCGCCTTGTTGTCGGCGCCGAGGATGCCCTCCGCGGCGTTCTCCCAGCCACCGTCCACGATCACCGGATCGATCGGCGCGAGCGGCGGGACGGTGTCCAGGTGGGCACAGAGGAGGAGGCTCTCGGGCCTCGCCCCAGGGATGCGGGTGAGGAGATTCCCGGCGTCGGCCCCGACCGCGGCGCCGGCGTCGTCCTCCTCGACCGTGAGTCCCAGGCCGCGGAGCTCACCGGCCACGCGGTCGGCACACGCGCGCTCGTGCCCGGAAGGGCTCTCGATCCGGCACAGCGCGGCGAAGGTGTCGTTCAGCCGCGCCCGCTCCGCGTCGCTCGCACGCCTCACGGCGAGCCCGTCACGACGACGTCGTGCGTCCCGCCGCGACCTCGCCGGCCGCGGGGCTCGCCGGCGCCTCGCTCGCCGACGGAGCGGACTCCTCGGCCGGCCGCTGCCCCGCGGGGCGCGACAGCGCCGCGCCCACGAACTCGCGGAAGAGCGGCGCTGGCCGCTCCGGGCGCGACTTGAACTCCGGGTGGTACTGGGAGGCGACGAAGAACGGGTGGGCGTCGGCGGGGAGCTCGATGACCTCGACGAGCCGGTCGTCGGGCGAGGTCCCGGAGAAGATGAGACCCGCGGACTCGAGGCGACGGCGCAGATGGTTGTTGACCTCGTAGCGATGGCGGTGGCGCTCGTAGATCACCGCCTCACCGTAGATGTCCCGTGCCCGGGTCTCGTCGTGAAGCTTGATCGGGTCCGCGCCGAGCCGCATCGTCCCCCCCATGTCGGCGATCTCCTTCTGCTCGGGGAGAAGGTCGATGACCGGGAACGGCGTCTCGGGATCGAACTCGGTCGAGTTCGCGCCCGCCATTCCCGCCACCTCACGCGCGTACTCGCACACCGCCACCTGCATGCCGAGGCAGATCCCCAAATAGGGGATCCCCAGCTCGCGGGCGAGGCGGGCGGCGCGGATCTTGCCCTCGATCCCGCGGCCGCCGAACCCGCCGGGGATGAGGATGCCGTCGGCGCGCTCGAGGGTCGGCCTGACGTCAGGGTCGCCGGCGCGCTCGGAGTCGACCCAGTCGATCTCGACCTTGACGCCGTGGTGCACGCCGGCGTGGCGCAGCGCTTCGACGACCGACAGATACGCGTCCTCGAGCTTGACGTACTTGCCCACGAGGGCGATGCGCACCGTCTGGGTGGCCGCCTTGGCGCGCTCGGTCATGGCCCGCCAGCCCGCGAGATCGGGCTCGGGCGCGGTCACGCCGAAGTGCTCGAGGATGTAGTCGTCGACGTGGTCGTCTCCGAACACGAGCGGCACCTGATAGATGTCCTCGACGTCGCGGGCGGAGACCACCGCCTCCTCGGGCAGGCTGGCGAACAGGGCGATCTTGCGCCGGATCTCCTGCGAAAGCGCGGACTCGGACCGGCACACAACCATGTCTGGAGCGATACCGATCCTCCTCAGCTCATTCACCGAGTGCTGGGTGGGCTTGGTCTTGAGCTCGCCGGCGTGGCCGATGTAGGGCACAAGGGTGAGATGGATGAACATGCACCGCCGCCGTCCCACGTCGACGGGGAACTGGCGGATCGCCTCGAGGAAGGGCAGCGACTCGATGTCGCCCACGGTGCCGCCGATCTCGGTGATCACGAAGTCGACGTCGCTGGCGTCCGCCATCAGGCGAATCCGCTGCTTGATCTCGTCGGTGATGTGGGGGACGACCTGCACCGTCGCCCCCAGGTAGTCGCCGCGCCGCTCGCGCCGGATCACGGCGTTGTAGATGCCGCCGGCGGTGACGTTCGAGGCCCGGCTCGTGTTCGAGTCGGTGTAGCGCTCGTAGTGCCCGAGGTCGAGGTCGGTCTCGGCGCCGTCCTCGGTCACGAACACCTCGCCGTGCTGGTAGGGCGACATCGTGCCCGGGTCGACGTTGATGTACGGGTCGAACTTCTGGAGCTGGACGTCGAGGCCTCGCGCTACGAGCAGGCGGCCTATCGACGCCGCCGCGATCCCCTTACCAAGCGAGGAGACGACCCCCCCGGTGATGAAGATGAAACATGTCTCGCCTGAGAATTCGGTTTGGCCGTGGCGCGGGTTGTGAGCCATCCAGGGGTCCTTGCGTGTGGTCTTTTAACTCAGTCTAGTGCCGTCGCCGACGGTAGCGAGGCCGCCGGACGAGCTGAATCCGCGCCGACGGCCGCTAGGCCGCTCTCAGCAGCTTTCGCGCGTGCTGGCTGGCCGCGCGGTCGTCCTCGGCGGCCCCGAGCATGCGCACGAGCTCGGCCACGACCAGGTCGCCGCCGAGCTCGAGGACGTCGGTGCTCGCCGTCTCCCCGGCCGCCGACTTGGAGATCCGGAAGTGGCGCTCGGCCAGCGAGGCAACCTGCGGCAGGTGAGTGATGCACAGCACCTGGCGGCCGCGGGCGAGGGCGCGCAGGTGCTCGCCGACGGCGCGCGCGGTATGGCCGCCGATTCCGGCGTCGACCTCGTCGAAGACGAGCAGGGGCGCGGCGGGGCCCGCCTGCGACCCCTCGGCGTGAGCGGCGCTCAGGAGCGCGAGCATGACGCGCGAGAGCTCGCCCCCGGAGGCGATCTCGCGCAGCGGGCCGGCGGAGACGCCGGGATTGGGCGCAATCATGAGCTCGACGGTCTCGGCCCCCGCCGGGCCGCACCCGTCCGGGCGCGGCGTCAGCTCGACCTCGAACTCGGCGCCGTCCATCGCCAGGTCGGCGAGGCGACGGCGCACGGCCTCGGCGAGCCGGGGCGCCGCCTCGCGTCTGGCCTCGCTCAGCGTCGCCGCGAGCGCGCCGAGCTCGGTCTCGGCGGTGGCGATCTCCGCCTGAATCTCCTCGAGCGCGACCTCGGCGCCGGTGAGCTCCTCGCGGCGCGCGACGCAGCGCTCGGCGTGCTCGAGAACGGCCGCAATCGACCCGCCGTGCTTGCGCCCGAGTCGGGCGAGGAGCGCGAGGCGGTCCTCCACTTCCTCCAGGCGCCCGGGAGAGGCATCGACCTCGAACGCCCGCCGGCGCAGCTCGGCGCCGAGGTCCTCGGTCTCATAGAGCGCGGCCTGGAGGCGCCCGAGGCAGGCGGTGAGGTCGGGATCGAGCGCGGCGACCGGGTCGAGCGTCCTGACCGCCTGGGCGAGGAGGAAGCCGGCGCCCGGGCCGCCCGATTCGGGGGCGAGCGCCTCGGCCGCCGCCGCCGTGGCGGTGGTGATCGTCTCCGAGTGGCGCAGGCGATCACGCTCGGCGACGAGCGACGCCTGCTCCTCCTCGCTCGGGTTCGCGGTCTCGATCTCCTCGAGCTCGAAGGTGAGGAGGTCGAGCTCGCGCTCGCGAGCCCCGGCGAGCGCCCGCAGCTCGGCCAGGCGCTCCTCGAGCGCGCGCCGGCGCTGGTGGACGGCGGCCACCCGCGCCCGCACCGAGAGGTGCTCCGGCCCGCAGTGGGCGTCGAGCACGTCGAGCTGCGCGGAGGCGAGCATGAGCCGGCGGTGCTCGTGCTGACCGTAGAAGGCGAGGAGCTCGCCGCCGAGCTCGCGCAGATCCCCGACCGTGGCCGCGCGCCCGCAGACATAGGCGCGCGTGCGTCCGTCGGGCCATACGCGGCGGGCGAGGACGATCTCCTCGCGGTCGGGACCAAGGCGCTCGGCGAGCTCGGGATCGAGCTCCGCCGGAAGGTCGAACACCCCCTCCACGTAGGCCTCGGACGCGCCCGGGCGGACGATCCCGCTCCCCGCGCGGCCCCCGAGGAGGAGGTCGAGCGCGTGCGCGAGCATCGTCTTGCCCGCGCCCGTCTCACCCGTGAGGACGTTGAGCCCCGGCGCGAGCCGGAGCTCGGCCCGCTCGATGAGGAGGAGATTCTCGACGCGAAGCTCGTGGAGCATGGCGACGGTGTACCAGCCGGCGAAGACGGATCGGCCGGGGGACGGGAGCTAGTGTCCTAGGGCTGGGTGGCCAGGCGCCCGAACTTCTCGCGCAGGCGGTGGTAGAAGGTGGTGCCGGGGAGCTGGGCGAGCGAGGACTGGTCGTCGCGAAAGCGCGTCTCCATCCCCGCTCCCGGCACCAGGGCGCCCACCGGCCGTCCGTCGACGGCGACGTCCACGGGTTCCTCGCGCGAGCGGTTGTGAACGACGAGGATGTCGGCGGGCGCGACCACGAGCGAGCGGGCGGTCAGCGAATGCGGCGCGATGAACGAGACCGCCGAGCCGTGCACGCCCCACGCCATCACGGGACCGCCGTTAGCCAGGTTGTAGCCCGTCGAGCCGGCCGGCGTGGCGACGACGAGACCGTCGCAGCGCACACGGCCGATCTCGTCGTGGCCGACCCCGTAGGCGAGGTCGGCGACCCGCTTGCCGGGTTGGCGGTGCACGGAGACGTCGTTGATCGCCAGCCAGCTGTGGCCGTCGCCGCGGACCTCGATCCCGGGGAGAGGGAGCACGTCGAAGTCGCCCGCGAAGGCGAGCCTGAGCCCGGTGTCGGCCTCGTCGGGGTCAATCGTCGCCAGGAACCCGATCTCGCCGTAGTTGACGCCGAACACGGGAGTGTCGGTCCCGGCGTAGGTGCGCAGGCCGGTGAGAATGGTCCCGTCGCCGCCGAGCGCGAAGCAGAGATCGACCTCGCGCTCGACGGGGGCGTTGAGGACCAGGCCCTCGCCGGGCTCGAGCTGGTGCTTGCTCGTCTCCTCGGGGTCGAAGCGCAGCACGGCTCCCACTTCGCGGGCGATGGCGATCAGGGTCCGCAGCGCCGGGCCCGTCTCGTCGGGACGTCGGTGGGTGAACACGGTGGCCGTCCGCGGCGGCTTCACGGCTCGACCTCGCGGGCGACAGCCTCGAGGTCATCGACCCCGCCCCGGGCGAGCTCGGCAAGCCAGATGAAGGTCTCGAGGTTGCCCTTGGGCCCGGGGAGGCCGGAGCTCGCGTAGCCGAGCACGGCCGCGCCCAGGTCCTGCGCCGCCCGCCCGACCTCGATCAGCGCCTCGCGCCGCCAGGCGGGATCGCGCAC
>DASZMD010000352.1:0-2310 GCA_035551955.1 Solirubrobacteraceae bacterium | reverse complement strand
CGTCGTGGTTGTGCAACCGTGTTCGTTCCCGATGCCGTCGATCTCGACCCGCCGCGCCACCGTCGCCGACCTCGACGTCCTTGTCGCCGACGTTCAGGCGGGCTTCGACTCCTACGTCAAGTTCGCCCCCCTGGGCTGGGTACCCCCCGACGTGCACGCCGACACCGAGCTCCTAGCCGAGCTCCTTTCCGATCTGGACACCTGGGGTCTGCTGGCCTTGTCGGAGTCAGGGCCGGTGGGGCACATCGCCTTCACGCCCGCGCGGCGGCGCACCCCGGGACAGGCGTGGGCGAGCAGCGTCGCGACCCCGGGCCTCGCCCACCTCTGGCAGCTCTTCGTCCTCCCCGCGTGGTGGGGGCAGGGCGTCGCCGCGATGCTGCACGAGGAGGCGGTGGTCGAGATGCGCGCGCGGGGCTACCAAGCGGCCCGCCTCTACACGCCGGCCCTCCACGCGCGGGCGCGCCGCTTCTACGAGCGCCGAGGCTGGCAGGCGACGGGGGAGCAGTGGAACGAGGAGCTGACGCTGATGCTGACGGAGTACCGGCTGCGGCTCTTCTAGTGGGTCTCCCAGGAACGTTGTGCCTGAAAGGGCGAGGTCCGGGGGCCGCCAGGCAAGGACGCAGGAGCCAGCCGGATGACTCGGGGGTGGCTCGCTGTTTGGCGAGGCGGGATGCCGAGCGGGCCGCCCCCGAGGCAGCAGCGCTGCGCGAGGCTCCGAGGACACAGCATGGCGGTCATCCGGGGCCGCCATTTCGGGTGCAACGTTTCGGGGAGGCCCACCAGTGCACCCCTCTGCAAAAGAAATTTCATCGCAGGGCTAAAGTCCGGACCCGAAGCTGCCGATGAAGACGCGTGCAGAGTATGCGGGTGACTCGCGCTTACATCGCCGGCTTCGGAACGGCCGGCTCGCTGCTGGCGGGCGCGTCCGTGCTGTTCGTGATGGCGACCGCCGTCGTCTCCTTCCGCGGTTGGCCCCAGGTCGCCGACGCCGGGCCCAGGCCGGCGCTCGTGGCGCCCGTGTCGGCGTACGGCGTGACCCCCTCAGCGACGAGAGCTCGTCGAGGGTCCGTCAGCACCTCTGCGGCGCGGCGCTCGGTCCGGGCGGTCACCGCCGCCCCCGCGCGCCCTGCCGCCGTCACGGTGACCCACCAGACTTCGGCGCCGACCAAGCTTGTGGGCGGGGTGCACCACGGCAAGTCCCGTCAGACCCCTCCGCCGCACGTCACGCAGACCTCGCCCGTGATCGTCGCGCCGCCACCGGCCACCACCTGCACCACCTGCACCCCGACGACGGCGGGTGGCGCGCTCGGCGGAGTCGCGTCCTCGGCGACCGGGGCCCTCGGCGCCGGTGTCGCCTCCGCCGGACAGCAGGTCGGCAACACCGTCGGTGCGTTGACCGGCGCGCTCGGGGGCCAGCTCTCGCAGGCCAGCCCTGCCGTGGGCGGGCTCGTCAGCGCGATCGGCCAGGCCGTCGGCCAGACCGTCACCGGGGTCACCGCCGGCGTCGGCAGCACGGTGGCAGGCACCGGTCAGCTGCTCAGCGGACTGCTCGGCGGCACCGGGCACTAGCGGCCACCGTCGCAAATACGCTCGCATTCGAGGCGCCCCTGACGGCGCCTGCGCGGGCCCGCGGCCCGCTCGGCATCCTGCCTCGCCTGATCGGGCCGCGCCCGCGTCGTCCGGCTGTCCTCGTCGCCTCGTGCAGCGCTGCTGCCTCGGGGGCGGCCCGCTCGGCGTCCAGCCTCGCCAACGACCGGGCCACCCCCGAGTCGTCCGGCTGGCTCCTGCGTCCTTGCCAGTCATCCGTCAGTGGCACCTCTCGGTGCGACCGTACTTACGACGGGGACCGCACTAGCCCCCCGCCCCGCGCTTCCCCGCAGACGGACTACCCCGCGCCGAGCGCCTTCTTGATGAAGCGCACGCTCACGGCCTGCAGCTCTTCGTCGTGCTGTACCGAGCGATGGTGACCGCCGGGCACGGCGACGAGCCGGCTGGCGGGTGCGTGGGCGCCGCCGATGAGCTCGCGCGAGAGCTCGACGGGGACCTGCTCGTCGCCTTCGGCATGGAGGAGCAGGAGCGGCGCCTTCAGCGAGCGCACCGCCCTGAAGAGATCGTGCGAGGTCAGCAGCTCGGCGACGGCGTCGACGTCGGCGTCGAAGCCGAACTTGCCCGCCCGCAGTCCTCGCAGCAGCCCCTCGCCGGGCGCCGGGCAGATCGCCACCACCGCGCGGGCTCGGGCCGCCGGGGCGGCGACGATGGCGAAGTAGCCGCCCATGCTCGATCCGCGCAGCGCGATCGGCAGGTCGCGAT
>DASZMD010000351.1:0-2293 GCA_035551955.1 Solirubrobacteraceae bacterium | reverse complement strand
CTGGAGCACGAGCGCGACCTCGCGGGCGCGGTAGCTCGCAAGCTCCGCTTCGTCGAGCATCCCCAAGGATCGCCGGCCCACCCGCACCTCGCCGGCGGAGGGCGAATCGAGCGCGGCGGCGAGGGCGAGCATGGTGCTCTTTCCGCATCCCGAAGGGCCGAGCACGGCGATGAGCTCGCCCCGGTCGACGCGAAAATCGAGACCTCGGAGCGCCACCGTCTCCACGGGTCCGGAACGGAAGATCTTGAAGACGTCGTGGAACTGGAGCGCGGGCCAGTCGACCTCGGCTTGGGGCCGCTCGGGCTCGACGTAGAGGCTCACCGCCACGTGAAGCTGTTGATCATCCTGCGGTACGCGTCGACGTTGTCGACACCCTTGGGCGTGCCGAGATCGACGGTCGCGTGCTTGCCCGCCCGGCTCAGCTCGTAGCGGTCGACGATCAGGAGCACGCTCTTGCCGGTGACGGGATTGGGTGCGCTGCGGGTGGTGTACGTCGCCTTCACGGCGGAGCCTGATTTGAGCGCGATGGTCGTCGGCGGCGTGAACGTGAGCGTGGAGTTCGCGTGCTTCAGGCGCGTGAGGTCGGCGGCCACGGCGGCGGGCGTCGGCGCGGGGGCGGTGGAGATGATGATGTGGACGACGTTGTTCTTGTCGGTGAAGGACACATCGCGCCCCGAGCCCTTGAGGGCCCAGCCCTCGGGGTAGGACATGCTGTAGTGCTCGACCGGGTTGCGGTAGGTGAGAAACGCCTGGTTGTCGGGGATGTCACCGGTCGCCGCCGAGGTGGCGTCGGCCGAGAGGGCGCCGGCGGCGGGGGCCGCCGCGCTCCCGCTCGACGTGTGGGTGTTGGTGGCACCCGGGTTCGAGCTCGAGGACGAGCCGCAGCCCGCGACGAGCACGGCGAGAAGCGCAGAAGCCATGACGATGGGGAATCTCATGGGCGGTCATGCTCGAGATCTCACCTGAACACCTCCTGAACGCCTGCCCGAAAGCACCTGCGCAGCCGCGATACTGAGTCGGCGATGGCGCCCCAGCTACTGATCCTCGAGGATGAGCCCGGTCTCCGCGACGTGCTCGTGCGCAGCCTATGCGCCGAGGGCTTCGACGCCCACGGGGTCGGGACGGCGTATCAGCTCCTCGAGCGCGTCGCGAGCACGCCGGCCGACGCGCTGGTGATCGATGTCGGGCTCCCCGACGCCGACGGCCGCGACGTGTGCCAGGCGCTCCGCGCCCGCGGCATCGAGACCCCAGTGCTCTTCCTCACCGCTCGTGACGCGCTCACCGATCGCCTCGCGGGATTCAGCTCGGGCGGCGATGACTACATGACCAAGCCGTTCGACATCGAGGAGGTCGTGGTCCGGCTGCAGGCGCTGATCCGCAGGGCGGGCAGCGTTCCCGCCGCTGGCCTCGAGAGCGCGGGGCTCCACCTCGATCCCACCGAGCGCGTCGCCTCCCGGGACGGGGTGAGCATCGATCTCACCCCGACCGAGTTCCGGCTCCTCGGTGCCCTGGCTGCCCATCGAGGCAAGTCGTGTGCGCGGATCGAGCTCACCCGGGCGGCCTGGCCCTACGGGGCGATCGTCCACGACAACACCCTCGACGTGTACATCGCCCGGCTGCGTCGCAAGCTCCGCGCCCTGCCCGACCCGCCCGCGATCGTGACCGTGCACGGCACCGGATATCGGCTGCGGTGATGCGCCCGCGCCTCGGCCTGCGCGGCCGTCTCGCGCTCTCGGTCATCGGGGCGGTGGCGATCGCTCTCGTCCTTCTCGTCGGCGCCTTCAACGTCGTGCTCCGCAGCCGGCTGAGCCATGAGGCCGACAACGCGCTCATCGCCCGCGCCGCCGCCGCGCTTGCCTCTCTTCATGTCAGCGGCGGCCGGCTGGTGGCCAACGAGGTGCCCGACGCCGGCGCGCTCGACGCTCAGACATGGGTGTTCGCGGCCAGCCGGCCCGTCGAGCAGCCTCCCAGCGACCCCGTGACCCAGCACGCCGCCGAGGTCCTGGGACGGGGGGCCCGCCGCACGCTCGACGTGCCCGCACACCACACACGTCTCTACGCCGTGCCCGTCATCGCCGGCGGCCGGCGGCTGGGCGCCGTGGTCGCGGCCGTGTCGCTGAAGCCCTACGAGGAGACGGTGCAGACCGCTCTGATCGCCTCGCTGGCGCTCGGCGCCGGCGTCCTGCTCGTCGTCGCCGTCGCCGCCGGCCTGCTCATCAGCGGGGCGCTGCGCCCGGTGGCCCGGATGACCGCCCAGGCCGACGCGTGGAGCGAGGCGGACACCGGCATGCGC
>DASZMD010000350.1:0-10391 GCA_035551955.1 Solirubrobacteraceae bacterium | reverse complement strand
TCGCGTGAGGCGGCGATCTCCTGGAGCGCGCGCAGGCGCAGCTGGGCATTGCGGTTGCGCTGGACGGCGGTGATGAGGAAGCGACGCTTGAGCTCGCCGCCGCGGTCGAAGTGGAGCATGGCCTTCGCGCGCCGCCATCCGTTGGGGGCGACCCGGGCGCCGGCCAGCGCCGCCCACACGTGCTGCTCGCCGTAGTCGAGGTAATCGACGGCGATCCGCCACAGCTCGCGCTCGAAGACCTCGGCCCGCCGGTCGGGATCGGGGGTCACGGGGAGGACGCGGCGCTCGACGCGGACACGGCGCCCGCGGCCGCGGCGCACGGGCCCGACGACGATCGCGCCGCCGCGGTAGACGTCGCGATCGAGCAGCGAGTGCAGGGTGACCACCGGGTCGTCGTGCTTGGTGGCGGGATGGACGAAGTCGACGACTATCCCCGCTTCCTTGCCGGGGTGCCGACGCGTGACGCGCCCGACGCGCTGCTGGTAGATGCGCTTGGAGGCGGTGGGAGCGAGGTGCATGCAGATCGTCGCCCGCGGTGAGTTCCAGCCCTCGGCGAGGAGCTGCGCGTTGACGAGCACGTCGATCTTGCCCGACTCGTAGTCGGCGAGAATCCGGGCGAGCTGGCGCTTGGGGGTCTCGCCCGACACCGCCTGGGCCTTCATGCCCAGCTCCCGGAAGGAATGGGCGACGTTATAGGCGTGACGGACGCCGGCGGTGTAGACGACCCCGGGAACGCCGTTGAAGCGCGTCTTGTAGAGGTCGGCGATGGCGAGGTTGAAGGGCTGCTGGTCGAGCAGCTCGGCCAGCATCTCCTGGTCGAACTCGGTGTCCACCTCTCCGCGACGCAGGGGGACCTTGGCGATCGTGCGCACTCCGGGTCCGGGCGGGATGCGGATGCAGCGCAGGGGCGAGATGACGCCGCGCCGGGCCGCCTGGGCGAGGTCGAAGCGCGAGGTCTGGGTCGGGAACAGGTCGGTGACGTGGCGGGCGATGAGCGCGCCCGTCGCGGTCATGCCCACGAACACGGGTCCGGCCCAGCGCCTGATCGACGCCGAGGTCTTCTCGCCCAGCGCCGTGTGCGCCTCGTCGCAGATGACGACGGTGTAGGCGTCGGAGATGCGGCCGGCGTTGCGTACGAACCACTGGTAGGTCTCGACCGTGACGGGGCCGTTGGCGGAGTCCTTGCCGTCGAGCAGGGCTGGGCTGATCCGCTTGGCGTAGCCACGGTCGCGGAGCTCGCCGTGGAACTGATCGACGAGGTTGCGCCGGTGGGTGAGGATCAGCACCCCACCCGTCCGCGACGCCTCGACGAAGCCGAGCGCCGCCACCGTCTTACCGGCGCCCGTGGCGTGCTCGAACCAGAAGCGCCGCGCCGCGTTGGGGTCCTCGGGCTGGTCCTCGACTTCGAGATCGGCGTCGACCTCCTCCTCCTCCTCCTCGTCCTGCCAGTCCTGGGGCTCCTCGTCGGCCTCTTCGTCGTCTTCGTCCTCGTAGTCGTCCTCGTCGTCCTCCTCCTCCTCGTCGGGGATCGCCGCCAAGGCGAGGACCGGGGGCTCGGGGGGTGGCGGGGGGGCGCTGCCGTTCGTGCGCTGGGCCTCGGCGAGCAGCGCGGTCAGCGTGCCCGAGAGCGCATCGACCTGATGTGCGGAGAGGACGGTGCCGTCGACAAGGTGCGGCTCCTCCTCGGAGAGCAGGCGCTCGAGCCCGAGGAGCAGCGCGAAGCGACGACGCCATTCGACCGACGGCGACTTGGTTCCGGCCTCGAGCTCAGCCAGCGCGGCGTCGAGCGCGCGACGGCGTGCCGATCCTGCGGCGAGCGCCTCAGCGGCGGTCTCGCCTTCGTAGATGAACCGTTCGCGCGTGAACTTCTCAGCGCGAGCGATCGCGTCAGTACTCGGAAAGGGGGTGGAAGCACCCATGCAATATTGGAAGGTTGAGTCTGGAATGCAAGCCGCGGCAACACGTCGTAGCGGCTCAGGCAACGGCCCCATGACAGATTGGCCTGGGACGATGTAAAGCACCCTCGGGAAGCGGCCCTCGCCAACCGAAGCGAAGAGGCTATCGACTATTTAAGCAGATCGGGTCGCGGTAGTGGCTCGCGGGGGCCCCAGCTCGTCCCCATCTGCGAAGCTGTCCCCTGCACCGATGACCGTCGTATCCCCATACGAGGTACGCCGAGCGCGCGGGGAGCAGGAGTACGCCGACCTGCTCGAACTCCGCTACGAGGTGTTCTGCGTCGAGCAGGGAGTGCCGCGCCACGAAGAGGTCGACGGGCGCGATCACGGCGCCGTGCACCTGGTGGCCGTGCGCGACGAGGAGGTGCTCGGGACCTGCCGCTTGGTGTTCGTGGGGACGACCGTGCAGTTCAGTCGTCTCGCCGTGCGCAGGTCGGCGCGCCGCCAGGGAATCGCGACGACGCTGCTCATGGAGGCCGACGCGCAGACTCGGGGCGGCGGCGCGCGCAGACTCGTGCTCCACGCCCAGACCTACGCGCGCGAGCTCTACGAGCGCGCGGGCTACCGTGCACGCGGCCGTCCCTTCGTCGAGGCGGGGATCGAGCACGTGGCGATGGAGAAGACGCTCTGAGGCGCTCGGCGGCTCGGCATCGGAGCGACCGGATTGGCTGAGGTCAGGGTCGACCCGCTGAACGGCCAGCGGACGATCGTGGCCACCGAGCGAGCCGATCGTCCCGGTGGTGAGCTCCGAGTAACGCCCGCCGAGCCGCTCGACCCGAGCGCCGACCCGTTCGCCGAAGGTCACGAGGACCGCACCCCGCCGGAGCTCTACGCGCTGCGCCCGGACGGGGGAGAACCGAATTCGCCGGGCTGGACGGTGCGGGTCGTTCCCAACCTCTATCCCGCGCTCACGCCCGATGCCCCCGAGCCTCCGCCTCAGGCCAATCCTGACCTGTTCTGGTCCGGACCGGCCCGGGGCGACCACGAGGTGATCATCAACGCGCCCGACCCCGTCACCTCGCTCGCCGAGCTGAGCGCCGAGCAGGTGACGGCGGCCATGGAGGTGTGGCGGGAGCGCCTGCGCGCCCACCCCGAGGCGGCGTGCCGGCACCTGATCGTCAACGAGCGCGCCGAAGCCGGGGCATCGCTTCCCCACACCCACGCACAGTTCTATGCGCTCGAGTTCGTGCCCGCGATGATCGCGCGCGAACGCGAGCGCTTCGGCGCCTACGCGACGCGCACCATGGGCGGCAACCTGCTCGGCGATCTCGTGCAGGAAGAGGTGCGGCGCCGGGAGCGGATCGTCGCCATCGACAGCGAGTCTGTGCTCATGGCCCCGTACGGTTCCCGCTTCCCCTTCCAGCTCCTGATCGCTCCTCGGGTATCCCGAATGCGATTCGAGGACCACGGGCCCATCGCCGCCGCCATGGTGCATTCCGCGCTGCGCCGCCTGGCCGCGCGCTTCGGCACGGGTCCACCCCTCAATCTGTGGGTTCGCACCGCCCCCAGCGGCGCCGAGCACTTCTGCTGGCGCATCGACATCGTCCCGCGGCTCACGCACATCGCCGGCCTCGAGCTCGGCGCCGGCGTCAACCTCAACATCGTCTCCCCGGAGCAGGCTGCCGCCGAACTGCGCGACCTCTGAGCCGGGATGTCAACTGGTGCGCATCGCGGCGCGGCCTACTACAGCGGTCAGGCCCCCGCGCCGTGGGTGTCAGTCCAGCTACGAGCGAAAGGAGCAAGCAATGGCGCAACACTTCTCAGAGCCGATAGGCGCTGCGAGAGCGCGCCGCATGAGCATGCCCGCCGCGGTGGCCGACCTCCCCGCGGAGGCGCTGCGGCGCGCCCGCAGGCGGCTTTACATAACCGCTGTCCTCGCGGTGGTGGCGGGACTGGTGGCGATCGCCGTACCGGTGATCGCGTCGGTGACGATCACGCTGTTCATCGGCTGGATCCTCGTCTTCGCCGGCGTGGTGGGTGGTATCCACGCGGTCTCACAGCATCCCGCGCGGCGTGTCGCCGCCTCGCTCCTGAGTGCGCTCTTGACGGGTCTCATCGGCCTCTACATCGTCATCTTCCCGCTCAGCGGGACGGTCACGCTCACCTTCATGCTCGCCCTGTGGTTCTTCGTCTCGGGTGCGCTGCGACTGTTTGCCGCCTGGCGCGTGCGGGGCATGCCCGGCGCCTCGATAATTGCCTTGAATGGGGTACTCACGCTCGTCCTCGGCTTCCTCATCGCCGCCGCGCTGCCGAGCTCGGCCGCGTGGGCGATCGGCCTTCTGGTGGGGATCAACCTGATCTTCTGGGGCGTGCAATCGGCGATGCTGGCGCGCCTGCTCAAGCTCGACTGAGCTCGCCGGCGGGGTTACCGAACCCAAAGCTCCGGAATGCGGATCGGTTAAGCGCGACCTGTTAGGATCCGGGCCATGCGGGTCGAGTCAGCACGTGTCCTCGCGGTCCCCAGGGGCGGGGTGAACCGAATTGACATCGCCCGCAGGTGCGTCCCAGCGTTCCCATTCACTGCGGACCACTGACTGACTCGCGACGCCGGCTTGTGCTCCGGCGCGGGCGAGATACGAGACGGCATTCCCTACGTGGTAACCGCTTGACGCACTGGGGATGTACGATCGTCTTACCCCCCCTAGTAATTGAAGGAGCAACATTTGATCGATCGAATTCGACAGGAGATTCAAGAGCGGCTCGAGCAGCTTCTCGCCGAGGCCGAGAAGCTACGCGACGCCCTCGCCGCTCTCGATCCGCGCGACCAGAAGTCCAAGGCGCAGCCCGCGCCTGCGCGTCGCACGACGACGACGCGTTCGGCCTCGCGCTCATCGACTCGTTCCACCCCCTCGACCCGGTCCAGCTCCCGGCCTGCGGCCTCGCGGGGATCGAACTCGCGCACCGCACCGGGCGCGACCAAGAACTCGGTACTCGCCGCGCTCGAGAAGGGCGGCGCCATGACCGCAGGCGAGGTCGCGGCTGCGACCGGCCTCGGCCGTGGAACCGTGAGCACGACGCTGTCCAAGCTCGCCAAGAGTGGCACCGTCGTCAAGGCCGATCGCGGCTACAAGCTGCCCGACGGCGCGACGGCGGCATCCGCCAGCGAGTCCTAGGCGCCG
Source organism: Solirubrobacteraceae bacterium (assembly GCA_035551955.1). Classification (GTDB taxonomy): domain Bacteria; phylum Actinomycetota; class Thermoleophilia; order Solirubrobacterales; family Solirubrobacteraceae; genus Palsa-465. Next base: position 5,317 of record DASZMD010000350.1, on the reverse strand, counting down.
TAAAGCCAGTGCCGGCGCTGCGGACCCTTCGGGCCGCGGCGCCGCGCCGGCTGCCTTAGAGGATGCCGATCTCGGAGTTGTCACCGACGAGGAAGCGGAAGGCGCGCGGCTGGCGCTCATCGCGTCCGATGGTGACATTGCGACCGAGCAATGAGGACTCCATCCGGCCCGCGAGGTCGTGGACCGACGATCCGGCCAGGAGGATCGAGTGCTCGACCTCGGCGTTGCGGATCTCACATTCGTCCCCGATCGACGTGTAGGGGCCGATGTAGCAATCGGTCAGGCGTGTGCCGGCACCGATGATGGCCGGGCCGCGCACCGTCGAGCGTTCCAAGCGGGCGCCCGCCTCGATCACCACTCGCCCGTCGACCTGGGAGTCGATGAGCTCGCCTTCCATCCGCGCCTCGATGGTGTCGAGGACGAGGCGGTTGGCGGCCAGCATGTCGCCCAGGCGGCCGGTGTCCTTCCACCACCCCTGGACGATGTGGGGTTCGACCCGCATCCCCTGATCGACGAGGTGCTGGATCGCGTCGGTGATCTCGAGCTCCCCGCGACCTGACGGCGCGATCGCCCGCGCCGCGCTGTGCACGCAGTCGGTGAACATGTAGACGCCCACGAGCGCGAGGTCGGTCTTGGGCTCCAAGGGCTTCTCGACGAGGCGCACCACGGTGCCGTCCTCCAACTCGGCGACCCCGTACTGCTCGGGATCGGGCACGGGGGTGAGGAGGATGAGCGCGTCGGGCCGGCTCGAGCGGAAGGCGGAGACGAGGTCTTCGATGCCGCCCTGGAGGAGATTGTCTCCGAGGTACATGACGAACGGGGCCGCCCCTAGGAACGCCTCGGCGGTGAGCACGGCGTGGGCCAGGCCCAGCGGCTCGTCCTGGACGATGTAGGTAATGCTCACCCCGAAGCGCTCCCCCGCTCCGGCCGCGGCCCGGATCTCGTCTCCCGTCTCCGGCGCGATGATGATCCCGACCTGGCGGATGCCGGCCCGGGCCATCGCCTCGATGCCGTAGAAGAGCACAGGCTTGTTGGCCACCGGCACGAGCTGCTTGGCGCTCGTGTAGGTGATCGGGCGCAACCGCGTTCCCTTGCCCCCTGAGAGAATCAACCCCTTCAGCTCTTGCATTGCGTGCGGAGGGTACTGGCTCAGTACCTACCGCCGAGCTTGCGGTGATCCCAGCTCGCCGTGTGCTCGGCTACGAAGCGCAACGCCACCCGCTTGCCGGCCTGCCGGCGCACCCCGTCGAGCAGCTCGCCGGCCGCGGCGCCGGTGTAGCGACCGAGCAGCTCGACGCCGAGCTGGTGATCACCTCGAGGTCGCCGAGAATCTCGGTGTGCGCCTCCACCATCACCCCGCGCAGCTCGGCGTACTCCTCCCCGTCCTCGACCTGGAGCGTGGCACGAGGGTCGCGCTCGAGGTTGCGCACCTTCTGCGACTTGGCATATGTCCACGCCCAGATGTCCTCGCCTCGCACGACGTACCACAGCGGCATCAGGTGCGGCCAGCCCCGCGGCCCATTGGTGGCGCACACCACGACGCGCTGCTCGGCGAGGAAGGCGGCGACCTCGGAAGCCGTCATGGCGATCTGGTCGCGGCGGCTCATAGGGTCAGCGCGTGGTGGGGCGGGCGAACCGGCGCGGTTTGGTGCCGGCTACCGTGCCCCGGAGAAATCTCCGATTTCTCCGAGCAACGATCTCTGATCGTTGCCAGCGACCGCCTCGGCCAGGTTGAGCACGGCTTGGCGGGCATCGGGGGGCTCGAGGACGACGGCGTCGCCGGCCTCCTTGAGGACCTCGCGGACGAGCCAGTCGACGCCGGCGAAGCCGAGCTCGACGACCACCGCGCCGTCCCCGAGCTCCTGGGCGACCCGCCTCTCCTCCCGCGCCCAGCGGGCGCGGTCGGCGGAGATCCATACCCGGGCGCGGCGCGAGGCGGGCACTTCGCCGGTCCGCGGCCAGCCGTCCACGTCGGCGGCCGGGTCGACGTCGTGGCGGGGCTCGAAGCTCTCGGCGCTGACGCTCGCGGACTTGATCCGGTCCAGACGGAAGTGGCGCACGCTCTCGCGCGCGGGGTCGTAGCTGGCGACGTACCAGCCCTCGCGACCGTTCATGAGCGCGTAGGGCTCGACGGTACGGGTGCTGAACTCGTCCTCGTTCTCCTTGTAGTACTCGAAGGAGAGGAGCCGGCGCGAAGCGATGGCCCGCGACACAACCGCCGCGATCTCAGCGTCGTCTCCCCCCGGCCGAGCGAACTGGAGGCCGTCCTCGATCGGGTCCTCGCCGAGCGCCGCCACCACCTTCTTGCGCACCGAGGCGAGCGACCCCTCGGGGATGTGCTCGCCGATCAGGTCGATGGCGGCCACCAGCGCCTTGGCCTCGACGGGCAGGAGCCGGGCGGGACGCGCGAACGAGTCCCCGTACGGCTCGGGGTCGACCTCGATCGTCCCGTCGGGGCCGATCTCGGCATAGAGCACGTACGTGCCCGCTCCGAAGTTGACGACGTTGAGCACCGAGACGTCCTCGTGGAGCTCCTGCTCTGAGATCTTCAGCCGCGCGCACAGCTCGCCTGCGTGCAGGGTCCCCCCCGCCCGGCCGGCCTCGATGAGGATGCTGGCCAGGGTGACGAGGCGGGCGAAGCGCTCGGGGCGGATGGTGGCGTCCTGGTGGTGGCCGTTGCCTTCGGCGGCGTCGGCGCGCGGATCCTCGGCGGCCGCGGCCGCACCGGCGCCGGCGACCAGCGGCGTCTCGAGCGGCTCGCCGGTGTGGCGCTCGATGAGCAGCGCCACCCGCGCGCGCATCGCCTCGGCGAGCTCGGGCGGCCCGAGCACGCGGGCGTTCTCCCCCAGGCCGAGGACCCAGGCGATGAGCGCGCGGGGACTGGCGTAGGGGGTGGTGAAGATGCGGTCGTCGCCCGCTCCGGGCCGGATCTCCCCGTAGCGACCGAAGTGGCGCTCGACCTGCCAGGCGATCCGCTCGCCGAGCCAGATCTCGGCCGTCCCGATCGGCTCGCCGAACTGCCAGTCGATGCGGCCCGCGTACCCGCGCGGGTCGAAGTCGGCGGGCCGGGTGAAGTCGTGCTCGGCCTTGGTCACGTAGGCGACCTTGCCGCGGATCCGCGAGAGCCTGAAGACGCGAATCGCGTCGCGCTCGTGCGAGCGGCCGACCAGGTAGAACTGGCTGCCCTGGTAGAGGAGCTGGTAGGGGTCGACGCGGCGCGTTCCCACGTCGTCGCGCTCCATCGTGTAGTACTCGAAGGCGATCGTCTTGCGCCGGAAGATCGCCGTCTCGATCTTGGCCAGGCGCTGGGAGATGTCATGGCCGCCGGCGGCGCCGGTGATCCCCAGAGCCACGGTGTGCTGCTCGGAAGCGCGCAGCGGGCTCGGGCGTCCCCAGGAGATCTGCTGGAGGGCCAGACGCAAGGGCTCGGCGTAAGCGAACTCGCCGTCGAGGAGCTGGAGGGCGGTGTGGAGGGCCGCCAGCTCCGCGTCCTCGAAGGCGATCGCCGGGAGGTGGAAGTTCTCGGGGGGGAGCGAGTAGTTCTCCTGCTCGACGAGACCGTCGATCGGCTTCTCGACCGCGAGCTGGATGCCCAGCGCCTCGAGCTCGGAGCGGTCCGCGTAGAACCGGCGCGCGAAGGCATCCTCGTTCATCACGCTGTACCCCTCCACATCGCGCCTGATCTCCGGCGCCGTCACCGGGCGCCGCTCCGCCATGAGATAGGAGATCAGCGAGAGCTGTCGGATCAGCTTCTCGGTGTCCTTGGCCATTGCGCCCAACTCTAGTGGCGAGGACGCGAGAGTCGAATCGCCGGCCGGGGACGCGGCTGCAATTTGCGAAAGTTTGAAACGAAGCCGTCACCGGCGGCGGCCGGCGGCCCGACTCGGGTCAGGCCGCTTCGCGCTCCGCTTCGGCCCGGGAGGCGAAGTAGGCGCCCCCGCCGATGCCCTTGTCGAACGAGGACCACTGCTCGCCGGCGGGAAGCTCTTTCTCGATCCGGTCGAAGCTGCCGAGGCGACCGCCGAGGTTGTCGATCATGTGCACGAGGGTCGCCTCGCGCGTGCAGGGGACGACGGGACTGCCGTGCTCGAGCGACCCGTGGTGGCTGAGGATGATGTGGAGGACGGCCTCGGCGAGGTCGGGCGGGAAGCCCTCGAGCCGCTCGATGGCGCGCCGGACGCGGTAGTAGCCGAGCGGGATCTCGCCCTGGAGGCGGCCCTTGTCGGTCATCTCGATCGTCCCGCCCTCGAGGCGATAGGCCTCGAGCTTGCCGATGTCGTGGAGCAGCGCCCCGGTGACGGCGACGTCGCGATCGAGGCCCGGGAAGGTGGCGGAGATGGCGCTCACCGCTTGGGCCACCGACAGGCAGTGCTCGAGCAGGCCGTGGCGGTAGGCCTGGTGGTAGTACTTGGCGGCGGGCGCTTCCCGGTAGGCGGCCCACACCGGCGAGCCCTCTCCGAACACCAACGCCAGCAGCCGCCGCAGGTGGGGATTCTGGATCGTCGCGAGCAGGCCCCGCAGGTCGGTCTCCATCTGGTCGGCGCTGCGCGGGGGGCCGTCCACGAGCTCGTCGACGTCGTACTCACCGTCGAGGGCGGAGCGCAGCGCCTGTAGGCCGAGTTGCGGTCCGTAGCGGGGGTGCACGGAGTAGCGCCCGCTGACGTGGACGATCTCGCCCAGGCGGCACAGCTCGCGCGCCTCGCCGATCTCCTCCCAGACCATCGCCACGACGCTGCCCGTGCGGTCGCCGAATGCCACCTTCAGGTACTCGGCGCCGTCACGCCGGCGGCGAACCTCGGCCTGGCGCACGACGAGCGGCTGCGCCACATCGCAACCGTCGATGAAGTCCCTGACCCGCATCGGAGCACGAAGATAGAGTGGGCGGCGGACGGTTTATGAATCGCACCGCGCTCGTCACCGGAGGCACCGGCGGCCTCGGCGCCGCCGTGGTGGCGCGTCTGCTCGCCGACGGCTGGAGGGTCGTCGTTCCCTGGCGGGACGAGCGCGAGCTCGAGCGGGTGCAGCGCCAGCCGGGCCTCGAGCTCGTCCGTGCCGACCTGTTCGATCCCGAGGCGGTACGCGACGTGGTGGCGACCGCGGCCGAGGAGCCGGGCGCGCCCGTGCAAGGGGTGGTCAACCTGGTCGGCGGCTTCGCCGCCGGGGGGCGGGTGCACGAGACCCCGATCGAGGAGTTCGAGGCCCAGTTCCTGCTCAACCTCCGCCCCACCTACCTGGTCACCCAGGCCGCCCTGCCGCATCTGCTCGCCGCGGGCAGCGGATCGATCGTGTGCGTCGGGACGCGCGCCGCGCTGCGCCC
>DASZMD010000349.1:0-4340 GCA_035551955.1 Solirubrobacteraceae bacterium | reverse complement strand
CTGCGCTCGCGCGCCTGGCCGCGCTCGTCCTGCTTCTTCTCCGATGCGCTCGGCGCACGCCCGGTGCGACCCCGGGTCTCGATCTTCCCCGCGGCGTTCCCGCGATGCTTGGTCCGGCGCTTGCGTTTGGTCTGAGCCATGTTCATACCTAGCTTACGCGCCCGCGCGCGCAACCGGGGGGAATCGGGCGATTTCAGCGCTCGGCCGGCCCCGCACCCGGGAGGGCACGCTCGAGGACGGCACGATTTCAGGACTCGGCCGGTCCCGGATCCGAGAGGGCACGCTCGATCACGTGGCGCTGCGGGTCGAAGCCCGGGATCGGCACCTCGGCCGGGAAGCCCTCGAACGCCTCCTCCGGGGCAAGGCCGACGAGCTCGGCGGCGGCCACCGGAGCGTGCCGGGCGACGGCGGCGATGACGTCGGCGAGGGTGGTGGTTCGGTGCTCCTCCACGTTGGTCGAGACCTGGGCGACGCCTTTGTCCTTCAGGTACAGGCCGATCGCCCGCACGCCGGGAAGGCCCTCGCTTGCGCTCTCGCGGATCCGCGCGGCGATCGCGCGCGCCTGCTCGAGGGTCGCCGGGGGCGCGAGCTCGAGGTTGAAGGCGATCAGCGGAGCACGCGCGGCCACCAGCACGGCTCCCCCGCTCGCGTGCATGCGGCGTGGTCCGAAGTCGGGCGCGAGCTCGCCGCTCTCGATCCGCCGCGCGAGCTCCCGCGGCCCGCCGCGCCGGAGCTCGGCGCGCGTGCGCCCGCGCGCGAGCTCGCCGTACATGAAGACGGGGAGCTCTAGCTCTGACCCGAGCATGTCGGCGAGCACGAGCGCCTCGGCGCACGCCGCCCCGCGGGTGCACTCGTCGAGGTAGACGATCGGCGCGACGTCGATCGCCCCCACCCGCGGATGCTCGCCCCGCTGGGCCGGCAGGTCGACCTGGGCAAGCGCCTCGCGCGCGCCCGCGAGCACGTGCTCGGCGAGCGAGCCGGGGCGCCCGGCGAGGGTGTAGACGCTGCGATTGTGGTCGGGGTCGCTGTGGACGTCGAGGAGGCGGCCGTCGAAGGCGGCGGCGATCGCCTCGATCTTGGCTCGGTCTCGTCCCTCGGAGACGTTGGGGACCGCGAGGAGGGTCACGCGCTACGTCGTCGGCAGCACGAACTGTCCGGCGTCGAGAATGCGGACCCCGTCGACGTCGAGGGTTGCTTCGAGCATGACGGAGTCGAGGTGGATGGGCACCGAGACATTGCCTCCGATCCCCGCGCTGGCTCCGAAGGCAATATGCACGGTTCCCAAGATCTTCTCGTCCTCGAGCACGTTGCCGGTGAGGATCGCCCGGTCGTTGGTGCCGACTCCGAGCTCTGCGAGGTTGGTGCCCTGCTCCCCGTGAGCGGCGAGGCGCTCGAAGTACTCGGGAGCGAGCCCGCCCTCGCCCGCCACCAGGCGGCCGCCGCGCAGGGTGAGAGTGGCAGTCTCCTCGGTGAGGCCGAGCGGCGCCAGGCTGGCGACGACCGCCGTTCCCTCGCCGCCCACGGGCGAGATGAAGCCCTCGCCGGCCGGGAGGTTCCCGAACGCGCCACGCGCGGTCAGGCGGCCGTCGTCGGGAATGCCCTCGCGCCCGGTGATGTCGAGGACGAGATCGCTCCCCCGGGGGCAGGTGATGTGAGCGGTGGTGCCCTTGGTGAGGAGCTCGGCGACCGCGCGGCTTCGAGCCGCCATGGTGTCGAAGTCGACGGCCATCACCCGAGCGAGCATCTCCGCCGTGACGCCCGGCATGGTGGCGCCCCGGGCCCCGGCCTCGCTGGCGTGCTTGCGGGCGGTGGTGTGGCTGAGCGAGCGCGTCGTGGGCGCGATGAACACGTCACAGGCGGCGAGCGCGGCAGCGAGCGGGGGGGGCGGCTCGGTGCCGTCGTTCGCGCGCTCGTCCATCACCGCGAGCACGGCGTCGCCGCCGGCCGCGGATGCCTCGTCGCGCAGGCTCTCGCCCAGGCCGCGGACCGGCGCGTCGGTGATCACCAGTACGTCCTCCCCCGGCCTGACGTCGAGGCAGCGGCGGATGACGTTGGCGACCGCGGGGCCGAGGTCAGGCACGCTTGCCTGGACCGTGATGGGTAATCGTGATCGCGTCGGCGCGCGCGGGCTCGGCGAGCGCGGCCGACATCTGGTCCAGGCGGCTGTGGAAGGCTCGCGCCACGCGCTGGGCATGGCTTTTGGCGAGCTCCGCGCGCTCGCCCGCGAAGAGCTCGTCGACGGTGTTGCACCAGAGCCACAGCCAGCGCTCGAAGTGCCCACCACGCAATCGCGTCTTCATGTGCAGCGCGGCGTGGGGAGCGAACGCCCCACCGGCATATGAGTGCGCGCCGAGGAGGATCGTCTCCCAGAACGACGCGATCTGCGGGACATGCGCTTCGACGTCGAGCTGGGCGACGTCGACAAAGATCCAGCCGATGATGGGATCCACGAGCGCGCGGCTGTAGAAGGCACGCACCAGCCGCTCGCAGTCCTCGCGTGTCTCGATGTCGCGCAGTTCGGTGCCGACGCTCATACCTCTACCTATGTTAGGCGGACGCGGCGCGCAGGACGTCGGCGCGCATCGGCTGGACGAAGCAGCGCTCGCCGGGATCCGCGCCCGGTTCGCCGAGGCGCGCGAAAGCCTCGGCGAGCTCCTGCTGTCGCGCGTCGAACGACGCCGCCCGGGCGGGGTTGGCGCTCACCATCCGTTTGCGCAGGGCATCGAGGCCGGCGATGCACACCCGGACCTCGTACTGGATAGTGGTGGCGCGCTCGAGGCCCGCTTGCGACGCGCGGGTGAGCGCATCGTCGGCGGCCCGGCGTACCTCGAGCTCGTCCTCGACCAGCGCCGTGAGCGCGTAATAGTCCCCCTCGGCCAGAGGCTCGGCGACATACACGACGCCACCGGGCCGGAGGACCCGGCGCGCCTCGCGCAGGGCGCTCTGGAGCTCCGGGGGCGGCACGTGATGGAGGCTGCGCATGAAGACCGCGATGTCGATGGAGGCGTTCCCGAGCGGCAGCGCCTGGGCGGTGCCGAGGAGGTAGCGGGCGCGGGTGGCTTCGGGGGTGGTGGCTTCCGGGGCGGTGGCTTCGAGGGCGGCGCTTGGGTGCGCGAGGGCGGGCGCGAGCTGCTCGGCCGAGATCTCGAGCCCGACTACGCGGGCGCCCCGGGCGGCCAGCGCGCGCACGAGGGCGCCGCCGCCACAGCCGATGTCGAGGACATCCTTGGCGGCCGGCGCGACGAGTCGCTCGAGCATCTCGAGGTCGGTGGTCTGTTCGCGGGGGATGGCGGCGGCGGGGTCGCGGGGCGGATCGGGCGGTGGGTGGGCGCTTGCGCTTGGCGGGACGGGCCGCGGTCCGGCGGGCGCCGTCGCTGGACCTGGACGCTATTGACCCCCTATACGGTGGTCAACGGGCTCCACGTCTGGGCGGCGGGCCGCCTACGGCCTGACGAACGTATTCGGGTCAGGCCCGGTGCGATCGCCGGCGTCAAGGGCATCGATCGCTGCCATCTCCACTTCGGACAGGGCGAAGTCGAAGACCTCGAAGTTCTCGATGATCCGGTCGGGCGTGACCGATTTCGGGATCACGATGTTCCCAAGCTGGAGGTGCCAGCGGATGACCACCTGCGCTGGGAGCTTGTCGTGAGCGCCGGCGATCGCGGTGATCACCGGATCGTCAAGTACAGCGCCCTGGGCAAGCGGGCTCCACGCCTCGGTGGCGATTCCGAGCTCGGCGAGCTCCCGGCGCAGCCCGGTCTGCTGGAAGCGCGGATGCAGCTCGATCTGGTTGACCGCGGGAACGATTCCCGTCTCGTCGATCAGGCGCTCGAGATGAGCGGGCTCGAAGTTGGAGACGCCGATCGACCGCGCGAGCCCCTGCGCCTGCAGGTCGATGAACGCCTTCCAGGTCTCCACGTACCTGTCGTGAGTCGGGACCGGCCAGTGGATCAGGTAGAGGTCGACGTGCTCCATCTCGAGGCGATCGAGGCTGGCTCTCAGCGCACGCGTCGCCTGCTCGTACCCATGGTGGTCATTGGGACATTTCGTGGTGATGAAGACGTCATCGCGCTCCAGGCCCGCGGCGTGGACGGCCTGCCCGACACCCGCCTCGTTGCCGTAGGCGGCGGCGGTATCGATGTGCCGGTAGCCGGCGAGCAGCGCCCGCGTCGCGACTTCCGCGGTGTCCCGGGGCGGGACCTGGAAGACGCCAAAGCCAAGCTGCGGGATCGTCTCGTCGTCGTTGAGGGCGACATTGGGGATTCTGCTCGTCGAAGAGGTCATACCCTCCATCTTGCCCACTTCCCCTGCGCTCACACTTCCGCCGCCGCGCCCCGGCC
>DASZMD010000348.1:0-4413 GCA_035551955.1 Solirubrobacteraceae bacterium | reverse complement strand
GGTGGTGTGCAGGCTCCGGTCCGTCTGGGTGTGCTGGCCGAAGATCTTCAGCAGGGTGTCGCGGTTGGAGATGAGGCTCCCCACCCCGTACTGGTCCTTGGCCCAGCGGATGAAGTCCTGCTGGCGCGCGTTGCGGACGATATCGCTGTCGGTGTGGCGGAAGCGGACGAACTCGAGCGCCTGGGTGCCGCACAGCTTCTGGTAGCCGGCCTGGATGTCGATGCTCGAGTAGCCGGTCTGGGCCGTGTTGTTGTAGTAGCGGTGATCGACGTCGGTGTACACGCAGCCGATCGCGTTCACGAGCTCCTGGAAGCCGCCGAAGTTGACGTCGACGATGTGGTTGACGCGCAGGCCCGGGAATACGTTCTGGCGCAGCACGGTCTCGAGCAGATTGGGGCCGCCGACGGAGTAGGCGCTGTTGAGCTTGGCGGTCACCAGACCGCCCCCCTCGGGGATGTTGACCCGCAGGTCGCGGGGGATGGAGAGGACGTTGATCGTCGAGGAGTTTGGGTCGAGGCGCACGAGAATCATCGTGTCCGTGTTCGACGAGTGGAACGACGTCCCGGCGCGGTGGTCGGAGCCGATGATGAGGATCGTCTGGGGCTGCCCGGGGTTCGGGATCACCACCTGGGCGTTCTTGAGCGCGGGCGTGGCCGACAGGTAGGTGACGAACTGCTTGATCTGGAGCAGCCCGGCGACCGCCGTCGTCGTCGTCACGCACGCTACGACGATGAAGGCGGCAAGCGCGAAGCGCCACAGCGCCCCGCCTCTGGATTTCGGGATCAGCCTCATGATCGTTCCGGCGCCGTCATCACGGTACCTGACGGCGCGGACCCGAGACCGCACGCGACAATCCCGGCGATGGCCCGCGTCTTCGTCACCCGCCGCCTCCCCGGCACCGCCCTCGAGCGCCTAGGCGCCGAGCACGAGACCGAGGTGTGGCCGGGTCGGCTTCCTCCCCCGCGCGAGGAGCTGCTGGCCCGTACCGCCGAGGCCGAGGGCCTGCTCTCCCAGCTCACCGACCGCGTCGACGCCGAGCTCATGGACCATGCCCCCAGCCTGCGGGCGATCGCCAACTACGCCGTCGGGACCGACAACGTCGACCTCGAGGCCGCTCGTGAACGGGGAATCCCGGTGGGGAACACGCCCGACGTCCTCACGGAGGCGACCGCCGATCTCGCCTTCGCCCTCCTCCTCGCCGCCGCCCGCCGGCTCCCCGAGGCCGCCCAGTCGATCCGCGACGGCGAGTGGGTGACCTTCGAGCCCGGACGCCTCCTCGGCCGCAGCGTCCACGGCGCCACCCTGGGGATCGTCGGCTTCGGCCGCATCGGCCGGGCCGTGGCGGCCCGGGCGCGCGGCTTCGAGATGGAGGTCCTGGCCACCGGCACGAACAGCGCCCCGGGTCTCCCCCTCGAGGACGTCCTCGCGCGCTCTGACTTCATCTCCCTGCACTGCCCCCTCACCCCCGCCACCCGGCACCTGATCGACGCGCGCGCCCTCGGTCGCATGCGACCCACGGCGATCCTCGTGAACGCGGCGCGGGGGCCGATCGTCGACCAGGCCGCGCTGGTGGCGGCCCTGCACGACGGGGTGATCGCCGGCGCCGCCCTCGACGTCACCGACCCCGAGCCGACGCCTCTCGACGACCCGATCCTCAGCGCCCCGCACGTCCTCATCACCCCCCACATCGGCTCGGCCACGACGGCGGCCCGGGAGCGCATGTCCGAGCTCGCGGTCGAGAATCTGCTCGCCGGGCTGGCGGGGGAGCCGATGCCCCACCAGGCCGCAGCGCGGCGATGAGGATCGCCATCGTGGACGTGGGGACGAACTCGACGCGCCTGTTCGTGGCCGACGTCGAGGGCGGTCGCGTGGTCGCGCAGCTCGAGCGCGCGACCCGCATCACCCGCCTCGGGGCCGGCGTCGACGCCAACGGCCGGCTGAACCGCGAGGCGATCGAGCGCGTGCTGGCCACGCTCGACGACTACCGGGGGCGGATCGAGGCCCACGGCGCCGAGCGCCGCGTCGCGGTGCTCACGAGCGCCGTGCGCGACGCCGCCAACGGCGAGGAGTTCGCCCACGAGCTCCGCTCCCGCTACGGGCTCGAGGCGTTCGTTCTCGACGGCGAGGAGGAGGCGCGGCTCACCTTCCTCGGGGCCACGAGCGAGCGCGACCCCGACGATGTGACGACCACGCTGGTCACCGACATCGGCGGGGGCTCGACCGAGTTCGTGATCGGCCAGGGCCGCGAGGCGCGCTTCCACGTCTCCACCCAGATGGGCGCGGTGCGCCAGACCGAGCGCCACCTGCACCACGACCCGCCGCGGCGCGAGGAGCTCGACGCCCTCGCCACTGACGTCCGCGCGATCATCGCCGCCGCCGTGCCCGAGGAGCAGCGCCGGGTCGAGCACGCCATCGGCGTCGCCGGCACCCCGACCTCGCTGGCCGCCGTCGCCCAGGAGCTCGAGCCCTACGACCCCGACCGCGTCCAGGGGTATCTGCTCGGGCGCGAGGAGTCCGAGGCGCTGCTCGCGCGCCTCGCCGCGCTGCCTGTCAGCGAGCGCCGCGAGGTCCCGGGCCTGCATCCCGACCGCGCTCCCACCATCGTCGCGGGGGCCGCCATCCTCGTCGAGATCATGCGGCTTTTCGACCTCGAGCGCATCGAGGTCTCAGAGCACGACATCCTCCGCGGCGCCGCGCTCGACTTCGCGGGAACTCAACCGTAGGAAACCCGGCAAGCCATAAAGGAAACCTACGTAGACAGATGTTCGATTGATGAATGCTCCTAGAAAAGGCATTATGCAGACCTGCCGGGAGATGGTTCGACTCCGAATTCAGACTCCGGCGCATAGGTCCAGGCGATAGCCGCAAACACGGCGCCTCCCGCCGCCTGGGCCACCCGAAACCAGGCCCTTGTGGCACGTACCCCTGCCCGTCCCATCGGGGCCAACCTGGATCGGAAGCCGCCCACATGATGTGGGCGGCTTTCGTTAAGGGCCCTTCCGGGGCCCAGGGCCGGCCGCGCGCCACGGGCGCAGGGCGCGCGGCCGGACCGCCATCTCGCGTCGGGGGCCCTACCCCAGGTTCGTCTTGCGCGGATACGCCACGCTCGGGTCGGTGAGCACGTTCACCAGCGCGGGCCGGCCGGCCGCGAAGGCGCGCGAGAGCGCGGGCCGGAGCTCCTCGGGGGTGCGCACGAGCTCGCCGTGGCCGCCGAGCGCCTCGACGACCTGGTCGTAGCGCGTCTCGGGGCGCAGCTCGGCGGCCACCGAGTAGCCGTAGAGCCACTCCATCGGGTGCTTCTCGAGCGCCCAGATGCCGTTGTTGCCCATCACGCCGACGACGTTGACGCCGTGGCGAGCCAGGGTGTCGTACTCGAGCCCGGAGAACCCGAAGGCGCCGTCGCCCACGAGGAGGACGACCTGGCGGTCGGGGTGGGCGAGCTTGGCGGCGAGGGCGTACCCGGTGCCGCTGCCCAGGCAGCCGAAGGGACCGGGGTCGAGCCAGCACCCGGGCTCATGGACCTCGACCATCCGCCCCGCGTAGGAGACGAAGTCGCCGCCGTCGCACACGATCACGGCGTTGCGGTCGAGGACCTGGGCGAGTTCGGCGTACACGCGCATCGGGTGCAGGGGCGCGCGGGGGTCGGCGAGCTCCTGCGCCTCGGCGGCGCGCTTCTCGGTCTCGAGGGCGCGCAGAGAGCCAACCCACTGGTTCCGCGCGCCGATCGCCGCGCCCGGGCCGCCCGCCGCGAGTCCCTCCAGCGTCGCGGGCAGCGCCCCGTAGAGCTCGGCCGCCACCGGGCGGGGTTGATCGCGCTCGGGCTCGGCGGCGTCGATGACCAGGATCTCGGTCTCGGGACCGAACGCCGCCCCGAAGCCGAGCCGGAAGTCGAGCGGCACCCCGATGACGAGGGCGACGTCGGCGCCCGAGAGCGCGGTCCCTCGCGCGCGCGAGAAGAAGAGCTCGTGATCGGCGGGGACGCAGCCGCGGGCGAGGCCGTTGAGGAACACCGGGATGCGCAGCTCTTCGGCCAGCGCCAGCAGGGCCTGCTCGCCGTGGCCCCAGTACAGGCCGGTCCCGGCCATGATCACCGGGCGCTCGGCCTCGCGCAGGAGCGCGGCAGCGCGCTCGAGCGAGGCCGCGTCGGCGCCGGGGCCGCGCCATGCCTCGGCGGCCGGGGCCGGGGCCGGGGCGTCCGGCGGCTCGTCGGGGGCGGCCACCTGCCCGAAGACATGGTCGAGGGGAAAGTCGAGGAACGCCGGCCCCGTGGGGGGCGCCATCGCCGCCGCGATCGCCTCGTCCACCAGGCCGGGGATCTCGACCGTCCCGTCCGAGGTGGAGGCGAGCTTGACGAGCGGGCGCACGAAGGGCACGTGGTCGATCTCCTGGAGCGAGCCCTGTCCCCAGCGGAAC
>DASZMD010000347.1:0-2723 GCA_035551955.1 Solirubrobacteraceae bacterium | reverse complement strand
GTACTTGCTGTAGAGGACTTCGTCGCCCTCCGTTACGTCAAGCGGGATGCGCTTGCCGGTGTCCTCGCTGATCTTTCCCTCGCCGACGGCGAGGACCTTGCCCTTCTGGGGCTTCTCCTTGGCAGTGTCGGGAAGGACGATCCCACTCGTAGTGGTCTCCTCCTCCTCGATTGCCCGCACGATCAACCGATCGCCAAGGGGCTTGAGCTTCATGTGTTGCAACCTCCGGGTGGGGTACAGGGGTTCTCTGAAATCCTTGGCACTCTCCATCCAAGAGTGCCAACAGCGACTATAGCTGGCCCCCACCCCGATGCAAGTTAAAAGCTTGGCACTCTCGTGTGAAGAGTGCCAGCGAGAGTTTTCGGAGGCTGACGAGGCGGCCGTTGGGGCCGGCGCCGCGCCGGGGCCCTAATTCTGAGCCGCCCCGAGCCCGTGAATGCGGTCGCGAAGCTCGGGAGGGTTTTCGATGATCTGCGAGAACCGCACCACCGTCACCGTGTCGTCCATGGTGATCGGGCGACCGTAGATCTGGGCCAGGAAGTGGACCATCTCGTCGACGCGGCGGAACTCGGGGTTGTCGTGCTCGATGTCGCGGGGGGAGAGGTCGCGGACGCGCTTGACCTCGACCTGGTCGATCACGGCGTTGAAGATCTTCTCGCGCGGGGAGTGCTGATAACCGATCGTCACCAGCACGCAGTCGTTCTTGCGGTACTTGTGCGACTTGTCACCCAGGCGGATCGTGGCCGTCTTGCGCCCTCGCCGTAGCTGGTCGGCGAACACCGACGAATAGAAGTTGAGTACGCGCACGGCCGCCAGCCTACCGGTCCGATGCGGTTTTCGACAGCGCGCGGACCACCATCTCGCGCTCACCCGCGTAGGTGAGGGTCCGCGCGGCCTCCTCCAGGGGCATCCAGCAGGCCCTCTCGACCTCCTGATCGTGGTCGGAGACGTCGCCTGAGCGGTACTCCATGAGGAAGAAGGCGACGAGCTTGGAGACCCGCCGGCCACCGCGCTGATACCAGTAGCGGACGTCTCCGAGCTTCTCCACCACCTCGGCCTCCACGCCCGTCTCCTCTCGCACCTCTCGCAGGGCCGCCGCCTGCGCCGTCTCCGCTCCGTCGGGATGGCCCTTGGGCAGGCCGAGCACGGGGTTGCCGGCGGCATCGCGCTTGACGGGGACGATCACCACCACCTCGCCGTCCCGGACCACGACTCCACCGGCCGAGAACTCGCGTTTTTCCGTCTGCTCAGAAGACGTATCGTTCGAGGGCGGCTGGGTCATGGACTGTAAGCCGGCCCCGGCCCTGGCTGATGACCCCCGCGCGCTCGAGCACGGCGAGGAAGCGGCTGGCGGACTCGCGCGAGGAACCGGCGAGCTGGGCCAGGTCGGCCTGGGTCGAGGTGATCAACACGTCTGCGTCCCCCGCGCCCTCGGCCTGTGCGGTGGCCACGAGCTGGGCGAGAACGGCGGCGACGCGGCTCTGCACGGTCTGAAAGGACTGGCGCGCGAGGCGCTCGTTGGTCTCGCGCAGGCGGCGTCCGAGCGCGATCACGAGCTTCACGGCAATGTCGGGGTGCAGGCCGAGGAGGCGGCGCATGTCGGCGCCGAGGATGGCGATCGCCTCCATCGCGTCGAGCGTCTCCACCGTCGCCGAACGGCGCTCTGAGTCGAACATCGCCAGCTCGCCGAAGATGTCGCCGGGGCCGAACTGCGCGAGGGCGATCGAGCGACCGTCGGAATGCTCGCGAATCGCCCGGGCATGGCCGGTGCGGACGATGTAGCAGGTATCGCTCTCATCGCCCTCACGAAACACCACCTCGCCGGCCTCGAACCGGCGGGGCACCGCGACATCGGCGACCCGGGCCAGCTCATCCTCGGCCAGCGCCGAGAACACCGGCACGCGTCCGAGGAGCTGGACCGTGTCATGACTCGTCGTCGCCATCGCGGGCAGGAATAGCACACGGCGAGGCGAGGACGTAGGGGCGGCCGCGCCCGCCCGGCCCCTACGCCAGATCCAGCGCCCGCTCGCGCCGGCGCCGCTGGAGCGTGGCCGAGAGCCACCACGCCAGGGCACCGAGGAGGGCGATGGGCACGATGGCGGCGAGGGCGATGAGGGCGACGCCGGCGGTGACCTCGAGCACCCGCAGGGCGTCGTGGCCCGCCCTGTGGAGGCCGAAGCCGCCGCCTGCACCGGGCGACACCGGTCCGCCGGGGAGGTTGGCCTGGATGCTGACCTGGAGCCGGCTGTAGTTGACCTGGCGGTTGAGCCCCTCCAGCGAGGACTGGGCCCGCGCCAGCGTCGCCTTCTCGCCGGCGATCTCAGCGCGCAGGGCGGCGATCTGGGAGTCGAGGGTCGCGGCCGCGAGCTCGGTCTGCAGGCGGGTCAGGGCGGCCTGGGCGCGGGCGATCTGGCGCTGGGTGGCGACGTAGGAGGAGTTGATGTCCCGGGTGTTGTCGGTTCTCGAGAGCACGTGGGCGTAGCGCAGCCTCGAGAGATCGCTGAGAGCCACCGAGAGCGAGGCGCTCGGCACCCGGAGCTGGAACTGGGCGCTCGCCCCCGGTCCGCCGGTATTCGACACGTTCGAGCGGTCGACGATCCCGTTGACGGCGCCGACGACGTTGAATACGCCCTGGGCGACGGCGTCGATCCGGTTGCCGGGGGCGCCGAGCTGGAGGATCGAGCTCTGGACGATCTTGCGGCCGTTGGGGACGGGCGCGGGCG
>DASZMD010000346.1:0-15573 GCA_035551955.1 Solirubrobacteraceae bacterium | reverse complement strand
CTCCAGGTCGACGAGCGCCGCCGCCAGGTCGTCGAGACCGGGGCCAAGATATTCACCGAGCACGCCTTCGAGGAGATCTCGATGCGCCAGATCGCCGAGGCGGCGGGGATCTCCAAGGCGCTGCTCTACCACTACTTCCCGAGCAAGATCGAGCTCTTCAAGGCGGCCGTCTCCGAACAGGCGGCCGAGCTCCAGCGCCTGATCGAGCCGACCGGCGAGGGCACGCCCTTCGAGCAGCTGAGCCGGAGCCTCGACGCCTACCTGGGCTGGATCGAGCACAACTCGCGGGCGTGGACGAAGATGATGCAGAGCGCCGCGACGATGCCCGAAGCGGGCGAGTTCGTGGAGGCGTTCCGCAGCCAGACCCTCGACCAGCTCCTCGTGCGCCTGGTGGGGCGGCGCAAGCCCCGCCCCGTCCTGCGCAACGCGCTCAAGGGCTGGCTCGGCTACGTCGATGCGGCGATTCTCGACTGGATCGAGGGCGGGGATGTGAAGCGCGATCAGGTCCGGGACCTGATCATCGCCGCCTTCGGGGCCGCGCTCATGTCGGCGCAGCACACCGATCCCAAGATTCAGCTCAAGCTGGGGTAGCGCCGCGCCCGGGGCCCTCGGGCGGGGGGTGATGCCCGTTAACCACCCATGTGGTGGTCAACGCGCATCACCCCCCTTCGGGGATGCCCGCCCCTGCACCCGCCGCCCTACGCTGAAGCGTCGGTCTTGGTGCGGCTGAGCCGCTCGGCGACGGCCAGCACGGGCCGGAGCTGGCGGTGGGCGATGAGGGCCGGGGTGGCGGCGAGGAGGAAGTTGAAGATCCGGTAGGCCACCACCGCCGCCAGCGCCGGGGCGAGCGGTTCGCGCACCCAGTAGAGCGAGTAGGTCATGAGCGCCTCGGTCACACCCGCGCCTCCGAGCGGGAGCGAGCGACGAGTGGCGGCATAGCCGGTGGCGTAGGCGATGATGACCTTGCCGGGTCCGGGGTCGAGGCCGAAGGCGCGAAGGCCCCCGTAGAAGGCGCCGATGTCCGCCGCCCAGTACAGCGCCGTGCCCATCCACGCCCCCAGGTACTGGCGCGGACTGCGGATCAGGGTGCGGAGGATGCCCATGCCCTCGAGCCCGCGGGCGATCCAGTCGCGCCGCTTACCGCCGATGCACGCCAGCCGCTCGGCTCGCTCGGGCTCACTCGCCCACAGGCCGAAGCCGAAGCCCACGGGCACCGCGACGGTCCAGGGCCAGAGCAGCGAGGGAAGGATGTTCGCGCGCTCGGCGAGGAAGACGACCGACACCACCCAGGCGGTGGGGGCGAGCACCGCCCACTCGAGGATCCCCAGCGCCACCACCCGCACGCGGGCGCTGCGCTCGTCCTCCTGGAGGCCGTGGAGCACCTGGCGGTCGAGGCCGAAGCCGCCGCCGATGGCGAAGGGCCCGAACCCGGCCACCACCACGCGCGCCACCATGGGCAGGGCGAGCGGCGCGTGACCGTGCACCTGGGCGATCGACCGGTAGGCGATCACGTAGGCCGGATAGGCGAGTAGCTCGGCGCCCGCGATCAGGGCGATCCAGCGCGCATCGACGTGGTCGAAGGCGCGTCCGATCGCGTCTGCCCCCGTCACGTGGGCGATCGCGAGGACGGCGACGGCGGCGAGCCCGGTGGCCACGGCCGAAAGCACGATCGGGCTGCGAAGGGGACTTCGCACCACAGCGACGATACTCGGGGGCTGCCGGCGCAGCCGCGCTAGCGCCGGGTCCGGGCGTGAGCGCCGAGCCGGAACGAGCGTGCCTCGTGCTCGAGCCGGAAGGAGCGGACCGCCGGGGCGTTGTACTCGTTGCCGAAGAAGATCCCGGGCACGAAGGACCGGGTCTGGGCCCGAGACATGATCGACTCGGCCACCAGGCGCTCGTCGACCACATACATGTCGTCGGCGATGAGCTGCCGCAGAACGCGTGTGCGCCTCATACCACCGTCAACGGATCCTCGCGGCGCGTGCTTTAGGTCTCTCGTCAAACGTATTAGCGGTTTATGAGCCCCTGGCTGTACACCGTCACCCCACTCTCGAGGATCGAGTGCAGGAAGGGCGAGCGCTGCTCGCCGGCGTGCTCGGCCTCCTCTGGCGTACACAGGACGATGTCGATGGGCGGGAAGCTCGCGGCCACGAGTTGGCGCGCCCGACGGGCGGCGTCTCCGGGCTCGCCCGCTGCCGCGGCGACGATGAGCAGGTCGACGTCGCTCCCCGCCCGCTCGGTGCCCTTGGCGTAGGAGCCGAAGAGGACGATCCGGGTGGGGGCGAGGGCCCGCACCAGGCGCTCGATCGGGGTGCGCAGGAACGCGGGCGGGGCGACGACGGACATCTCAGGCCACGCTGAAGGCGATGAGGAGGAGGACGTCGCCGATCTCGTCGCCCGAGAGCGAGTGGAAGTCCCCGGCGGCGGCGGTGCGGAGCTTGAATGCCCACGTGCCGGGGGACCCCGGCGGCGGCGCGACGGCGCCGGAGACGACGTTCGGCTCGGTGACCCCGGCCACCGGTGACATCGTCACCTGCCCGGTGGGGAGCGGCGCCTGGGGCGCGAGGACGAAGTTGCCCGGGCGGGTCGAGGTCGCGAGCACGGTCACCGCGCTCACGGTGACGGTCTTGCCCCGGGCCCAGCTCGGGAACTTCGAGGCGGGCACGGTCATGGTCAGGAGCTGATCGGCTCCTCCCCCCGCGCCCGAGAGGAAGGCTTGCCACGCGGCCGGGAAGTCGGTGCCGGCGCTGAGGACGATGGCTCCGGCGGTGGGCGCGTTGGCGGCGTTGTCGGCCTCGACCGCCTGGGCGAAGGTGTCGCCACCGTCGAGGGCCGTGTAGTGGAGGTGGAGGACGACGTCGGCCACCGTGCTCAGGTCAATCTCGTTGTTGGCGGCGGGGAGGTCGAGATGCCAGGAGCCGATCGCCCCCGCGCCCTCGAAGGGGAGGTAACGGGGGTCGCTGATGTTGTCGATGATGGCGTTGAGGAAGAGGCCCGGGTCGTCCTGGCCGTTGCCGAGCACGATCTTCTGGGGGACGGCGCCGACCTCGTCGACGAAGCGGGTGTCCGCGGCGCCCTGCCGGCGGTAGGCGGTCCCCAGGTCGGCGCTGATGCGAACGCTGTTGTGCTTCATCGTCAGCGTGCACTTCACGTTGTCGAAGGGTCCGGGGTTCGGGTACACCACCGTCACGCTCACCCGCGTAAGGCGCCGCTGGTAATGCCCGGGGTAGTCACCGTCGAACAGGCTCTCGGGGAGATCGAAGTCACACGCTCCGTGCTCGAGCAGGGTGAGCAGGGCGTGGGCGTCGAGCGCCGCCAGTGACACGTAGCGGCTGATTTCGAGCCGACGGGAGTTCTGCTCGAGGTAGGAGGCCTGCATGCGCCGCAGGTCGTGGACGAGCGACTCCCCGGACTGCAGCCCCTTCTTCAGGCTGTCCCAATAGCCGAACTGCACGAACGAGCTGTTCGTGAGCCCGAGCTCGTAGCGATAGCACCGCTCGGCCTGCTGGCAGAGCTTGTAGGCGAGCCGGTAGCTCTGGAAGTAGGTGGCGGAGAGCCTGCCCACCATCCAGTCGTAGAGGTCCTCGCTTGAGAACATGTCGGTGAGGAAGTCGATCTGATGCTGGAGGCGGTCGAGCTGGTTCTGGTGATTGGCGAGCTGCTGCACGGCGAGGTCGTGGCGGATCTGCGAGGCGGCGATCTGGGCCTGGACCTGCTGCATCTGGATTCCGGCCTCCTTGCCCTTCTCGGTGTTCTGCTCGTTGCGCTCCACGAAGGTGCCGGCCATCATCGAGGCGTCGCTGCCCTTGTCCAGACCGGTGGCGAAGGCCTTGCCGGCGTCCGAGGCGTGGGCGATGGCGCCGGCCACGACCCCTCCCGTCGTCGCGTCCGCCGCCGGCGAGCCGCCGAAGCCGGCGATACCGAGGGCGAAGTCCGGGAAGCCACGGAGCAGGCCAGCGATCAGGTACCCGAGCCCGATGCCCAGGTTGATCCCGCCGAGGCTCGCTTTCAGGGCCAGGGCCAGGTACTCGTACTCGTTCGCCCACTTGCGGTCATGGTTGAAGTCGAACTGGGCCTGGGCGAGGGCCAGCGCCTGCTCGAGAGCGGCGAGATCCTGGGCGGCGGCGTCGATCTGGTCCTGGAGGATGCCCCCGTTCTCGGTCTCGATCTGCTGCTGCTGGCCGACGAGGAGCTGGGCCAGGGCGGCCGCGTCCTTCTGCTGGAGCGCCGCGAGCAGCCCGGCGCCGTAGGTGGTGACCGCGCCGCAGAAATCGAGTGCCTGCGCGTACAGGGTGGCGAAGCGGTAGCCGGGACGGGCGGTTCCGAGATCGCTGAGCACGCTGCCGAGGTCGACGCCGGCGGCCTGGGCGGCGACGAGCAGGCCGGGGTCGATGGGCGCGTCGAAGAGCGGCAGGTCGAGCGCCTGGCCGGCGATGTTCTGGCAGTGGCGGAGCTTGAACAAGCGGTCGGCGACGGTGTCCCAGTAGCCGAGCAGGCGTTCGTTGGGCGGGACCTTGAAGTAGAAGGTCTGGGGCTGGGGGAGGGGCGGCCCGCCGTTGCCGGGCGACCCACCCCCGCCCGCGGGGATGTAGTTCTCGATGTTGACCATCGCGTTGGCGAAGGCGTCGAGCTGGGGCGCGAGGTCGTCGAAGGAGGCGTCGGCGTGCTGGGGTGGGACGACCGCCTCGGGCCGCGGGCCGAGGATCTCCCCCGCCTGCACGTAGAGGAGGGTCGCCTCGTTCAGCGCCTCACGTGAGTCGGTGCTGAACAGGTTGTCCCCCCAGGCGATCAGGTTGTCGAGGTAGGACATGACCGCGCGCTTCATGTACGCCACCGGTCGCTGGTCGGCGAGGAGGAAGGGGTTGAAGGGATCCTGGCGCCAGCTCGTCACCTCGGCCACCGCGTTGGCGTCATGCTGGTTGACGAGCACGAGCAGGCTGTTGATCTGCTCCGCGAGGATCGCCGGCGAGGTCAGGCTCCCGAGCGGCTGGGTGATCCAGAAGCGCTGGGGGACGGGCTCCGGTCCCTGCCGGGTCGGGTCAAAGATGTATTTGAACCACGTCACGGCATCCTCGAACTGCTGGTTCTGGCTCAGCTGCTCGGCAATGAACAGCGGGGCGTGGTAGAAGAGCTCCCAGTTGTAGACGCTGTACGGGGCGTCACGGGAGAAGTCGATGATCTCGTTGTTCTCGCCCCACGACACGCGCGAGGTGACGGGCTGGTAGGTCCCGTTGAAGCTGAACACGTCGGCTCCGCTCGGGTCGATGCTGTCGGGCGCGGTCTGCAGGTTGCGCTCGTACAGGGCCGGGAACCCGCCGCCCGCGAGCTGATGCCACAGCAGCCGCGTGTAGGGGTGATAGAAGCGGTGGAACTGGTAGCGCACCTCGAAGGGAGCCGTGCTCGGGTCCGAAGGTGCCACCGGGAGCCACGCGCTCCCCCACTGGTAATAGCGGCCTCCCTCGACGAAGTAACAGCGGCGGTTGTCCTGGTAGAAGAAGTACGAGCTCGGGTCGAAGGACAGGTGGGAGACCTCGCCCACCACGCGGTAGGGAACGCGCGCGGTGTGCAGGAGCTCACCGACGTTCTGCTCGAGCGCCCCCAGCGAGGTGAAGGTCAAAGGAAGGGTCACCGAGCTCTGCCCGACCGTGCTCAGGCTCCCCGCCTTGGGCACGAGGAAGGGCTCGCCCTGCAGGTCGGGATCGGCCTGGGCGTCGGGGAGCACGAGCAGAGGGTCGGCGTCGGGCCCGTAGGTGGCGCGGGCATGGTCGAGGAGACCGGTCTCCGAGCCGCCCACGAGCACGGGCAGGTTGCGGAGCTCGAGGTCGCTGAAGCGGCCGTCGAAGGTGGCGCGGCCAACGTGAACGCCCGAGAAGGGCCGGTCCTCGATCGGGAGCCAGAACAGGAAGAATTCGATCGGGGTGTAGCCACCGAGCCGGAAGACGTCGATGAAGAGCGAGGACCCGAAGCCGGGAACGGGCGCCGGCGTCTGCACCTTGAGCGTGTACAGGGCCTCGACGGCTCCGTCGTGGCTGACCGTGTCGCTGCTCAGAAGCGGGATGTCGAAGAGGTGGCCCTTGGCCTTCTGCATCGGCGCCCAGCCGTCGGTGCCGTGGATGCTGAAGTTCAGGCCGATCGAGACGTAGCGCGCCACCTCCTGCGAGGGAGCCGACGTCGAGGGCTGCGCGGCGGGCAGGCTCTGGTGCGGCTCGTTGGCGACCATCACGTCGATCCAGAACAGGCACAGCCGGTTGCGGTACATGGCGGGGACGGCGTGGTGGGCCTTGATGTCGAGCTGGATCTGCTCCCAGCCCGACCACGCGCGGTCCTCGAAGGTCCGGTGGTAGTAGCGCGGGGGATCGGCGACGGTGCGCGCGATCACGTGGATGGCGCCCGTGCGCGGGTCCTGGCAGGTGCCCGTCACGTGAAGGTGGGCGAGCTCGTCGAGTCGCTCGATGTAGTTCCCGGCCACCGTCTCGAGGTTCTGCGCCGTGCTCTCGGTCTGGCGGAGTTCCTGCTCGAGCTTGCCGAAGATCTCGGTCCGGTTCGGGCGCTGTGACTCGATCAGCCAGTTCTCCGGATACAGGAAGACCTCGCGGTTGGCCTCCCAGATGCGGTAGCGCTTCATCCACCGCCACTGCGTCCAGGTGTCGTCGCGGGTGAGGTCGACGGTCACCCCGCCGGCCTCCTCGAGACCCATCAGGCAGCGCTCGACGAACAGCTGCACGGCGGCGTAGGCCTGCACGACGCGGGTCGTGACCTCGCACGAGCTCATCTGCACGTCGATCCGAAAGGCGTCGAAGAGGGCGTTGGCATCGGGATGAAGCAGGTGACCGGCGCCGTCACGCTGGGCGATCAGGTACGCCTGGAGAGCCGCCGACCGGCGCTCGCGCATGGGGTCCATGATCTTGGGCGCTAGGACGAGCCAGTCGCGGTGGGAGTGCTTGGCCTCGAGCGCCCCGCGCGCCGAGGTGGCGGCCGCCTCGTCGGGATCGGCGACTCCCCAGGCCACGAGCTGTGACCCGCTCGCGCCCGCCACGCCGGCCATCGCCATCAGCGTGCGCAGGGCGTCGTAGGTGGCGGGCTTGGTGTAGTCGGCGGGGAAGGTGGCGCCCACGGCGGCGGCAAGCGCGGCGATGTCGGACGCCTGCCCGCCGGTGATCGCGGCAAGGGCGGCCTGCGCGGCGGCCTCGCTGGCGATGGTGGCGCCGGCGACGGCGGCGATCAGACCGTAGAGGTCGGCGGGCGCGGCCGGCGGCGGCGCGGTGCCGAGGGCGCGCTCGAGCTTGACCACCAGCGAGGTGGCGAGCAGGGCCTCGAGGGGCTGCGCGGGCTGAGCGCCGGTGACCGGAAGCTGGGTGAGGTCGAGGCCTCCGTAGGCGGCCTGGTGGGTGAGGAGCCAGGTCAGGTCGGCCCTGACCAGGTGGAGCGCCTTGACCACGGTGCCGACCTTGTCGAGCAGGTCGATGGCGGTGAACTGGTCGGGGAGGTTGGCGCGGGTGGCCGGGGCGTAGGCTCCGCCCGGCTTGTCGATCAGGTGCGGGTCGGTGAGCACGGTAAGCAGCGTCCGCGTGCTCGCGGGGAGCTCGAGCTGGCCGACGAGGAGCGCGGTCACGTCGGGCTGCAGGCCGAGGCTCGGGGCCAGGGCGGCGATCACCCGCGTCTGGGTGAGGAAGGTGGCGAGCGGGGTGAGGAGCTCGGTGGCGCGCTGATCGACGGCGGCCTGGCGCTGGGCCGAGGTGAGACCCCCGGCCAGCGGGGCGAGGTCGCTCTCGGCGGTGGTGACGTCGATGAAGGCGCCGAAGTTGGCGGCGATGAAGGCGTTGCGGGCGGCGAGGGTGTCGGTGAAGCTGTCATCGACGATCGACACGGCGGTGGCGAGGAGCGCGGGGTCGGTCAGGGGCGGGACCTGCGCGAGCTCGCGCTGGAGGATGGCCAAGGGGGGATCGGCGCTCGTGAAGATCTCGTCGTGGGTCTGCTGGATGGCGGCGCGGACGGCGGGCAGGACCGCATCGGTGATCTGGTCGTCGAGGATCCCCGTGGTCGTCGTCGCGGTGGTGAGGACGTAGACGAGCGCGTCGGCGCTGAACCCCGACTGGCGGCTCCGCTTGACCTCCTCGATGAAGGTCTGGGTCGCGGCGGGGCTGGCGAGGGCGGCGGCAAGGGTGCCCGTGCTCGTGAGCGGGAGCACGCGCAACAGCTCGGCCAGCGAAGAGCCGATGGCGCGAGCCAGGGTGATGACCCGGTAGATCTCGCTCAGGTTGGCGAGCGTGAGCTGCCCGTCGGTGATGGGGGCGGCGAAGAGCGTCGCCGCGTCCTCGCTCGAGAGCTGAAGCGCCGACTGGAGGGCGGGGAGGTGATCGCTCAGGTTGGGGTGGGTGACGGCTCCGCCGGTGGCGAGCGCCGCGAGGTCGGGGTCGGCGGGCACGGCCGGGTCGAGAAACAGGCGCGCGTACAGCGAGGTGGTGCGCGTCCCGTCCGCGGCTCGGTGCCCGCCCGCGGTCGTGTCGAGGTCGCCGTAGAAGGCGAGCTGCTCGTCGACCGAGAGCCCCGTCGCCTCGGTCAGGCGGCGGAAGGTGAAGAGCGCGACGAGGCCGGCGGTATCGAGGGTTCCGCCCGCCACCGCCGGGGAGGCAAGGAGGAGGTCGAGCTCCCACATCTGCCACGGCGCGTGGCGCCACAGGCGCAGGAAGCGGTGGACGCGGTCGAGCACGCCCGCGTCGATCGGCGACGGCGACAGCGACTGGATGCTCAGGTCGCAGGTGTCGCTCAGCCCCTGGAGGTTCAGGGCGCCACCGCCGCTCCTCACCCACACGATCTCGAGCAGCTCGAGGAGCTGCTCGTAGGTGATCGACGCCGCCTGGAGGAAGGCCTCGACGGGTACGAGGTCGGTGCTCGGCGCGGGCGTGTTCCACGCCACCGACGCGGGCACGAAGTTCGGGGTGGCGATGAGATCCTGCTCGTGGGGATCGATGGCGAAGCGCTCGGCGGCGACGCTCACCAGGGTGGCCGGCGCCGGCGCGCCCAGGGCGAGCAGCGACTGGCGGAGCTGCCACAGCGTCACCCCAGACTCGGCCAGGTAGCTGCGAAGCTCGTCGAGCGGCTTGTCGTAGGGAAGCGTGTGCGGATAGCTCGCCGCCTTCAGGGTGGCGTAGGCGCTGTCGTTTACGTACTCGGGCGCGGCCCGGAGCTCGGGCGCGGTCTGCGTCGTCTGCTTCCATAGCGGGGCCACGGGCGGGCTGACGGCGTCCTCGAGCAGCTCGTTGACGAGGTCGATGTAGGGGAGGGGCGTCTCGCTGTTGGGGCAATTGAGGAGCAGGTGCCCGAGGTCGGGACGGCGGGAAAACAAGGCGTCGAGGGCGGTGGGGAAGGTGCCGGTGAGCTGGTGGTTGCGCAGCCACAGGAGGAGGTCGCACAGGTAGGCGGCTGGGCTCAGGACCGAGGTGCACTCGTCGGTGGCGCAGTAGTCCTGGGAGCCGAACAGCGTGGTGAGCGATTGGTCGCGCTCGATCGCCCGCTGGGTGGGATCGTCGAGCGCCGAGGTCGAGCCCACGAAGCTCGGCCACACACCGATGAAGTCCCGGTTGAGCCGGAGCACGGTCGACACCGTGCTCGCGTAGCGGTGGACGGCGGTGCGGAAGACGCGGTTGGCCTCGACCTTGGTCAGCCCCGCCGCTACCGCCTGGCCGAAGAACTGCTGCGATCCGCGGGCGGCGATGTGGGTCGCCGAGTCGATGCCGGCGGCGAGGAGCGCCTGGGCGGGATCGACGTCTGGGGTGATGCGCAGGACCCGCTGCAGGCGCTTGACGTTGTCGATCACCGCGGCCTGCTCTTGGACGGGGATGCCGGCGAGCGCCTTCTCGGCGTTGTCGGTCAGGTAGGAGGCGACCGTCGTCTTGACGAGATCGAGGTTGGGGCTGTTGGCGAAGAAGCGGGTGAGGGAGGGCTGCAGGGGCGCGGGAACGAGATTGGCAGTGGTGATGCGCGCCGACAGCGCCGCCGTCGGGTAGGCGCGCGTGACGCGGGTGTAGATCACGCGGGCGTAGACCTCGGCCGGGCCGGCGTTGCCGGCGGCCTCGATGTTGGGCGGCGGTCCGGCCTGAGCGACGAGCTGGGTCCAGTCCTCGATCGAGAGGCGGGCGAGGTCGGCGAGCCCGGCGTACTGACCGTGCTGGAAGCGCGCGAGCAGGGTCTGCACGAGGGGAGGGTGGTTCTTGACGAAGGCGCCAAGCTCGAGGGTGCGCTGGACCGCCGACGCCTCCTCGGAGTCCAGGCCGTGCTCGCCCGAGGCGAGGGTGCGCCAGAAGTTGCGCATCGAAGCGGTGTTGGTTGCCAGGGCGTGCGCGAACTGCTCGTGCTTTGCCTCGGGCAGCCCGGACAGGGTCAGGAGCTCCGTGAGCGTGGTCTTGCCCACGAGGAAGGGCTGCTGGAGGAGATCGCTCGTGCGGTGGGTCTGCAGAGCCGCGACGACGTCGGGGACCGCCAGATCGGCCTCGATCAGGTTGGCGGCGATGGCGCTCTGAAGCGCCTGGGTCTGGGTATCGGGGGCGAGCGCGAAGATGAGCGAGGCGATGCGCTGGACGAGCGCGTCGACGAGGGTGAAGCGGGCGGTGGCGTCGAGCAGCGGGTCGGGCAGCGCGCTCGGGATGTGCTGGCGCAGGAAGGCGTAGAAGGCGGTCATCGGGACCTCGTAGCTCGCCGACAGGCGAGCGGCGATGACCACGCGCGTGATCTCCTCCTTGCTGCGGCCGATCTCCTGCGCCAGGAACGAGATGTCCTCGTGCTCGTCGGACTCGACGACGTCGGTGAGCGGGAGGCGCTCGAGCTGGAGCTCGATGGCGCGGCGGAGGATGCCGAACTCCGAGGGGTCGCAGGGCGGCTCCTGGAGGTCGATCGTCAGCTCGGGCTGCGCCTCGACCACCGGCGAGGCCAGCGGCTTCGTCAGACGCTCGGCCGTCGCCTCGACGGTGACGAGGACCTTCCCGGGACCGGCCTCCGGCCACGGGGCCCGGATCTCGTACGTTCCTTCCTCGCTCGCCTTCGTCTCGCCCAGGAGCTGACGCTCGCGGATCCGTCGCCGGAAGAGCTTGACCTCCGCATAGGACAGCTCGCGCCCGTCCTCGTCGATCAGCTCACCGTGCACATGCAGCACCTCAGGCATGACTCTTCCCCCCGGTTGTCGTATCCCCGTTTCGTCCACCGCCCGCCGTGTTTGCGACGTACGAGCCGACCGTGGAATGCCACTTCTATTCCACGGCGGGGGGCGAAGTCAAGGGTGGCGCCGTGGCGCCCAGCCCGCGGGACCTATGGCCAACCTCACGCCTCACCGCCCCGCGGCCGCGGGGCATCGACGAACGACGCGTCGTCGCCGACGGGCACCCGGTTCTGGATCCGCGGCAGGTGCTCGCCGAAGAACAGGGTCGCCGAGAGCTCGCCGCGGGTGCGGGCGCCCGTCTTCTCGAAGATCGACTTGATGTGGTCGCCGACGGTGTGGGATGAGATCGACAGCCGTTGCGCGGCCTGGATGGTCGTCGCTCCCCGGAGCAGCAGTTGGGCCACGTCCTGCTCGCGCGGGGTGAGGCCGTAGGCCTTGAGCAGGAGCGGCGCGACGAGGGTCGGGTGGGCGCGCTGGATGAAGACGGCGACCTCTCCCGAGCGCGGCGCGCCGAGGAGCCCGCCGTGGAGGACGAGCCACGTGCCCGCGGGCGTCTTCACCGCCGAGCTCGGGAGCGCGGGCGCCCCGGCAGCGGCGATCGCGGTGCGGGTTGCGCTCGCGATCGTGTGGACCGAAGCTGAGCGCACGCCGGCCTCGGCGGTGCTCCCCGACAGCTCGGCGAGGAGCGGCTCGGCCGAGGAGGAGGCACGGATCAGCCCGCCCGAGGCGTCGAGCTCGACGACGCCGGGGGCGTCGGGGACAGTGGCGGTCGGCTCGCACGCCTCGGCGATCAGCCCGCGTCGCACCGCCCGCGCAAAGAGCGCCGAGGCGCCCGCGAACAGGTCGACGTCACCCGGGTCGAACTCAGGCTCGCCGGCGCGGCGGACGAGGATCAGCGCTCCCCACGTCGTCCCGTCGGCCACGAAGGCGCTGCGGAGCTCGGGACCGAGCCCGGCGGGGGTGAGGAGATCGCGGAAGCGGGCGCTGCGCTCCGGGTGGCCGCCGGTGGCCTCGTGCATGGTCGCCGCCTTACGCCCGGCCCGGGCGAGGTGCTCGAACTTGTTGACGTCTTCGACCGCGTACTCGTTGTGGGCGAGGACCGGGAAGCGGTCGGGGAGGTCCTGGAGGCGATGCTGGGTGATGAGGTCTGAGCCTGGGTCCAGCGTGTGCCAGCAGGCACCGTCGAAGGGAACCGTTCGCTTCAGCCGCGCCGCCGCCTCGTCGAAGAACTCGGCCCGCGTCGGCGCGCGAAGCGCGAGACGCTCGAGGTCGGCGAGCAGGCGCTCGTGCGGCCATGTCCCTCGGCTTGCGTTCCTCGTGCCCATGTCGTGGTTCGTCGCCCCCGCCTAGCCTAACCCCCACGAATTCGGGATGTCCTTGCGGGGCGTGTCACGCGAGCATCGCTCCTTCCCACGCGAGCTCAGGAGGATGACGATGTCAGCAGTGACGACCACAGTGACCGTGCGTGAGGCGACCCCGGAGGACGCCGACACGTGCGGGCGGATCTTCTACGACGCGTTCGAGTCGATCGCCGTCCGCCACAGCCTCCCGGTCGAACCGAGCTCGCCCGAGTTCACCCGCTACAAGGCCGGCGAGATGATCAACGCGGGCGGCTTCGCCGGGCTCGTGGCCGAGCGCGGCGGTGAGGCGCTCGGCTGCGCCTTCGTCGACGAGCGCTCGCCGATCGCGGGCGTCGGCCCGGTGACCGTCGATCCCTCCGGCCAGGACGCCGGCATCGGCCGGAGACTGATGGAGGCCGTCCTCGAGCGCGAGCGCGACCGGGGCGCCGCCGGCCTCAGGCTCGTCCAGACGGCGTATCACTACCGCTCGCTCGCCCTCTACACGAGTCTCGGCTTCGTCGTGCGCGAGCCGCTGTCGGTGCTCCAGGGGATGCCGCCCGCCCTCAGCATCCCCGGCCTCGGGGTCCGTCCGGCCCGCGAGGAGGACCTCGACGCGTGCTCTGAGTTGTGCGAGCGCGTGCACGGCCACGAGCGCGAAGCCGAGGTTCGCGACGGCATCGCCGCAGGCACCGCCGCCGTCGTCGAGCGCCCCACGCGCCTGTCGGGCTATGCGACCGGATTCGGCTACGGGTGGCACGCGGTGGCCGAGAGCAACGAGGATCTCATCGCCCTCCTCGCCTCCCCGCAGATGTACATGGGTCTCGGCATCCTCGTCCCGTCGCGCAACGCTCAGGTGATGCGCTGGTGCCTGAGCCATGGGCTGAAGATCGTCCAGCAGTCGACGCTGATGACCATCGGCCTCTACACCGAGCCCACGGGGGCGTATCTGCCGTCGATCCTGTTCTGAGCGAGCTAGTCCTCCTGGCGCCCCAGCGCCGTCATGTCGAGGTAATAGTGCGTCCCTCCGACCTGCTCGGTCCCCCGCGCGTAGGTCGAATAGGTGTGGAAGACGCGGTCGCCATCGCGCACGAAGCAGCTCGTGCCGTGGAGCTCGAAGGGCTGCTCGAAGTCAAGGGGGGTGCCGATGTCCTGCCACTCGGTTTTGGTCCGGTAGTTGTATTCCAGGGGCGCGACCCGCTCGTCGAGGGTGACGTGGAAGTCGTAGTTGAAGTCGCTTGCGTGCGACGAGTACCAGGGGAAGGTCCAGCCCATGCGCGCCTTGAACGGCTCGATCTTGGCCAGCGGCGCGCGCGAGACGACGGCCATGGTGGTGTCACGGGCGTGAAGGTGGGCGAGGTTGCCGTACTGGTCGACGCGGCCCGCGCAGCTCGTGCACCCCTCCTCCCAGCGCGGGTCGAACATGTAGTGGTCGACGATCAGCTGCCGGCGGCCCTCGAAGAGGTCGAGGAGGGTGGCCGGGCCGTGCGGGCCCTCGAACCTGTACTCCTGCTCGACCGCCACCATGGGCAGCCGCCGCCGGGCGGCGCTGAGCTCGTCGCGCGCGCGGGTCAGCTCCTTCTCCTTGGCCAGCAGCTCCCGGCGGGCGGTCGCCCACTGCTCGCGTGAGGCGATGCGGGGGAGCGGCCTCATTCGAACCCCTCCGGCGGCCCGATCGCCGCCGCCTCGGGCCCGAAGTCATCGCGGTAGTGCGAGTGGACCTCCTTCCACGCGCCCATCGCCTCGCGCGCGTCCTCGGCGCCGTCGAGCGCGTTCTCGAGTGCGTCCAGACACGTGTGCCATCCGGCTCCGTCGCGGGCCGCCTTGCCGAGCTCCTCGAGCCGGTCGAGCAGGGTCAGCTCGGTCCCCTCGTCCGTCGGCCGCAGCTCGAGGCGCACGACGTCAGGGCCCCAGCGCAGCTCCATCACCGAGGGTGGCTCGCAGGCGATCATCTCACCGTCGAAGGAAGGCGCCTGGCCGCCGGGGAAGCTGAAGCGCAGCGGCGCCCCCGCTGCCCGCTCACCCTCGATCGTGGTGGGGAACCATCGGGCGAGGTGCTCGGGCTCGCTGATCGCGCGCCACACCGTCTCGACGGGATGGCGAAGGGTGCGCGTGAAGCGCAGCTGCCAGCTGCCGTCGTCGAGCTGCTCGAGAGTGCCGTACATCGTTTCTCCTTATTGGCCGTCGATCGCATCGAGGTGCCGTTCGAGATCGTCGAGCCGGTCCGCCCACATCTGCCGGTAGGGGGCGAGCCACTCGTCGATGTAGCGCAGCGGCTCGGGCCGCAGGCTGTACAGGCGCCGCTGCGCGTCCACGCGGAAGTCGACGAGACCGGCCTCGCGGAGGATCCGCAGGTGCTTGGAGACGGCCGGCTGGCTGAGCTCGAGCTCGTCCACGAGCTCGCCCACCGAGCGCTCCGAAGGACCCAGGAGGTCGAGGATGCGCCGGCGGTTCGGCTCGGCGAGGACTTCGAACACAGACACGACATGAGTATGCCGTAGACAGCATATAGCTGTCAAGCAATACTAGCCATTCGCGACGCGCCGGCCTCCGCCCGCCCGCCGTTGCTAAACGCGGTCAAGCCTCCGCCAGCACGGGTTCGCACCCGTGCTCGGCGGCGGGCATGGCCGACTTCGTCGCCCGTAGCCGGAGTGCGCCCGCCGCTGCCGTGACGGCGAACAGCGCCCCGATGATGAAGGCGGTGTGGTAACCCGAGTCGAGGGCCGCGAGGTGACCGTGACCCGAGGCGATCAGGTGGCTGGTCCGGGACGCCGCGATGCTGGCGAGGATGGCCAGCCCGAGGGCGCCGCCCATCATGAACGAGGTGTTGACGATGCCCGAGGCGAGCCCGGCCTCGCTGGGGTCGACGTCGCCCATGGCGGCGAGGAGGACGGGGTTGAAGGCGATCCCGGCGCCAAAGCCGAGGAAGATCATGCTCGGGAGGACGTCGAGCACGAAGTGGCCGCCGACCGGGGCGCGGGCGAACAGCGCCAGCCCCACAGCGGCGAGGAGCAGGCCGCCGGTGAGCGGCAGCCTGATGCCGAAGCGCATCACCAGCTTGGCCGAGATGCCGAGCGAGAACGC
>DASZMD010000345.1:0-13953 GCA_035551955.1 Solirubrobacteraceae bacterium | reverse complement strand
GAGCTCTGGAGTCACCTGTCTCAGCGCCACCCACAGGTCGCTCAGGCCCTTCCGCGTGCCACCGTTCCACATCTGGTCGATCTGGGCCTTGGATGCGTCGAGGTTCGACGTGTCGAGGTTTCCGGCGAGGCCGTGGATTCCGGCCGCCGGGATGATCGCCCGCTGGAGGACAGGCGAGGCGATCGATGTCCGCAGACCGGCAAGCATGCGAGCGGTGGCGCGGTTACCGGCGCTGCGCTGGAGCCCGAGGACATCGAAGCTCCCGGGCGCCGGCGAGCATCGCGGCGCGGCGCGCGACCGAGCGCGCGTCTCTAGCTCCCTCGCGACGGTCTCGACCTGCGCCGACGCACGCGTTCCTACCACGACGGTGAGTATGGACGACTTTGGCTACCGGCGCTACTTGACGCTCAGCGACACGGAGGCGGCGGTGTAATTGCCCTGGGTGGCGC
Organism: Solirubrobacteraceae bacterium; assembly: GCA_035551955.1. Lineage (GTDB taxonomy): Bacteria > Actinomycetota > Thermoleophilia > Solirubrobacterales > Solirubrobacteraceae > Palsa-465. The sequence continues at coordinate 13,504 of DASZMD010000345.1, read as the reverse complement.
GCACGAGCAGCTGCCTCCGATGCGCGAACGGCCCGAGCTTGAGCGTCACCTTGCCCTTCGCGTTCGTCGTGCCGGACGCGCTCCCGACCCGCACCTTGACGCCGCTGACGGCGGACCCCGCGTCGGAGACCGAGAAGGTGACCTTCTGGGCCCGAGCGGTGCGTACGTGCAGGCGGCTCGGCGAGGCGGTCAGGGACAAGCCGGGCAGCAGCTGAGTGTGGTAGCTCGCGGCGGTGCTGGACGCACCGCTGGAGAACGACCCCACCAGGTCGAGACGGCTCGCCTGCCCGTTGCCGACGAGGTTCCACGAGGTGCTCGCGCCGGTGGGCGGCTTGACCACGACGGTGGCGCCCCAGGTGCTCGCCGTCGGATTCGAGCGACGCGCGTAGACGATCGGGCTACCGGAGGACGACTGGGCCGACCAGAAGATCCACAGGCGCCCGGTGGGGGTGCTGGCCACGCCGACGCTCCTGACCTGACGCGGGTTCTGGGCGAGCAACGAGGAGGTCGTGTCGCCGACGCGCCACAGGAGGACTCTGGTGTGGCTGGGGTAGCCGCCCTCGTAGGCGACGTAGACCCCGCCACCCGGACGCGCGAGGACCTGCGTGCGGCCACTGAACGGGCCGTCGGCGAGATCTGCGGTGCCCGGCATCTGCATCTGCGGGCCCGCGAGCGCACCCGTCGAGGGGTCGACGGGGGCGGCGTAGACGCCATTGTGCCCGGTGCCATTGGAGTACCAGGCCACCACCGGCCGGGCCGCGGACGGATCGAGCGCGATTCCCGCCTCGTACCCGTAATTGCCGAGGCCCTGCTGGAAGTCGGAATTCGCCGTCGCCGGCGAGATCCCCCGGTGAACGCACAGGCAGCTCGCGCTGCCCCAGGCGACGAAGGGCGTCCCGTCGACGCCGAGGGCGGCGGACACGTCGCTGGTGTAGGCAGCGCCGGTGGTGGTCACGTCGGCGGGGTCCAGGGACCAGGTCGCTCCGCCGTCGCTCGAGGCGAGCAGCGCCAGGTTGGAGATCGTCTCACCCGGATTGATCGACCGAGTTGCTCCGAGGAACAGATACAAGCCGTTGCCCCCGCTCGCCACCAGCGACGGATTCGCCATCGTCGCCCAGTCACTCTGCACCACGCTCGCCGTGCCCACCCCGCCGGTGGGGGAGATCGCGCTGACCAGGACGTCACGACCCGAGCTCGGAGTAGCGGGCGTGGGGCCCGTCCACGCGGCGTGGAGGACGCCATCAGCGGTGCGGGCGAGCGAAACCTCGTCGATGTTGCTCGCCGTCATGTCGGTGAGCCGCGTCCAGTGCCCAGGCGTACCGGCGCGGGCCACCGATCCGCCGGCGAGCACGAAGACCACGGCTATCGCCAGAACCCCCCTAGTCCGGTTCTTCACGAGCGACATCCTAGCGGCAGATGGGCGGCGCCCCGCCGCCCGGACGCTATGGTCGCCGGGGATGCCGCACCTTCCACGGGGAATCTCGGTTGGGCACTGGACGGATACCGAAGGGCGCACCGGCTGCACGGTCGTGCTCGCCCCGGCGGGAGCGATCGGCGGGGTCGACGTCCGCGGTGCCGCGCCCTCGACGCTGTGCACCGACGCGCTGCGTCCCGGGACGCTCGTCGACCGAGTCCACGCGATCCTCTTGACCGGCGGGAGCGCTTTCGGTCTGGAGGCCGCCGGCGGGGTGATGCGCTATCTCGAGGAGCACGACGTCGGCTACGAGCTCGTGTCGGTGCGCGTTCCCATCGTCGCCGGAGCGGTCATATTCGACCTCTCGGTCGGCGATCCCCGTGCGCGTCCGGGTCGTGAGGCCGGATATGCCGCATGCGCCGCGGCCACGGCTGAGCCCGCCGCCGGAGCGGTGGGAGCGGGCACCGGAGCCAGTGTCGCCAAGGGCGGCGACGGATCGCAGGTGCGTCCCGGCGGGCTCGGGCTCGTGAGCGCGAAGGCCGGGAGCGCGATCGTCGCCGCGGTGATGGTGGTCAACAGCGTCGGCGGCGTCTGGGACGACGAGCGGCATGAGTGGGTAGCCGAGTTCACCGGCTGGGACCGTGATTCCGCGCTCGTCCCGGGGACGAACACCACCATCGGCGTCGTCCTCACCGACGCGGAGCTGACCAAGGATCAGGCCAACCGCTTGGCGACCGTCGCCCACGACGGGATCGCCCGCGCTATCCGCCCTTCTCACACGATGTACGACGGGGACACGATGTTCTGCCTGGCCACCGGCGCCGTGCAGGCGCCCTACGACGTCGTGGAAGCGGTGGCCGCCGAGGTCGTGGCGAGGGCGATCGCGGACGGGGTGCGGGCGGTCCAGCCGGAAACCTCCGCCTAGCCTAGAACGCGACCAGCGAGAACACCGGCGGCAGCCGGGTCGCGAGCGTCGACCAGCTCGCGCCCGCGTCGCAGGAGCCGAACAGCTCGCCCGAGGTGGAGCCGAAGTAGAGCTCGAGCTCCGGCCCCTCCCCGACCCGGTTGAACGCCTGGCGCAGTACCGTCAGGTACGCGTGCTGCGCGGGCAGGCCATCGCCCCGCGCGGCCCAGGTCGAGCCCCCGTCGCGCGTCTCGTAGACGCGCACGCGGCCGTCGGGGGTGACGCGATCCATGTCGGCGACGAGCGGGATCAGGTAGGCGCTGTCGGGGTCCGCGGGGTCGATCATGAGCGGGAAGCCGAAGTCGGAGGGGAGCTCGCCACCGCCGATGTCGGTCCAGCTTCCGCCCGCGTCGTCGGAGCGATAGACGCCGCCGTGGAACTGCATGAACATGCGCGACGGTTGTCGCGGCGCCCGCTCGACGTGGTGTACGCAGCGGCCCGCGTTCTCGTCCGCCAGCGCCTCCTCGGGCAGATACCCGGGGTTGAGACCCTCGTTGCCGCGCCTCCAGGTTCGGCCGCCGTCCTCGGTCAGCCACATTCCCGCGGCCGACACGGCGACGGCGAGCCGGTCGGGATCCCCCGGCCAGGTGGAGATGGAGTGCAGGCACAGGCCGCCACCGCCGGGCTGCCAGTGAGGGCGCGAGGGCTGTTCCCACAGCCCGGCGTTGATCTCCCAGCTCGCTCCCCCGTCGTGGCTCTCGAACAACACTCCGGGATCTCCTCCGGCATAGAGGGTGCCGTCAGCCTCGCCGGGGGCGATGACCCAGATCCGCTCGAGCGCGCTGTCGCCACCCTCGGGCAGCGCGAGCCCTTCCGCCTGCTCCCACTCCGCTTCGGGACCGCCGTCGGTATAGAAGATCTTGGGCCCATAGAAGGGCGAGGTCACGGCCGCGAGCAGCCTTCCCGTGCGCGGATCGCGGGTGGCGAAATCGACCGGGTCGCCCGCGAACGCCCGCGTCGTGATGTCGAACCCGGAGTTCGGCTCGCCCTCGAGCAGGAACAGTCCCTTCTTGGTTCCGACCACCAATTCGCTCAACCTCTCACCCTCCCGTTATCGCCGGTAGCACCTCGACACGGTCCCCGTCCCTGACCGGCGTCGCTTCCTCCCCGCGCTCTCCGTTGACGTACACATTGATGTGGCGGCGAATCAGGCCGCGCTCGTCGAGCACCCATCCGCCCAGGTCCGGATGACGGCCCTCCAAGGCGCGCAGGAGCTCGAGCACCGTCACGCCTTCGAGCTCGTGCTCGGCGCGAGCGCCCGCGAGCTTGCGCAAGGGTCCCCGAACGGAGACGATGGCCATGGGGGGAAGCGTAGGGATGCTCACGAACGTATAGACCGGGGCGGCGGCGGTTTCTCATCGGTGAGGCGCCGCACGGGCCGGCCGGCGCCTACGACACGGGGTCGGCGGGTCGCTCCGCCTCGACCGCCTCGGCCAGGAGGACGGCGACGTCGACCACGCGCAGGTCGGCGTCCCCGCTCTGGACGCCGTCGTCGAGCATCACGGTGCAGAACGGGCAGGCCACGGCGAGGGTGTCCGCGCCCGTTTCCGCCGCCTCGCGCACGCGCTCGAGGTTGATGGGCTTGGCGCGCTCCTCCATCCACATGTGAGCGCCGCCCGCTCCGCAGCAGAAGGTGCTCTTGCCGCTGCGCTTCATCTCCACCGGCTCGCCGACGGCGGACACGAGCTCGCGCGGCTGGCCGAGCACGTCGTTGTGGCGGGCCAGGTAGCAGGAGTCGTGATAGGTGATCGAGAGCCCATCCGAGCGCCGGGGCGAGAGCCTGCCGTCGCGCACCAGGCTGGACAGGAGCTCTGAGTGGTGGACGACCTCGTAGCGTCCGCCGAAGTCCGGGTACTCGTTGGCGAGGGTGTTGAAGCAGTGGGGGCAGTTGGCGACGATCTTCGTCACCCCCGCCGCGTCGAGGGTGGCGACGTTCGCCTCGGCAAAGGCCTGGAAGACGTACTCGTTGCCCATCCGGCGCGCCGGGTCGCCGGTGCAGCTCTCCCGCGGCCCGAGGATGGCGAAGTCGACCCCCGCCGCCTGCAGGAGTTTGGCCGTGGACTCCGCCGTGCGCCGCGCGCGCTCGTCGAAGGAGGAGGCGCACCCGACCCAGTAGAGGTACTCGGGGGCCTGATCGCCCGGCTCGAGGACCCGGACGCCGAGGTCGGCCGCCCAGTCGGCGCGCTCGGACTGGGCCTTGCCCCAGGGGTTCGACGCCCGCTCGACGTCGCGGAGCATCGGCTCCGCCTCGGCGGGGAAGCTCGACTCAACCATGACCAGGTGACGGCGCAGGTCGACGATGTGATCGATGTGCTCGATCGACACCGGGCACGCCTCTACGCACGCTCCGCACGTCACGCAGTCCCACACCACCTCCTCGCTCACCGCCCCCGGGACCAGCGGGGTGGGCGGGTCCGAGTCCCCGGCGAGGACCTGATCGCGCAGGCCCATCATCAGGAGCTTGGGGGACAGGGCCTTGCCGGTGGCGAAGGCCGGGCAGGCATCCTGGCAGCGGCCGCATTCGGTGCACGAAAAGGTGTCGAGCACCTGCTTCCAGGTCAGGTCGGCCGCCGTGCCCGCCCCGAAGCGGATCTCCTCCTCGGGGACGTTCTCGTCGTCGAAGCGCAGGGGCTCGAGCCGGCCGGGAGCGCCGGTGCGCCCGAACCACACGTTCACGGCCGCGGTCGCGATGTGCAGGTGCTTGGAGCGCGGCAGGTAGGCGAGAAAGGTGAGGATGGTGAGCACGTGAGCCCACACGAAGACGCGCTCGAGGACGCGGGTCGCCCCGTGGCGAGCGAAGAGGCGCGAGAGCGCGTCGGCGACCGGCGAGGCCCCCCGCGGCCACTCGTTCAGCCCCAGGGCGATGCGCGTCGCGTGCCAGAGCAGCAGCGTCAGCGCGATCATGGCGATCATGGCGAGGATGAGATCGGCCTCGCCGAGGTGGCTGCCCTCGAAGCGGCGCGGTCGATGCACCTTGCGCACCCAGAGCGCGGCGACCACGCCGACGAGCACGAGCACGGAGAACAGGTCGACGAGGAAGGCGTACCAGCCCTGGTGGCCGAGCCATGGCAGGGTGGCGCGCTTGTCGACCACGCCGATGAGGGCGATGAGGATGGTGGGCGCGAGGACGAGGAAGCCCCAGAAGATGAACGCGTGCATGAGACCGGGACTGACGCGCTGGAGGAGCTTGCGCTGGCCGAGGACGATCGACACCTCGTTGCGGGCGCGGCGGGGCACGTCGCCGGTGCGCTCGACGGGCGCGCCGGCGCGGACGAGCCGTACGAGCAGGCGCACGCGACGGGCGAACAGCGTCCCGCTGACCGCCAGCGCGGCCGCGAGGAGGACTGCGGCCGGGACCGAGATCAGCCGCTCCTCGCCTTACGAATCTCGGCCGAGATCGCCGGGACGATCTCGTGGAGGTCGCCGATCACCGCGTAGTCGGCGCTGGCGAAGATCGAAGCCTCACCGTCGGGATTGATAGCCAGGAGCTTCTTGGCGCCCTTGCATCCGGCCATGTGCTGGGTGGCGCCGCTGATCCCGCAGGCAATGTAGATCTCAGGTGAGATCTTGGTCCCCGTCTGCCCGACCTGATCGGTGTGGGGCCGCCAGCCCGCGCTCGTTACCGCCCGAGAGCAGCCCACCGCGCCGCCGAGCAGCCCGGCGAGCTCCTCGATGACCTCAAATCCCGCGGCCGAGCCGACGCCGCGCCCGCCGGACACGACCACCTCGGCGTCGGTGAGCGAGACGCCGGCCGCGAGCGCCCCCGCCCGCTCGGACACCTGCACGACAAGGTCGGCGTCCGAGAGCGCCGGGGTAAAGGGGGATGCCGAGACGGTGGCGGGCGCGGAGCCCGGCGCGACCGTCTCGGCGGTGACCGCGTGGGGGGCCACGGTCACGAGCATGGGTGCGCCATGCAGGCGCGCCTCCTCGAGCAGGCTGCCGCCCCAGCGCACGCGCGTGAGGGTGGCGGGATCGCCCGGGGTGAGCGAAACGCAGTTGGCGGCCATCGGCTGGTCGATCCTGGCGGCGACGTGGGCGAGGACCTCGTTGCCGCGGTCGGTCCCCGGGCCCACCACGGCCGCGGGCGCCGTCCGCTCGACGAGCTCGACGATCGCCTGGGCCCACGCCGCGGGGGCGTAGGGGTCGACCCCCTCGGCGATGTGCGCGACGGAGACGCCGTAGGCGGCGAGGTCGTCGGGCGCGGACGCGGCCGCTTCGCCCATGAGCGCAGCGTGTAGCTCGTCGCCGAGGCCGCGGGCGAAGGTCAGCGCCTGCGCGGAGAGCTCCGCGTCGGCCCGGTCGATGAAGACAAGCGTGCTCATACGAGCCCGAGCTCCCGGAGGACGCCGACCACGGCGGGAGCGGCCTCGGGTCCGCGTCCGAGAACCTCCGCCCGCTTGCCCGAGCCCGGCGGGAGGACGAGCCGGACCATCTCGAGCAGCGGATCGGGGCGCTCGGGGCTGAGGGCCTCGACCGGCTTGCGTTTGGCGCGCAGGCGCCCGGGCACCGAGGGGTAGCGCGGGAGGTTCAGGCCCTCCTTGACGGTCACGACGGCGGGCATCGGCACCTCGTAGAGGTCGCGGCCGCCGGGGACCTCCTGCTCGCAGCGCACGGCCCCTCCCTCGACGCTCAGCCCCTTGACCCCGGTCACGCACGGGAGCCCGAGGGCGTGGGCGACGCGAATCGCCACCTGGTAGTTGCCGGCGTCGGCGGATTCGTTGCCGAAGAGGATCAGGTCGGGGGACGCGGGCTGCGCCCGGATCGCCGCGGCGATCGCCGCCGCCGTCGCCTGCGGATCCCACTCGCCGCCGTCGCTGACCAGGTGGATGGCCCGGTCGACCCCGATCGCCATCATGTCGCGGAGCTGCTCCTCGGCCTCCGGGGGGCCGAGGGTGAGCACGGTGCTCGTGCCGCCGTATGCCTCGACGAGGCGGATCGCCTCCTCGGCTCCGCACTCCTCGTGGGGGCTGATGGTGAAGCCGAGGTGGCGCGTGGAGATCGCGCGCTCGTCCTCGGTGAGGACGATCTTCCCGCCGGTGAGCGGGACCCGCTTGACGCAGACGAGGACGTTCACGAGCGCACGCGGGTGTTCTCGGGGTCGAAGAGCGGGGTCGAGCCGGCCACGGCGACGGTCACCGGGTAGCGCTCGCCCATGTACTCGACGACGAGCTGCTCGCCCTGCACGGCGTGCTCGGGCGGGAGGTAGGTCATGAGGATGTGCTTGCCCACCGAGGGACCGGCGCCGGCGCTCGTGACGTAGGAGCGCCGGCCCTTGGCGTCGGTGATGGCCGCGGCGTCGGGAGTGAGCACGGGCTCGCCGCCGAGCATGTAGCGCTTGACCCCGGCCGAGGAGGTGTGGTCGTCGACGGTGAGGGTGCACATGATCGCGGCCGGGTCCTCCTCGCGGTGGCGGACGTGCGCCTCCTTGCCGATGAAGTCCTCGTCCTTGACCTTCCCCCAGGCCATGCCCGCCTCGACGACATTGAACTCGCCCTCGAGCTCGGCCCCGTAGGCGCGATAGCACTTCTCCAGGCGACCGGTCGTCCCGTACACGCCGATCCCCGCGGGCACGACGCCGTGCTCGCGCCCCGCCTCGGCAACGATGTCCCACAGGCGCGCGCCCTGCTCGATGGGCACGTAGAGCTCCCAGCCGAGGTCGCCGACGTAGGAGATGCGCGAGGCGAGCACGGACAGCGGTCCGACTTCGATCGTCCGGCACCGGGCGAAGGGAAAGCCCTCGTTCGACACGTCCTCGCCGGTGACGGCGGCGAGGATGTCGCGGGCGCGCGGTCCCCACAGGCCGAGAGTGCACCATGCGCTCGTCTGGTCGTGGAGCTGGACCGAGCCGTCGTCGGGAAGCTGGTCGGCAAACCACTTGAGGTCGGACATCCCGTAAGCGCCGCCCGTGACCACCCGGAAGACGCTGTCGGCCAGGCGCATGATGGTCAGGTCGGCCTTGAACCCCCCGGAGGGCGTGAGAATCGGCGTGTAGACGACGCGCCCGACCGCGACGTCCATCTGGCGCATGGCGGTCCGCTGCACGGCGTCGAGGGCGCCCGGGCCGGTGATGTCGAAGACGGCGAAGGCGGTGAGGTCGACGATGGCGGCGCGGTCGCGCATGGCGAGGTGCTCGGCGTTGATGATCGGCGACCACCACCGCGATTCCCATTCCGCCTCGCGCCGGTTGATGCGCTCTCCGTACTCCTCGAGCAGGGGCGCGTTGGACTCGTACCACTGCGGGCGCTCCCATCCCACCGTCTCGAAGAACACCGCCCCGAGCTCGCGCTCGCGCTCGTGGAAGGGCGAGAGCCGCACGCGGCGGTCGGACTCCCACTGCTCGGAGGGGTGAACGATTCCGTACATCTTGTTGAAGCCCTCGCTGGCGCGCGCCTTGATGTGCGAGGCGGTCCGCTGGCAGGGATAGGCGCGGGCGACGTTGGACTCGTAGACGTCGATCTCCGCTTCGCCGTGGACCATGAGCTCGGCCACCGTCTTGCCCGCGCCCGGACCCTCCTTGATCCAGATGGCGGCGGCCGACCACAGCCCTCGCACCTCGGGGGTCTCGCCGATCAGGGGCATCCCGTCGAGGGTCACCGAGAGCACCCCGTTGATCGCATACTTCACCCCCACGCTCTCGTCGGCAACGATCTCGGGCATGAGCTCGAGGGCGATCTCCATCTGGGGGTCGAAGTCGTCCTGGGTGAAGGGAAGCTCCGTGGGCGTCAGCGCCGCCTCCTCGATCGAGGGGATCTCGTCGGCGTCGAGGGTGATCGGCCGGTGGGCGTAGGAGCCGATTTCCAGCCCGGTGCCCTCCTGGCGCTCGTACATGTTGGTGTCCATGTCGCGGACGATCGGGTACTCGATCATCCCCTGGGCGTCGGCGAACCGGGGCGCCGGCCCGATGTCGATCATCTGGTGGACCATCGGGGTGAGGGGAATCGAGGCCCCGGCCATGGCGGCCAGGCGCGGGCTCCAGGCGCCGCAGGCGATCACCACCTGCTCGGCGGCGATCTCGCCCCGGGTGGTCCTGACCCCCCGGACACGCCCGTTCTCGAGCTCGAACCCGAGCACCTCGGTGTTGGCGGCGATCGTCAGCCCCGCCTCGGCGGCGCGCTCGCGCATGATGGTCGCGGCCCGGAGCGAGTCGACGACGCCGGCGCCCGGCGTGTAGAAGCCGCCGAGGATGAGCTGCTCGTTGATGAAGGGAACGAGCTCCTTGACCTCGCCCGGGGTGATCAGCGATACGGGCTCGATCCCCCACGAGCGCGCCGAGGCCAGCCGGCGCGCGAACTCCTGCATCCGCTCCTCGGTGCGAGCGATCTCGATCCCGCCGCTCTCGATGAACACCCCGAGCTCCTGGTACTGGCGCAGGCTCTCCAGGGTGAGCGAGGTCATCTCCTTGGAGTGGTCGACGGGGAAGATGAAATTGGACGCGTGCCCGGTCGAGCCCCCGGGGTTGGGGAGGGGACCCTTGTCGAGCAGGGTGACGTCGCCGACGCCAAGCTTGGTGAGGTGATAGGCGAGGCTGTTGCCGACGATTCCCGCCCCGATGATCACCACGCGCTGGGAGGACGGCAGCTGCCGGGAGGACTCTGCCGTGGCAACCGAACCCATCTGCAGTGATATATCAGATGCAGATCAGACGGGCAACACGCTCGTGCGCGGCCGCGAGCGCGAGAGCGCTACGTCACCGCGGTGTAGACGACCATGAACGCGCCGAAGATCAGGCAGTAGATCCCGAACGGGATCAGGTTGCGCGTCCGGAAGTACCGGGTCAGGTAGTGCACGGTGACGACGCCGGCGATCGCCGCGCACACGGCGGCGATGAGGGCCTCCTTGCGCACGCCGTGATCGCCGAGGGGGCCGGTGAGGTCGCCGATCTTGTACACGCCGGCCGCGAGGATGATCGGGGTGGCGAGGAGGAAGGCGTAGCGGGCGGCGTCGGCGTTGTCGAGGCCGCGCGCGAGTCCGGCCGACATGGCCACCCCGTCGCGGCTGATGCCCGGGATGAGCGCGGTCGACTCGGCGAGGCCGATCATCGCCGCCTCCTTGAACTCGAGCGTCTCGAGCTTGCGCCCGCCGTCCTCCTTGACCCCCTCGCGGAGCGCGAGCTCGCGTACCTCCGCGCGCCGGCGGAGCTGCTCGGCGCCGATGAGGATGACGCCGTTGACCATCAGGAAGACCGCCGCCGTCGCGGGCTTCGCCAGGGCGACGCGCACGGGGTGCTCAAGGACAACGCCGAGGATGCCGACGGGAATGCTGGCCACCACGATCAGCCACGCCAGGCGCTCCGTCGGGGTGTCGATGCGCCGCTTCGGGAGCGTCCGGAAGAAGGCGGTGATGATCTCGATCCAGTCGCGCCAGAAGTAGATGAGCAGGGCGAGCGCGCTTCCCACATGGAGCATGACCACGAACGCCAGCCAGAACGACTCGGGCCTCGACTGTGCCCGCACGAGGTTGTCCCAGCCGAACAGGGTCGGGAACAGGACGGTGTGCCCGAGGCTCGAGACCGGAAAGAGCTCGGTCACCCCCTGGAGGACTCCCAGGACCACGGCCTGGAAGGTCGTGATCGGGTTCGAGACGTGGTGGACGACTGACAGGACCGCGTGCATGGAGCGCGGAACCCTACCGGCCATCGCCTTAAGCGGGGCTAACCCCGCGCTCCGCAGTACGGCTCGGCCTGGAGCACGAACTGCTCGAGCTTGGCGAGCTCCGGGCGGTGGACGGCCGAGGTGTCGGGGAAGGAGAACCCCCCCTTCTCGAGGCTGACCTGGAAGCGGTAGAAGCTGCGCGGAGGCGAGGGCGGGTCGAGCTTGGTGCGCGCGTCGGCGTCGAGCTGGCCGGTGAGCGAGCGCGCGACGATCAGCAGCCGGTCGGGCAGCGGCGTGGGCGGACGGCCGTTGCAGCGCACGGTTCCGCCGTCGTTGACGACCATGACCAGCCGCTTGCCCCCGCCCGTGCGGGTGAGGCCGAAGAGATCGGGAGACTGGACCGCGAGGCCGCAGCCGGCGAGCGCGAGCGCGGCCGCCAGCGCGACGGCCCGGACCGCTCCACCGGGAGTCCCGAGCCGCCCCGCCATCTCAGGCCTCGACCACCGTCGCCGCCCCGCCCCGTCGCTCGTCGCCGCCCCCCGAGAAGCCGCCCGCGGGATCGCGCTCCACCGCCTGGGCGCCGCCGAAGAACAGGTTGCGCTCGCGGAAGCGGGCGATCGCCCGCCCCGCCGCCTCGAGCGCCGTGGTGTCGATCCCCGGCTCGACGTAGACCACGCCGTCCTCGAAGTGGACCCGCGGCGCCTGGACGGCCGGGCCCGCCCGCAGGCCCTCGTCCACCACCCGGATGATCGTCTGGAGGATGGCCGAGCGGATCCGGTTGGACCCCGCGCTGCCGAGCACGAGCTCGGGCGCGCCGTCGCGGAGCACGACGGTGGGCGCCATCATGCTCGGAAGCCGCCGCCCGGGCGGGTGGCGGTGGAAGCCGAGGGGGTTGAGATCCTGCTCGCCGAGCATGTTGTTGAGATGGATGCCGGTGCCGGGCACGACCTCGCCCGAGCACGATCCGTTCGAGCACGTGACCGAGCACGCGCACCCGTCCTCGTCGAGCACCGCGATGTGCGTGGTCGACCCGAGCGGCCCCACGAACCCCGGCTCGTCGAGCCCGGCCAGGAACTCGGGCGTGCGCTCGCTCTGGGCGCGCTCCATCACCTCGACGAGCCGTTCGAGGCCGGGCGGCTCCGGGTCGGCGTCGAGCAGGGCGAGGGCGTACGCGATGAGGATCCCTCCGGCCGACGGAGGCGGGTTGGTCAGCACCCGACGGCCCCGGTAGGGCACGCGCACCGGGTCCCGGTCGCGGACGACATAGGCGGCCAGGTCCTCGGCGGTGAGCATCCCGCCGCGTTCTGCGATCCAGGCGGCGACCGCGTGCGCGATCTCGCCGGTGTAGAAGGGCGCCGCGCCCTCGGCCCCGAGCCGTTCGAGCGCGTCCGCGAGCTCGGGCTGGCGGATCGTGTCCCCCGCCCGCAGAACCTCGCCCTGGGGGGCGAAGATGGCCGCGCTCTCCGGGGTGGCGGTCGCCACCCCGGAGAGGATCTCGAGCACGTAGGCCTGCTGGACGGTGAGCTCGACGCCGTCGCGGGCGAGCGCCGCGGCCGGGGGCACGAGCTCGGCGAGCGCGATCCGCCCGAAGCGTTCGGCGGCCGCGCACAGGCCCGCCGGCGTGCCGTAGGTGCCAACGGAGGCGGCCCCGATGTTGAAGACCTGGACGGCGTCCCCGAAGGAGACGGTGACGGGGACGAGTTCCGCCGGGCGTGCGGCGCCCGGGCCCCGGCCTGGGGCCTCGACGAAGAAGTCGAGGAGCACGGGCTCGCGACCGGGGGCGACCACGAGCATGTAGCCCCCGGCGCCGAGCCCGGTGAGCAGCGGCTCGCACACGAACGACACGAGCATCCCCGCGATCGCCGCGTCGACGGCGTTGCCTCCGGCGCGGAGGACGTCGGCCCCGGCCCGTGCCGTGAGCGGGTGGCCGGCGGCGATGACGCCCAGCTGCGGAGCGCTCGTGCTCAGCGGCGGGGAATGAACTCGGGCACTTCGAGATCGAACGACGTGCTCGCGGGCCGCTCGCGCCGACGCGTGACCCGGGGCTCGCCGCGCGGCTCGCGCAGCGGCATGCGATCACGTGAGCCCTCGTCGACACGGCGCGCCGGGCGGTCCCGGTCCGCGCGGGCCAGGGCCGGACCGCGTTCCTCGCGGTGAGCGCGGGACGGGCGCTCGCCGAAGCCGGTGGCGACGACGGTCACCCACACCTGGTCCTCGAGCTTCTCGTCGAGCATGGCGCCGAAGATGATGTTGGCGTCGGGATGCGCGGCCGCGGCGACCGCCTTGGCCGCCTCGTTCACCTCCCACAACGACAGATCATGGCCGCCGGTGATCGAGAGCAGGATCGAATGCGCCCCGTCCATGCTCGTCTCGAGCAGGGGCGAGGACACCGCTTGCTCGGCGGCGTCGATCGCCCGGCGCTCGCCGGTGCCGAGTCCGATCCCGAGCAGGGCGTTTCCGGCATCGGACATGATCGTGCGGACGTCGGCGAAGTCGAGGTTGATGAGGCCCGGGAGGGTGACGAGGTCGGAGATG
>DASZMD010000344.1:0-10170 GCA_035551955.1 Solirubrobacteraceae bacterium | reverse complement strand
GAGATGAACGAGCCTTAAAGCTTTACTCGTAGCTATAGAAGCCTTGCCCGGATTTACGTCCCAGCGAGCCTTCCTCGACGAGCGCGCGCAACGACTCGGGGACGGAGGCGCCGATCGCCTCGCCGATGGCCTGGGAGACGTCGAGGCCCACAAAATCCAGCAGCGCGATCGGTCCCATCGGCTGGCCGGCGCCCAGGGTCATGCAGCTGTCGACGGCCTCGGGAGTGAGCCCGGTCTCCGCCATCAGCTCGACGGCGCTGAACAAGTACGGGAAGAGCAGCCGGTTGACCACGAACCCGGGAATGTCGGGGACCTCGACGGCAGTCTTCTCGAGCGCCAGGCACAGCGCCACGGCACGCTCTCGCGTGTCCTCGCTCGCCGTCTCCGGGAAGACAAGCTCGATGAGCTTCATGCGGGGGACGGGGTTGAAGACGTGGAGCCCCACGAAGCGCTCGGGCCGCCCGGCGGCGAGCGCGAGCTGGGCAATCGAAAGCGAGGAGGTCGTGGTGGCGAGGACGGCGGCCGGAGCCGCGTGGCCGGCCAGGTCGCTGAGCAGCGCCGCCTTGTGGCCGTGGTCCTCGACCACGGCCTCGACGAGGAAGGTGGCGGCGGCGAGGGCGGCGAGGTCGGTGACGACCTGAACCCGGTCGGGGTCGATCACCCCGTCGTCGATCCGGGACAGGGTCTTGGCCACGCGGTCGCGCGCCCGCCGGGCCGAGCCGTCCGAGCGCGCCCACAGCACCACCTCGCCGGCCCGCGCGGCGGTGGCGGCGAGACCGCAGGCGATCGCGCCCGCACCAGCAATGCCAAGCCGTTCCTGCAAGGTCTCGCTCAGGCCGCCTGCTCGGTGGGTCGGACGAGCAGCTCGTTGATCGCCACGTGCCGCCGGCGGGTGACGATGTAGCCGATGGCATCGGCGATGTCGTCGGCCTGAAGGCGCTCGACGCCGGCGAAGCGCTCGCCGATCGTCTCGAGGATCTCGGGACGGTTGTGCCCCGCCAGCTCGGTGGCCACCGCTCCGGGCTCGACCAGGGAGACGCGCACGTGGCGTTCGGTGACCTCCTGGCGCAGCGACTCGCTGAAGGCGCCGACGCCGTGCTTGGTGAGGTTGTAGACGCCGCTGCCGTTTCTCGCCACCCGACCGGCCACCGAGCTGACGTTGACGATGTCCGCGACGTGGCGGGGGCCGTCCTCGGCCGCCTGGAGGAGATGGGGGAGGGCGGCCCGGGCGCAGTAGAGCAGGCCGAGCACGTTGACCCGCACCATCCGCTCCCACTCGTCGAGGGGGGCATCGAGGATCGGGCCGAGGAGCATCATCCCGGCGTTGTTGACGAGCACATCGAGACGTCCGAGCTCGGATACGCAGCGCGACACGGCGCCGGAGGCCTGCGGCTCCTCGGTGACGTCGGCCTCGACCACGAGCGCCGTACCCCCCGCTTCGCGGATCTCGCTGGCGAGGGCCTCGAGGCGCTTGGTCCGGCGAGCGACGATCGCGACTGCGGCGCCGAGCCCGGCGAGATGCCGGGCCGTCGCCTCGCCGATGCCGCTGGACGCGCCCGTGACGAGCGCGACGGTGCCGTCTAGGGCCGTCGCCGGCCGGGAGTCACTCGTGCCCATCGGGGCAATTATGCCCAGCGGAATCCGACGGCGTCGGCTGCGACGGGGAGGGGGCTCGGGGAGAGGCCGTCGGCCGGATCGTTCACGTTGTAGCCCGCGGGCGCCAGGTCGTTCGGAGTATCGGAGTGAAAGAGCGAGGCGAGGTACTGCGCCTGCCCGCGTCCGGGGCCGAGCTCGAACTGCCCGCCGCCGTAGGCGCCGATCCCGCGCTCACGGCAATAGTCGTAGGTCGCGCACAGATCGGGGAGGGAGCCGATCCGCGAGGGCTTGATGTTGACCATGCGGGGCGCGAAGGGGAGCGCCTCGACGTCGGCGATCGAGTGGATCGGGGCGTCCCAGGTGATGCGGTCATGGTGGCCGGCAAGGATGGCGGCGGCCTCGGGGTCGACGATGTCGGGATCCTCGATCCAGGCGTGCGGGAAGGCGTCGATGACCCGGCGGTAGAGCACCGGGTCGGTGGCCTGGTCGACGACTGTCCCCTGGTACAGCGCCTTGAAGTCGACCGAGTCGACCGCCTCGGTGGCCACGAGGGCGGCGATGAGCTCGGGATCCCAGTCGCTGGTGGGGTCGAGCTTGAAGCGCAGGGTCGGGTAGCGCTCGAGGAGGCGGGTTATGGGGTCGAGCGAGGCCGGCTCTCCGAGGCGCAGGGAGACGACGAAGGTGACGGGCCGGGGCTGGCGGCCCAGGACCTCGTGCAGGGGCTTCTGACCCTGGCGCAGAGCGAGATCGAGGGCGGCGCTCTCGAACGTCCAGCGGCGGTACAGGCGCGAGACGTCGCGCTGGGGCTCGACGGGAAAGAGGTCGAGCGAGTCGATCAACGTGCAGAACTCGGCGAGGGTGTAGCGACCCGCGAGCGGCTGGACCGGGCCGGCCTCCTGCATGGCGGTCTGGTCGACGGCGTCGTAGACGACGTCCTCGCCGACTCCCTCGTGGCCTGCGCCGTGCAGGTGGACGACGGTGCTCAGGCGCTCGAACCCGCTCGAGACTTCGGCCTTCAGCCCCTCGAGCGTGTAGCCCTCGATCTCGACCGGGAGGTCGGCGAGGAGGTCGAAGGTGGTCATCGCGTCTCTTCCTTGGTGCCCGCCTCGAGCCGCGCCACCAGCTCCTCGAGCTTGAGCTCTTCGAGCCCGCGCCCGACGGCGTCGAGCTCGGCGGCGCAGTACTCGACGAGCTCGCGCCCCTCCTTGACGAGGTCGAGGGTCTCGCGCAGGCCGGCTTCGCCGGAGTCCAGGCGGCGGATGATCTCCTCGATCCGGGCGGCGGCGCTCTCGTAGGATCGCTCGCTCACGAGGATGGCTCCTCGCCTGGCTCGTGCACGCGGGCGCGGACGCGGCCGTCGTGAAAGCGGAGCCCGAGCTCGCGCACGGTCTGCGCCCCCTGCGCGGTCGTCACCGGGCTGCCCGCGGGATCCTCGATCAGGGCGTAGCCCCGGGCCAGGGTCCGCTCCGGGTCGTGGGCGCCGAGGGCGAGGGCGAGGCGCTCGAGATCCTCGGCGCGGCGGACCACCGCTTCCTTCTGGGTGCCCGCGAAGCGGCGGGCGCGTCCCTGCAGCTCGGCGTGCCGGCGGTCGCGGTCCACGCGCGCGACCGCCGCCTTGCGGTCGAGGACGAGCAGGTGGCGGCTCGCGCGGCGGCCGCTGTCGGCCACCCGCCGGCGGGCGCTCGCGCGCAGCTCGCGCAGGCGCTGGTGCAGGTGGACGCGGTGGCGGGCGACGTGCTCGGCGGGCGCGCGGGAGAGCTGGGCGAGGTGCCGCGCCCGGCCCACCACCGCGACGCGGCCGTGGCGCTCGAGCTGGCGCGCGCTCGCGGCCAGATCGGCGCGGGCGGCCCGGCAGTCGATCCGGACGGCCGCCTCGGCTGCGTGGGTCGGGGTCGAGCACGAGACGGCGGCGACGTCGTCGATCAGGGTGCGGTCGGTGTGGTGCCCGACCGAGGCGATGACCGGGGTGCGGAGGAGCGCCACGGTCCGGCACAGCGTCTCGTCGCAGAAGGCGAGCAGGTCGGCGAGCGAACCGCCACCGCGGGCGACGATCACCACCTCGACCTCCTCCAGGGCAGCGAGCTCGCGCAGGGCGGCGGCGATGCGCGGCGCCGCGTGGCGGTCCTGTACGGGCACGAAAGCCCACACCAGGCGCCCTGCCCAGCCCCGGCGCCGAAGCCCCGCGAGGACGTCGTCCCGTGCCTTGCCCTGCTCTCCGGTGACGACGCCGATGGTCCGCGGCACGAGCGGCCGCGCCAGCCGCTTCTGAGGCTCGCACAGGCCCTCGGCGTCGAACTGCCGGCGCAGGCGCTGGAGCCCCGCCAGCAGGTCCCCCTCGCCCTCGATCCGCAGCTCGGTGACCGAGAAGGTGAACGACGGCGAGGACGCCGAGCTGCCCGGGTAGTAGTCGCAGCCGCCACCGGCCACCACCCGCATCCCGTCCACGAGCTCCAGCCCCAGAGCCTCGAAGTCGGTCCGCCACATCGAGCACGGGACCGCTCCGCGGGCATCGCGGAGCTCGAAGTAGACGCGCGCGCGGCTCCCCCGGAACCCCCACACCTCGCCGACGAGCTGGACGCGGGCGAACTCCTGCAGGCGTCGCTTGAGCTGGGCCGCGTACTGGCCGACGGGGAACGGGCCGGGGAGGGGGGAGGCTTCTGGCGAGTCGGTGAGGGAGGCGGGGAGGTCGGTCATCGTCCTCGTTCGAGGCTACTCGACACGTCGGGCGTTTCCGCGTCTCAGCAGCCGGTTACTCTCCGCGCGTGAGCTCGACCCGGACCACGCGCCAGGTGCGCGCTCCCCGGGCGGCGGTCTACCGCGCGCTCCTCGATCCCGACGCGGTCGCGGTGTGGCGGGTGCCGGTGGGCATGAGCGCAGTGGTGCACGAGTTCGATCCCCGCGAGGGAGGCAGGTTCCGCGTCTCGCTGGCCTACGACGATCCCCTCCGCGGGGGGAAGACGGAGGGGTACACCGACACCTACCACGGCCACTTCGCCACCCTCGTCGCCGACGCGCAGGTCGTCGAGGTGATCGAGTTCGAGACCGAGGACCCGCAGCTCCAGGGCGAGATGACGATCACGACGACGCTCGTCGAGCGCGCGGGCGCCACCGAGGTCAGCATCGAGCACGAGGGGCTGCCCGCCGGCGTCTCGCCGGCCGACAACGAGACCGGCACCCGGATGGCCCTGGACAAGCTGGCCGATCTCTTCGACCCCGACCATTAGACCCTGACGGCCTTCCACGCCTCCTCGCAGGGCCAGCGTTGCGCCCACTCGAGGGTGACCGGATAGGTGGTCGTCGACCCGTCGGGTGGGCGGACCTCGGCCAGCTCCTCGACGGCGAAGCCGGACTTGCGCAGGAGGGCGATCATCTCCCCGTGCGGGAGGTGAAAGTCGACGGCCTTGTCGGTTGACCACTCGAAGCGGTGCATCCCGAAGTAGGGGCGCAGGAGACGGTCGGTGGGGAAGCCCCCCTCGTCGTCGGGCATGGTGAGCATGGCCAGCACACCGTTGCCGAAGAAGACCAGCCGCCCTCCTTGGCGCAGGAGCCGCGCCGCCTCGGGAATCCACCGGTACGGGTCGCACCAGATGGCGGCGCCGTACTCGGAGATGGCCAGGTCGAAGCTCGCATCGGGGAGCGGCACCTCTTCGGCGTTGCCGTGGATGAGCGGGAACTCGAGTCCGAACTCCCGCTGCAGCTCACGCGCCGTCCGCAGCTGGGCCTCTGAGTTGTCGATCCCCACGGGGCGCGCGCCGCGGCGGGCCAGCCACGCCGAGACGTAGCCGGTGCCGCACCCGAGCTCGATGACGTCGAGCCCGTCGAGATGGTCGGGGAGGAGATGAAGCTCTGACTCGGGAACGCTCCACTCCCCCCATGTCGGCTCGTCCTGAGCCCAGTTGGCCCGGCCGCGCGCGGCCCAATCCGGCGCCCATTCGTCCCACGTCTCGCGGTTGCGCAGGACGTAGTCGCGCGGTGCACCCACGCTAATCGCTCCTCATGACGGCGCCCCGGCTGCGGAGGGACATGATCGAGGCGAGCGATCCCGCTGAGCAGATCGAGAACGCCGAGGCGAAGGATCCGATCGATCCCACCGAGAGCGCCGAGCCGATCGAGCCGATCGAGAGCACCGAGCCTCGGGACCCGATGCACAGCAGCGAGCCCTGTGACCACAGCGACCACTTCGAGTTCCGCGAGCGATCTCGTGCTCCCACGCGACCAGGGTACCCGCCGCTGGTAGCGTTGGCACGGTGATCATCTCGACGATGAACGACCTTCCCGGCTACCGGATCGAGGAGGTCTACGGTGAGGTCTTCGGCCTTACGGTGCGCTCGCGCAATCTCGGCTCCCAGATCGGCGCCAGCTTCAAGTCGCTCGTCGGCGGCGAGCTCAGGGGAATGACGAAGATGCTCGCCGAGGGACGTGAGCACGCCACCGAGCGGCTCATCCAGGAGGCCGAGGCGAAGGGTGCCAATGCCGTCATCGCCTTCCGCTTCGACACCTCCGAGCTCGGCTCGACGTGGACCGAGATCTGCGCCTACGGCACCGCGGTCACCGTCCGCAAGCAGCTCTGAGGGCTACTCCGCGCGCGCCAGCGTGAAGGCGAACTGGACCCCGAGGGGCGCGAAGCCGATCCGCGCGTAGAGCTCCTTGGGCCAGTCGTCGACGTCGGCGGGGATGAGGATCGGGTCGCACCCCTCGGCGCGGGCATGATCGATGGCGGCGGTGATGACCGCTCGGGCCAGGCCTCGCCGGCGCTGGGCGCGTAGGGTGCCGACGTTGTCGACGAGGGCGGCGCCGCCCTGGCCTTGGTCGAGGAACAGCGTGCACGCCGAGGCGAGCTCGCCCTCCTCGCCGGCGGCAAAGCACCGGGCGCGGGTGGCGGCGCGGAGTGCGTCCATCGCCTGGACGAGCCGAGGGGCGAAGCTGGGCCCGGCGCCGAGCGGCGGGTCCTCGTGCGCCAGGCTCAGCTCGAGGGCGCGCAGGGTGGCCACGTCGACCTCGCGCGCGAGTCCGGGACGCGCGGGGCGATCGGCCGCTCCGCGCAGGGCCATGAACACCGTCCGCTGCATCGACCATCCGGCCCGGGTGAAGTGGGGGGCGAGGCTTTCGGCGGCCGCGGCGCCGTCGTCGAGCACGACGTGCCGGTGGCGCAGGTGGCCGAGCCAGCGCTCGGCCAGGGTGACGATGGCCTCGGTATCGAGGCCGGGGGACAGGGGGGCGTCGAGGGTGACCGAGTTCAGGTGGTAGACGTCGCGCAGGTCGTCGTGGAGGATGACCACGCCGTTGTCGAGGGCGATCGTCCGTCGCGCGCCCCGGGTCCGAAGCGAGCGGTCGAAGGCGAGCGCGATCTCGAGCGTGTCCACCCGCTCAGCGTACGACGCTAATTGGGGACGGGGACGATCAGGACGGGGCGGTCGGAGAGGTGCAGAAGCTTGTGGGGCGTCGACCCGAGGAGGGCGCCCCTGATCGGGCTCTCCCCGCGGGTGCCGACGACGATCACGCGCGCACCGCGCTCGGCGGCGAGCGCCACCAGGGCCGGCGCGGGGGCCTGCTCGACGATCACCGCCTCGACGTCGACCTCGGCGCCCGCCGCCAGTGCCGTGGCCTCGACCAGGCGTTGGGTGGCCAGCTCCTTGAGGGCGGCGTGATAGTCGTGGAGCTCGCCTCCCACCGGCGAGAGCTCGTAGGCGAAGGCGATCACCACCCGCTCTGCGTACGCCTTGCCCACCTCGAGGGCGACGCGGACCGCCTCCTTGGCGCCCGCCGAGCCGTCGTAGCCGACGACGACGCCGGCGCTCACGACCAGCGCCCCGCCGGCGAGGAGGCCACCAGGGCCGGGTCGGCGACCTCGGGCTTGCGCCGGAAGAAGGCGGGCATGGTCACGCGCTGGATGATCATGAAGACGATCCCCATGATGATGGTGAGCAGGGCGATGGCGACCGGCGAGCCGATACCCAGGAAGGGCTTGGCGAAGCCCGAGTGGGGATCGGAGTAGGTGACGATGGCCTTGATGAGGACGAAGGTCAGGACCGCGCCGCCAAAGAAGGGAAGCACTCCGATATAGAGGAAGTTCTTGGCGCTCTTGAAGAGCTCGCGGCGGTAGAAGATCACGCAGGCGAACCCGGTGAAGCCGTAGTAGAAGGCGATGGTCAGGGCGAGCGAGGTGAAGGCGTCGCCGATCAGATTGGCGGGGCTGGTGACCGAGAGCAGGATGTAGACGAGCGTCGAGGCGGTCCCCATGGCGATGGTCGAGAAGCCCGGGCTGAGGAAGCGCGGATGCACGGTGCCGAACGCCCTCGGGAGCGCCTTCATCCGCGCCATCGACAGCGTCGTGCGTGCCGTCGGGAGGATCGTCGTCTGCGTCGAGGCCGAGGCGGAGGAGAGGACGGCGATGACGAGGAGCTTGTCGAGCGGTGAGCCGAGCACCCCCTTGCCCAGGGGGGCGAGCACGTCATTGGGATGCGCCGCGAGCGAGGCGACGCCGCCGTAGGCCTGGGCGGCGGTCGAGACGAGCAGATAGATGGCGACGAGCACGAAGGTCGAGACGATCGCCGCCCGCCCTGGGGCCGTGGTCGAGTTCTCTGTCTCCTCATTCACGCTCACCCCCGAATCCCACCCCCAGTAGATGAAGACGGCAAGGAGGATGCCGCCGTTCAGGGCGCTCAGGCTCGAGATGTTGAAGGGGTTGAACCAGGAGGCGGTCGGCTGGATCGAGTGCGCAGGGTGACCGGTGTAGACCTTGACGAGCGCCACCACGGCGAAGATGACCAGCGTCGTGAACTCCATTCCGAGCAGCAACTGCTGGGTACGGGCCGAGAGCTCGATGCCGATGTAACAGATCGCCGTCATGATCACGATCCATGCGATCCCCACGGCGGTGACGTCGAAGGTGCTGGGGTTGCTGTTGCCGAAGAGCGAGAAGGTGTAGATGCCGGCCACCGAGGCGAGGCTCGGCATCACGAGCACGTCGGCGACGATGATCGCCCACCCGCCCTGCCAGCCGGCCCACGGGCCCATCGCTCGCGTCATCCAGCTGAACGTCGTGCCGCAGTCCGGGTCGGCCCGGTTCATGTAGTAGTAGGCGGCGGCGATGGCCGCCATCGGAAAGAAGCAGACGAGGATGACCGCCGGTGAGTGGATCCCGAGACCGGTGACCGCGGCGATGTATCCCAGCGTGGCCGCCAGGCTGTAGGCCGGCGCCGTCGACGCCACCCCGATGACGACGTTCGAGAGGAACGTGATGGCGTTCTTCTTCAGGCCCTTGTCTTCGACCTGAATTCGTGCGACCGGCTCCGCGAGCGATGCGCTCTCCACAGCAATCCCTTCTGTCGCGTTGTCTGGCCGGCGTGCTCAGCGGTCCGCGCCGGAAACCGTCCCTGGCCGCGCTGCCATTCTCATCGGCGCCGGAAGCTACCGCAAGCGCCAACCACTCAAGCCGTTACCGTGTCGCACCATGTCCTCTCCCACCTCGGTCTCGGTGGCGATCCTCGGTGCCGCCGGGACGATTGCGCCCGCCATCGTTCGCGACCTCGCCGCCTCCGAGGAGGCGGCGAGCCTGCTCCTGCTCGACCTCGACGCCGGCCGCGCCACCGCCGTCGCCTCCGAGCACGGCGGCGGCAAGGCACGCGCCGCGGGTGCGGACGCCCGCGACCCCGCCGCCCTCGCGGCCGCGCTCGACGGCGTCGACGTCCTCATCAACTCCGCGAGTTACCGCATCAACCTCGATGCCATGCACGCGTGCCTGGCCGCCGGATGCCATTACCTCGACCTGGGCGGCCTGTACTGGATGACGCGCCCCGCCAGCTCGAGCTCGATCAGGAGTTCCGGCGCGCGGGGCGGCTGGCGATCTTGGGGATCGGCTCCAGTCCGGGCAAGACCAACGTGATGGCGGCCCGCGCCGTAGGCGGGCTCGACGGGACGGTCGAGTCGATCGATGTCGCCGCGGCGGGCCGGGATCCGCGCGCCTCGGGTGGCTTCAGACCGCCCTACGCGGTCCAGACGCTGATCGACGAGCTCACGCTCGCCCCGGTGGTCCTGCAGGGCGGGAGGGCGGTCGAGATCGACCCGCTCGCGCCCGGAGGGGAGCTCGACTACGGCGAGCCGATCGGGGTGGTCGACACCATCCACACCCTGCACTCCGAGCTCGCCACCTTCGGCGAGAGCTTCGGCTGCCGGGAGGCGAGCTTCCGCCTCTCGCTC
The DNA here is from genome assembly GCA_035551955.1 of Solirubrobacteraceae bacterium. GTDB lineage: Bacteria > Actinomycetota > Thermoleophilia > Solirubrobacterales > Solirubrobacteraceae > Palsa-465. The sequence goes on along the minus strand of DASZMD010000344.1, from coordinate 375 downwards.
GCCCCCGCGCTCCTCGGACGTCTGCGCGAGCTCGCCGCGGCGAGCGCGGACGAGGTCGCGATCGCGACCCGCGAGGCGACCTCGCCTTCGGCCGAGACGGTCTCCGTCCACCTGGTGATCGCTCGCGGGGGCGAGCGCACGGTCGCGGTCCGCGCCGTCAGCCACCCGTATTTTGGCCTCGGCGGGTCGGTGGTCTCGACCGCCGCGCCGGCGGCCGCCGCGGTGCGACTGCTCGCGCGCGGGCAGGTGACGGCGACGGGCGCCCTCCCGCCCGAGCGCTGCCTCGAGCCCGAGCTCCTCTTCGCCGAGCTCGAGGGCCGCGGCTGCTCATTCGAGCTTCGGCGCGACGGCGTCTAGGATCCGCCGGCCGTGGAC
>DASZMD010000343.1:0-2145 GCA_035551955.1 Solirubrobacteraceae bacterium | reverse complement strand
GCGCTCGCCGCGCGCGGCTTCCGCGTGCGCACCTACTGCCCGGTGGGCGACCTGGTGGCGGGGATGGCCTACCTGGTCCGCCGCCTGCTCGAGAACACGAGCAACGACTCCTTCCTCCACGCTCAGGCGAGCGGGGTGCCGCTGGCCGAGCTCCTGGCGGCGCCGTAGCGCCATTGACTGAGCGCCGGCGAAGTCAACGGTCACGCGCCCGAGCGCGGGAGCCCGGGCTGGGAGAGGAGGGCGGCGGCGGCGTCCCAGCCGAGGCGGACGCTGTAGTTGGTGCCGCGATCCTCGGGGTAGATCTGGGTGGTGTTGGCGAGCACGAGGCCGGGGATCCCGGTGTCGATGGCGGGCATCCGGTCGCGGTAGCCGATGGTGACGATGGGCTGGGCGTGGGGCTCGCGGAAGAGCCAGCGGTCGCGCACCCATTCGCGCGAGAAGCCGGGATTCAGTCGCCGCAGGCCGGGCTCGTAGGCGGTCAGGAGCTCGTCGGGCCCAAGCTCGAGGAGCTCGTCGTCGGAGGCCACGTAATTGGCCACGTAGGCGAAGCGGCGCCCGCCGTAGCGCTCGGGCTCGATGAAGTTGGTGTGCTCGACGAGGCCGCAGAAGGGGAGCCCGGGGTCGATCACGTTGGTCCAGTAGAAGTGCGTCATCGAGCGCTCGAGCTCGAGCACGAGGCACAGGGCGGTGTGGTATTCGCTGGCGCGGACCCGGCGCTTGTAGTCGGCGCGCATGCGCGCGGCGAGGCGCTCGTCGAGCATCTGCATGAACACCTCGGAGGGAACGGTGGCGAGGACGGCGTCGTAGCGCGAAGGCTCGCCGTGCGATTCGTAGTCCCGCGGGTCGTGGCCGCGGCGGAACGAGCCCGCCGCGCCCGCGTGGACGGCGAAGCCGTCGGCGTCGCGCTCGATCCGCGCCACCGGTCGGTCGATGAGGACACGTCCACCGGCGTCCTCGATCGCGCGGGCGAGCGCGGCGAAGATGGTCTCGAAGCTGCTTCGCGGGTAGCCCAGGAGCTCCTGGCGCGACTCGGCGCCCTTGAGCTCGCGCCGCAGCGTCAGCTTGCTCCACAGCCAGGCCATGGCGATGGCGTCGGCCCGCTCGCCGAACTTCGCCCGCAGCAGCGGTCCCCACACCTTGTCCCACACCTCGCGGCCCATGTAACGCTGGATCCACGCCCGGGCGGTGATGAGCTCGAAGGGCTCGACGCGGTGCCGGCGCTGGAGCATGAGCACGGCCGCACCCATCCGCAGCCGCGACCACGGCGAGAGGGGCGGATAGCGGAGCAGGTCGAGGGGCGTGGTGAACGGGTGCGTGCGCCCGTCGCTGAACATGGCCACCGACGAGGGCCGCCACTCGAGCTCGTCGGGGAGCCCGAGCTCGCGGCACAGCGCCTGGATGTGACGGTCGGTCATGAACAGGTGGTGGTAGTAGCGCTCGATGCGCACGCCCCCGCCGGCGTCGAGCGTCGCCGCCTGACCTCCGAGGCCCGGCCAACGCTCGTAGACATCGCAGGCATGGCCGATCTTGGACAGCCTGTGGGCAGCCGTCAGACCCGCCACCCCCGCACCGATCACCGCGACCCTCATTGCGCGCAGGCTACCCGGCGGGGCGACGGCCGGGCGGCCGGACCACGCGCGCTGCCAGACTGCCGCGCGTGAGCGTCGGCGTCATCGTCCCCGTCTTCGGCACCGCGCCCTACCTGTTCGAGACGCTCGAGTCCGTGCTCGGGCAGGACCCGCCCCCCGACGACGTGATCGTCGTCGATGACGCCTCCCCCGACCCCGTCACCCTGGATCCCCTCCACGCCCCGCGGTGCCGGCTCGTGCGGCGCGAGCGCCGGGGCGGGCCGGGCGCGGCGCGCGACAGCGCCCTTGCCCTCCTGACCACCGAGCTGGTCGCCTGCGCCGACGCCGACGACGTCTGGCTCGCCGGGAAGCTGGCGGCTCAGCTCCGCGCCCTCACCCGCCATCCCGACGTGGCGCTGTGCTTTGGCGCTGCCGAGATCGTCGGGGCCGACGGCGTCCCCACGGGCGAGCGCTGGGAGACCCTCCCCTCCGGCGAGCTCTCCCCCCAGCTCCTGGCGCCGCTCCTCTTCGAGCGCAATCCCATCCCCACCTCGAGCGTCGTCGTCCGCCGCCAGGC
>DASZMD010000342.1:0-13351 GCA_035551955.1 Solirubrobacteraceae bacterium | reverse complement strand
TTCTCGATCTGGACCGCGCACACCGCCCTGCTGCACCACCACCATCACTGAGGTCCTGCCATGCCACGGAACGCCACGCTCGCTCGCGACGCCGCGCTCTACCGGATGCGCCGCATCAACCGCTGGCTCATCGCCGGCGCGCTCGTGGTGACGGGCTTTCTCACCGACGTCGCCGCTCAAGCCTTCCCGGGCCACACGATCACCAAGTCGAGCGGATCCTCCTCGGGCTCCAAGGCCCTGCCGGCGAAGGCGCGTCATCACCGCGCCCGGCACCATGCCCTGACCCCTCCCGCCGCGGCGCCCAAGCCCCAGGTCAACGAGCCCGTTCCCGGCGCCACCGCCAACACCGGCAGCACGGGCAGCACCGGGAGCACGGGGAGCACGGGGAGCACGGGGAGCACCGGGAACACCGGCATCGGCAGCACCGGGAACACCGGCATCGGCAGCACCGGGAACACCGGGGCGCCCGCTCCCGTCGTCTCCGGAGGCTCCTGACCGCGTGGGAACCCTGACCCCGCCGGGCGCCGAGGTCGCGACCGCCTGCTGGACCGCTCTCGGCACTACGGCCGTCCTGCGCGTCACCCGCCCCGACGCGCTGATCGAGGCCCGCGCCGTCGTCGAGGACGAGCTGGCGGCGATCGATCGCACATGCAGCCGCTTCCGCGCCGATTCGGAGATCGAGCGCCTCAACGCCTCGGCGGGCCGGCCGGTGACCGTGAGCCCGCTGCTTCTCGAGGCGCTCGAGGCGGCGCTGCGGGCCGCCACGCTCAGCCACGGCGCCGTCGACCCGACGCTGGGCGAGGCGATCGTCCTCGCCGGCTACTCGCGCGACTTCTCAAAGCTCGAGCACCCGGGGCCGGACGCGCCTGCTCCCCGTCCCGTCATCGGGGCCCGGCGGGGGTCCGGATGGAGGCTCATCAAGCTCGACCACGACCAGTCGCGGGTCCGGATTCCCGCCGGGGTCAGGCTCGATCTCGGCGCCACCGCCAAGGCTCTGGCCGCCGACCGCGCGGCGGCGGCGGCTCGGTCGGCGACGGGGGCGGGCGTCCTCGTCAGCCTCGGCGGCGACATCGCCACCGCCGGGCCGCCCTACGGCACGGGGTGGGCGATCCACGTGACCGACGACCACCGCGCCGGCCACGACGCTCCCGGGCAGACGATCACCATCGCGAGCGGAGGGCTCGCCACCTCGAGCATCACCGCCCGGCGCTGGCTCCACCAGGGCCGGGTGATGCACCACATCCTCGATCCGGCGACGGGTGCGCCCGTCGAGCCGGTGTGGCGCACCGCCAGCGTCGCGGCCTCGAGCTGCGTCGACGCCAACATCGCCAGCACGGCGGCGCTCGTCCAGGGCCGCTCGGCGGTGGAGTGGCTCGGCGAGTTGCGGCTCCCCGCTCGCCTCGTCGGGCTCGACGACGAGGTGCACGCCGTGGCCGGGTGGCCAGGGGCATGACCCTGCCGCTCGCCAGCACGGTGGGTCCGAGCGCCTACTGGTACCTGACCCGGTCGACGGGCACCACGGCGCTCATCCTCCTGACCCTGAGCCTGGTCCTGGGGGTCATCGACGTCCAGCGCTACACGAGCCCGCGCATGCCCCGCTTCGTGGTCGACGGGATGCACCGGACCGTGTCGCTGCTCGCCGTCGTCTTCCTCGTCGTGCACATCCTCACGGCCGCGCTCGACAGCTTCGCCTCGGTCCCGCTGACCGACGCCATCGTCCCCTTCGTGGGCAGCTACCGCCCGTTCTGGCTCGGGCTCGGTGCAGCCTCCTTCGACCTCATGCTCGCGGTGGTCATCACCAGCCTGGTCCGGCGCCGCCTCGGCTACCGGGCGTGGCGGGCGACCCACTGGCTCGCCTACGCCTCGTGGCCGATCGCCCTGCTCCACACCCTGGGCACGGGAAGCGACGTCAAGTCGGGGTGGATGATCGCCATCAGCGGCGGGTGCCTGGCCGCGGTCCTCTTCGCCGTCGTCGTCCGCGTGGCGGCAGGGTGGCCGCGCCAGGTCGGGGTGCGCGGTACCGCCCTCGGTCTCGCCGTCTTCTTTGCCGCGGGGGTGGCGCTGTGGCTGCCGAGCGGTCCGCTCGGCGCCGGCTGGGCACGGCGCTCGGGCACCCCCAGTTCGCTTCTGCGCCCCGCGACGAATAAGCACCCCGGATGAGCGTGTCGGCGCCCCCTGCCACCCTCCCCCGCCTGCTCGCCGGAATGAGCGGCGACGGGCCGCTGCCGCTTTCGCGCCACCTCGAGATCCACGGCTCGCTCCCCGCCTTCGCGCGTCGCCGCGGGGACTCGGCCCTCGCCCTCGTCAACGAGCTCGAGCGCTCGGGGCTCCGGGGGCGGGGCGGGGCGGGATTCCCCACCGCCACCAAGGTCACGGCCGTGGCCGCCGCGCGCGGCCGCGCCATCGTCGTCGCCAACGGGTGCGAGGGCGAGCCCGCGAGCCTCAAGGACCGGCTCCTGCTCGAGCGCGTTCCCCACCTGGTGATCGACGGAGCCCTCGTCGCCGCCCACGCCGTCGAGGCCACCGACGTGCTCCTCGCCGTCGACGAGTCGGCCACCCGGGCCGTGCGCGCGGTCGACCGGGCGCTGGGCGAGCTCACCCGCGGCGGTCCCCACGTGCAGCTCGTCACCGTACCTGCCGGTTACGTGACCGGGCAGGAGTCCGCGGTACTCAATTCCCTCGCCGGCGGCCCGCCCAAGCCGATGGCGATGGCGGCGCCGATCTACCGGCGCGGCCTCAGGGGACGCCCCACCCTGGTCAGCAACGTCGAGACTCTGGCCCACATCGCCCTCATCGCCCGCCACGGCGGCGCCTGGTTCCGCGCCCTCGGTGCCCCCGGCGCGCCCGGCTCGACCCTGGTCACCGTCGGCGGGGCCGTCGCCTACCCGGGGGTGTTCGAGATCGAGACCGGCACGACGGTCGCTTCGCTCGTCGAGGCCGCCGGCGGCGCCACCGCCGAGGTCCGCGCCTTCCTCATCGGTGGCTACGCCGGCACCTGGGTCCCCGCCGATCTCGGCTACCAGCTCGCCCTCAGCCCCGAGGGGCTCTACGAGGCCGGCGCCTCGCTCGGCTCGGGCGTGGTCTTCGCGCTCCCGAGCTCGGCGTGTGCGGCTACCGAGATTGCCTTCATCGCGCGCTGGCTCTCGGGGCAGAGCGCGGGCCAGTGCGGCCCCTGCGTGCACGGGCTCGACGCCGTTGCCACCGCCCTCGAGCAGGTACGCGGCGGCGCCGCGGGCGAGGGGGCGCTCGCGCGCATCGGCCGCTGGGCCGCGCTCGCGAACGGCCGCGGGGCCTGTACGCACCCGGACGGGGCGGCGCGCTTCGTTACCAGCGCCCTCGACGTGTTCGCTGCCGAGCTCGCCGATCATGCCCGTCGCGGCACGTGCTCGGCGTGCGCCCAGCGCCATCTCCTGCCCACGCCCACCGCGCCCGCGCGGAGGGCTGCGTGATGAGCCGGCTGCGGATCAACTGGATCGCCTGCGAGGCCCACGGGATGTGCGCAGAGCTCCTGCCCGAGCGGATCACTCTCGACGATTGGGGCTACCCGATCATCGACGAGCGCCCGATCCCGCCCGAGCTCGAGGCCCACGCCCGCCGGGCGGCGGAGGCGTGTCCGACGTTCGCGCTCGTCCTGGAGCGCGCGGAGGCGCGCCGCCGCTAATGTAACGCTGCTGACAGCGCCTCGGGACTGGCCAAATGCAACCAAACCATCTTTCGTTGCGCGCTCGCGCAGGCGCGGCTACGAACCGGCTGTGACCGTGCCCAAGCCGAGAACTCTCGTCGCCCTTGCCGCGGTGGCCTGCTGCGCCGTCGCCGCAGCGGCCGTATACCAGCATCACCTCGGCTGGAACGAGGAGTCGCATTTCGCTCAGGTGCGCGCCTTCGACCACGGCACGGCGATCATCGATCACTACCGCCGCACCACGGGCGACCGGGCGTACTACCACGGCCACTACTACTCCGATAAGGCCCCGGGGATGGCCCTGTTCCTGCTCCCCGCCTACCACTTCGCCGTCGCCACCGGGATCGCGCGGCCGGCGGGAATCGGCACGATGCACCTGATGGTCGTGTTCGGCTGCGTCCTGCCCCTGACGATCATCCTCCTCCTCGCCCTCTGGCTGGTCGAGCGGCGCGATCCGGGGTACGGCCCGGCGGTGGCGATCACCCTCGGCCTGGCCACCCTGTTCCTGCCCTTCGCGACGGTGCTCTTCTCCCACATCCTCTCGGCCTGCCTGGGCTTCGCCGCCTTCTGCCTGCTCTGGCGCGAGCGCGAGCGCCAGCGCGACCCCGCCCGCGGGGCTCGTCTGGGTTTGATCGCCGCGGCCGGGCTGCTCGTCGGATACGCGATCACCGTCGAGTATCCGATCGCCCTGCTGGCGGCGCTGCTCGGTCTCTACGTCGCCTCGCTGAGAGCGCCGGCCAAGGCCGTGCTCGCCTACGGCGCGGGCATCGCCGTGGGCCTGGCTCCCCTGCTCCTCTACGACTGGTGGGTCTTCGGGTCGCCGCTGCATATCTCCTATGACTCCGTGGCCGCCAACTCGAGCGGAATCCTCGGGCTGGGCTGGCCGAGCCTTCGCGTCGCCGTCAGGCTCCTCACCTCCAACCGAGGCCTCTTCGTCGTCGCTCCGGTGGTGGCCGCGGCGATCGCCGGAATGGTCGTCCTCTATCGCGAGGGCAGGCGCATGGACGCGCTCGTTCCCGCCCTCGTCCTCGCCGTTTACTTCTTCTACAACATCTGTTACTACCTCCCCTTCGGGGGTGCCGTCCCCGGCCCCAGGTTCCTCATCACGAGCCTTCCCTTCCTGGCGATGCCGCTGGCCGCGGCGTATCGCCGCGCGCGGGTGGCCACCCTCATGCTCGCCGTGGCCTCGTCGGCGACGATGGCGGCGGCCACCCTCACCCTCCCGATCCTGTCGATTCAGTCCTCGACGCGCGTGTGGTGGAACATGCTCAGCTCAGGACACTTCGGTACCCCCGATGCCAACGTCGCCGTTTTCGCCGTTCTCGCCGCCTCAGCGATCGTCCTCGCCGTTCGCGCCACGCCGAAGCTGTCGCTGTCTCGTCGCGATCTCGAGCTCGCCGCGCTCGGAATCGGAAGCTGGTTCGCGCTCAGGAGCGCCGGGCCGACCCTGCTCGGCCACGACCATGTGACCCGGCAGGCATGGGGGATGGTGGTGCTGATCGTGGCCGGGCTCGTGATCACCGCGGTCATCACCCGCGTCGCTCGCGGTCATGGCCTTGCGTGGCTCGCCGCCGTTCCGGTGGTGGCGCTGGCGGCGCGGCGTTTCGACCATACGACGGTGGCGCTCGTCCTCCTGGCCATCTCAGTGGTGCTCCTGGTCGTTTTCGCTCGGACGCGCCGTCCGGTGCTGGTGGCCGGTCGACAACCCTAGGGACATATCCTCCGCCACCGTGAGGGCCGGAGCGGATTGCACGCGCAGGCGAATCGACGTCGTGGGTCCCGTCCTCCTCGTCGCCGCCCTCTTCGCCGCGATCGTCGCCGGGCGCTTCGCGACCTACCACGGCAACCCGACGGGGTTCGTGCTCTTCGGGCACGCCTTCACGGCGTACATCCATCCGCCGCCCGGAGCGCTGGTCAACTCGCCCGACGGCTACGACGGTCAGTTCTTCTACCTGCAGGCCAAAGATCCGCTCTTGCTCAACGACGCCACCGTCGCCAGCTTCCGGGCGAGCACGGAAGCGTTCCGCATGGACCGCGTGGGCTATCCCGCCCTCGCCTGGCTGCTCGCCGCCGGCCAGGTCGCCGCGCTTCCCTGGAGCATGCTCGCCGTCAACGTCGTCGTCGTCCTCGGCCTCACCGCCGGGTTCGCCGTCTACGCGCGCCGGCGGGGTTGGTCGGGGTGGTGGGCGCTCGCCGCCGGTCTCCTGGCCGGCTTCCTGACCGCGACCCTCCGCGACCTCAGCGACCCGCTCGCGGTGGCGAGCATGCTCACGGGCCTGATCCTCTGGCAGCGCGGGCGGCGCTGGTGGGCGGCGGCGTTACTGACCGCTGCTGTCCTGGCGCGCGAACCCATGACCCTCGCCGTGGCGGCGGTGGCGCTCGAGGCCGTCGTGCGCGGCTGGCGGGTGCGGCGCGAGCCCGGGGCGGCCCGTCGCACCGCGAGCGAGGCCTGGCCGGTCGTGATCGTCCCCGCGGCGGCCTTCGTCGCCTGGCAGGTGTATGTCGATGCCCGCTACGGCAGCAACGTGGCGAGCACGAGCTCGTCCTCCTACCAGGCCCCCTTCGTGGGCCTGATCGACGAAGTGCGGCGCACATTCTCGCTCGGGTCGCGGCGCGACATCCTCTGGGATCTCGCCTACCTCGGGCTCATCTCCGCCGGGATCGCCGCGTCCTTTGCCCTCGTGCGCGAGAAGGTGACGGTCCCTGCGGTGGCGGCGGTGGCCTTCGGCCTCAGCCTGCTCGTCGTCACCTTCGGCGATTCCTGGAGCTACACGCGCCTCAGCGCGCCGATGTTCGCCGCCCTCCTGCTCGGGGGGCTGTGGCAGCGCAACCGCGCCGCGCTCCTCATCTGCGCCGCCGCGGCGGTGATGACGGCGATCGCCCCCTTCGCCCCCTGGCTCGCGGCCGCCTAGTGGCCCACTAGACCATATGGATTGTTGGTCCGTCCGGCCTGGTTGGTAGAAGAGGCCGGTTCCTCCATGTCGGTTGTGGGGGATCTTCAGGCCGCGCGGTAGCAGCCGCGTTGCCGGTCCACAATCGAACAGGAGGAGCCAGCCATGGCGAAGGCTAGAACCCTCGTCGGTCTGGATGTGCACGCGATGAAGGTCGTCGCGGCGGTGCTGGATGCTGAGACGGGGGAGCTCACGTTTTTCGGGCTGGGCGGCGAGAGCGAGAGGGCGGCTGCGTTCTGCGCGGCGCTCCCGCGGCCGGTGCGGGTCGCGTATGAGGCTGGGCCGACGGGGTACGGGCTCGCTCGCGATCTCGTGAAGCGTGGTGTGGAGTGCGTGGTCGCGGCGCCGTCGAAGATCCCGCGGGCGCCGGGGGACCGGGTGAAGACCGATCGCCGGGACGCGGAGCTGCTCGTCCGGCTGCTGTTCGCGGGGAAGCTTCATCCGGTCCGCGTGCCGGGCGCGGAGGAGGAGGCGCTACGGGATCTCGTCCGCGCGCGTGAGGGGGTGCGGATGGACCTGATGCGCTGTCGGCACCGGCTCTCGAAGCTGCTGCTCAGGCATCAGGTTCGATGACGGGCACGCGTGGACCGACCGCCACCGTCAGTGGTTGAACGAGATCGTGTTGGACTGGCCGGCGGCGCAAGCGACGCTGTTGGACTGCCGGGGTGCGATCGATGCGCTCGCGGTCCGTCGTGACGGGCTGGAGCGGCAGATCGTGTCGATGCTGCCCGGGTCGCCGTGGCGAGCGCAGATCGGCGTGCTGCGGTGCCTACGCGGCGTGGACACGCTCTCCGCGGTCGGGTTGTGCGCCGAGGTCGGCGACTTTCAGCGGTTCGCTCGCGCGGAGCAATTGATGAGCTACGTCGGGCTGGTCCCGTCGGAGTCGACGACCGGTCAGCAGCGCCAGCTCGGGTCGATCACGAAGACCGGTTCCGCGCACGCGCGGCGGCTGCTGGTCGAAGCGTCGTGGCATTACCGCCCGCGACCGAACCTCGGCAAGGCGCTCACCGAGCGCCAGGCCGATCAGCCCCAGGAAGCGGTCGCGGTCTCCTGGAACGCGCAGCAGCGGCTGCATCGCACATGGGCGCGCCTCGAGCAGCGCGGGAAGCGCCGCACGATCATCGCGGTCGCCGCCGCACGAGAGCTCGCCGGGTTCGTGTGGGCGATCACCCAGATCGAGTGAGTTTGACCGAGCACAGCTCAAACATCCCCCCCGTCGGCTCGGTCGGTGGCGGCCCGGCACGCGCGGGGAACCCGCGATTGCGCTATGAGCAACCCGCCGAAAGGCTGGCCACGCTCGATCCTAGACAGCGGCTCCCCACGACGAACCATGGTCCTGCGGCCACCCGGATCCGCGTATATCAGTCTGACCGCGCGTCGCGCACAGCAAGCCGGACCGCCACCCACCCAGCCGACCAACACCCAATGACCCCAACCCGCGAAAGCGAGAAATTTGTGACGCCCCCCTTGACAAACGGCTCTCCATATCAGCGCAGGTAGACCGCGAAGAAGTCGCGGTCGTCCTGGGTCAGGTAGCGGTAGCGCGAGCGGTTCATCGCCGCCAGCAGGTTGGCGGGATCGACGGCGTTCGGGAAGCGGTAGCTGATGAAGCTCACCCAGTAGGAATTGATGTCGAGCTCCATCGCGCGCACGGCGCCGGCGTGGATGAGGATGTGGGCCAGCGAGCTCACCGTCTGGTAGTTGGCGGCCGCGTAGATGAGGTTGCCGTGACTGTCCACCCCCACCCCCGAGCGCCACACGCGGATCGCGTTCCCCAGCGTGGCGCCCCATTGCGGGCCGTCGCTGAGGTTCGGGTTGGGGCGGGCGTTGTTGACGATCAGGGGCAGGTTCTGGCGCGCGAAGCGCACGGTGGGGCCGACATCGGGTCCGCCCGTCCACGAGACGACGTCGGTGCTCCCGTTCGTGTAGCCGACGATGGTGGCAAGGCCGTTCTTGAGCGGCGCGTAGGTGTGACCGGCGAGAGCGAATCCCCCGCCCGAGTCCTGGAGCTTGAAGCCACTGTTGAAGGTGGCGACGAGGCGACCGCGTCGGTTGGGAGGTACCTCCATGGGCCCGCGCGGGAGCGTCACCGCCGGCTCCTGGAGTCCGGGATAGAGCCTCACCCGCGTCCGCGTGTGGTCGATCCAGGCGACCCCCGCCACGAGCTGCGGGTACAGGTGCGGCTCGCTGCGGAAGCTCGTCACGAGGACGGGGGGCTGCGAGCCTCCGTCGGCGAAGGTGGGATGCCAGATGCCCTCGCCCGCGAGCGTCGGGCTGGTCAGGGGCGTGATCGGGGGCGGCGCGTAGTGGGGGGCGATCACCCGCGACGCCACCGCGGTCTGGTGGGGCAGGCGCTTGAGTGGACGGCCGCCGGTGGCGGGCGCGGTGAGCGAGTAGTAGGTCGACTCGACCTGGTTGACGATGCCGCGGCCACCGTTACTCGTGAGCCACTCCACGGTGCGGATGCCGAGGCTCGAATCCGAGCGCTGGGTGAGCATGCTCAGGTAGGAGATCACCACCGGCACGAGGCAGATGGCGGCGGCGATCAGGGCCACGCGACGGGCGCGGCGCAGCGGCGGGGTGGGAATTTCACGCCGCCGCCGGCGAGCGGGCGGGCGGGCGTGAGCGAGCGGTTCGTGGGCGATTCCCGCCATCGGCGAATTGTGCCAAGCGTGCTCACGCGGCAAACGTGAGAACCTACTCACTCCCTGCACATCTCCGATTGAGGTAGTCCGCCCACGCTACCCGGATGCCTATGGTGGAGGGAGCTGCGCGGTTCGGGCCGCGCCAGCCAAGTCCACGGCATCCCCTTCCCCCCACCGGCGCATTGAGTTCAGCCACATCCGTAACCCGACCCACCGCCGACGCCAAGGGCGCCGTGCGCACGTCCCCCGAGGTCGTTCCCCGGCGCGGCGTCATCCGCGCCGCCCTGGTGACGATCCGGCCGCGCCAATGGGTCAAGAACTCGCTCGTCATCGCCGCCCCGGCCGCGGCCGGGGCGCTCGCCCACGACGATGTCCCCGGGCGCGTGGCGCTCGCCTTCGTCGCCTTCTCGATGCTCGCCTCCGGCATCTACGCGTTCAACGACGTTCGCGATGTCGCCGAGGACCGGCGCCACCCGCGCAAGCGCTATCGCCCCGTCGCCGCCGGCGAGCTGCGGCCCCAGACCGCGCTCGCCCTCGGGTCAGCGCTCATGATCATCGGGCTCATCGGCTGCGCCCTCGTCCAGCCCGCCCTCGCGCTCGTGGGGGCCGGCTACCTCGCCCTCACCCTCACCTACACGACGATCTGGCGCCGGGTGGTGATCGTCGACGTGCTCGCCATCGCCGGTGGCTTCGTCCTGCGTGCGATCGCCGGAGGGGTCGCGGCGCCCGTCGAGCTCTCGCGCTGGTTCGTCCTCGTGGTCGTGTTCAGCGCCGTGTTCATCGCCGCCGGCAAGCGGCACGCCGAGCTCCGGCGCATCCGCTTCGGGCGCGGGGGCGGACGCCGGGTCCTGCACCTGTACACCGAGTCACGGCTCGCCGTCGCCGTGGTCGCGAGCATGACCCTCGCCATCGTCGCCTACCTGATCTGGGCCGCCACGGGCCCGCTCGTCGAGGGCGTGCCCTGGCGGCTTATCACCGTCGCTCCCTTCGCCGGGTGTCTGCTGCGCTACGGCATCCTCCTTCGCCAGGGTGACGGGGAGGCGCCCGAGGACCTCGTGTTCGGCGACCGCTGGCTGCGACTCTTCGCCCTCGCCTGGGTCGTCACCTTCGCGGTCACCATCCATGCCACTCACTGAGCCCGGGACCATCGTCGGCCGGCACGCAACCGTGCACGGCTGGGGTGGAGGCGATCCGGCGCGGGTGACGGTGCTGCGACCAGCCGACGAGGCGCAGCTCCGAGAGGCGCTCGCCGCCTGCCGGCGGGGGCAGGCAGGCTCCGCGGGCGCGATCGCCCGGGGGCTCGGACGCAGCTACGGGGACGCGGCCCAGCTCGCCGGCGGTCGCGTGCTCGACCTGAGCGCTCTGCGCGGCTTCGAGTTCGACGCGCAGGCGGGAACGGTGACCGCGCAGGCGGGCGTGACCATCGGCGAGCTCATCGCGACCCTCTTGCCCCGGGGGTGGATGCTCCCCGTCGTCCCCGGGACCCAGCACGTCACCGTCGGCGGCGCCATCGCCAGCGACATCCACGGCAAGAACCATGCGACGGTGGGGAGCTTCTCGCGTCACGTGCGCGAGATCGTGCTCCTGACCGCGGCGGGGGAGACGCTCGAGCTCGAACCGGGAGCGCCGTCCGGGCTCTTCGAGGCCACCACCGGCGGCATGGGCCTCACGGGCTTGATCGTCTCGGCCCGGATCGCGCTCGCGCCCGTGGCGAGCCCGATGATGTCCGTCGACACCGACCGGGCGCGAGACCTCGACGACGCCCTCTCCCTCCTCGGCGGGCCGGGCGGGGCGCACCGGGTCGCGTGGCTCGACCTGCTCGGGTCGCGCCCGGGGCGCGGCGTGGTCACCCGTGCCGACCACGCTCCGCCGGACGCGCATCCGGCGCAGGACCCGGGGTACGAGCGCGCCGGCGTGAGCGCGAGCGCCGTCGTCCCCGAGCGCTGGCCCGGCGGTGTTCTCCGGGCGGGCACGGTCCGCGCTTACAACGAGCTCCGCTACCGCCGCGCCCCGCGCCGCGAACGCGGCCGTGCTCAGGGCCTCGGGGTCCACATGTTCCCTTTGGACGCGCTCGCGGCTTGGCCTAGGTTGTATGGGCGAGCAGGTCTCCTCCAATACCAGTTCGTCGTGCCCTTCGGTCAGGAACAGATCCTCCATGACGTCGTCGCCGGCCTGCGCCGTGCCCGGGTTCCGTGCTTTCTCGCCGTGCTCAAGGACCTCGGCCCCGGCAACGACGCGCCCCTCTCCTTCCCGATCGCGGGGTGGACGCTGGCCCTCGACCTGCCGCGGGCGGCGAGCCGCGTCGGAGAGCTCCTCGACGACTTCGACGACCTGGTGGCCGGGGCCGGCGGCCGCGTCTACCTGACCAAGGACGCGCGCACCGGGCCCGAGGCGGTACGCGCCATGTACCCGCGCCTGGAGGAGTGGCAGGAGACCCGCGAGGCGGCCGACCCCGAGGGCCTGTGGCGCTCGGATCTGGCTCTGCGCACCGGGCTCGTCGAAGGCGCCGGCCCCGTCCGCGCCACGAGCGCGGAGGCGAGCGCACGCCAGCGCGTGCTCCTCCTCGGTGGCAGCTCGGAGATCGGGCTGGCCATCGTCCGCCGGATGGCGGCGGACGGTCCCGTGCGCGCCCACCTCGTGGGCCGCGATGGCGAGCGCCTGGAGTGGGCCGGGCACGAGCTCGCGCGGGAGGGCATCGAGGTGGAACCCGTCGACGTCCTCGACGCCTCCGACCTCGAGTCTCACGCCGCCGTCATCGGACGCGCCTTCGAGCAGGCAGGCGGGTTCGACGTCGTCGTCCTCGCCGTCGGCGTCCTCGGCGCCCAGGACGGCCTCGACGCCGACCCGGCCCTCGCCGCCACCGTCCTCGACGTCAACTTCCTCGGCAGCGGGTCCCTGCTCATGCACAGCCTGCGCGCCCTGCGCGACCAGCATCACGGCACCCTCGTCGTGCTCTCGAGCGTCGCGGGCGAGCGCGTGCGCAGCAGCAATGCGGTGTACGGCGCCGCCAAGGCCGGCCTCGACGCCCTCGCCCAGGGATTGGCCGACGCCACAGCGGGGAGCGGCGCCCGCGTGCTCGTCGTCCGGCCCGGGTTCGTGACCACTCGGATGACCGAGGGACTGCCGCGCGCCCCCCTGGCCACCACGCCCGAGGCCGTCGCCGAGGCGACGGTCGCCGCCCTCGCCGGCCGCGCCCACACGATCTGGGTCCCGCGGGCCCTGCGCCCCCTCTTCGCCGTCCTGCGCCACCTGCCGCGGCCCGTGTTCCGCCGCCTCCCGCTATGAACAACCGGGGCCGCCTCGTCGTCGACATCGGCCTCGGCGCGATCGTCGCCGTGCTCGTCCTCGTCCTCGCGGCCGGGCTCGGGATCGTGGCCATCATCGTCGGGATCGTCGTGCTCGTATGCCTGATCAGCTTTGCCGTCGGCGCCGTGACGCGTCGCCGGCGGGGGCGGTCCGTCGACGCCAGCGGGCGCTGATGGACGATGAACGCGGCGAGCGCGCATAACCAGGCCGACAGCCTCGCGCTCCCGCAGCCGCGCTGGTACCTGGCTGCCTGGGCGCGCGAGTTCGTCGCCCGAGTCGTCCCCGCGCTCCCCTGGGACATCTGCGCGATCACCGCGATCGCCGCCGCGCTGCGCCTGGCCGAGCTCGAGGACGTGGTCGGGAACCCCTTCTACGACGCCTCGGTCCACAGCATGGGTCTGTCCTGGCACAACTTCCTCTTCGGCGCCTTCGACCCGGGCGCCCTGCTCTCCGTCGACAAGCCGCCCCTCGACCTCTGGCTCCAGGTGGCCTCGGTCAAGGTCTTCGGCTGGAGCCTGTTCGCCCTCAAGCTCCCCGAGGCCGTGGGGGGCACCCTCGCCGTCCCCCTCCTCTACGACGCCGTCCGCCGCGCCGTCGGGCGTGGCCCCGCCCTGGCCGCCGCGCTCTCGCTCGCCGTCCTGCCCGTGTCCGTGCTCACCTCGCGCAGCGACACGATGGACTCGCTGATGATGTTCTTCGTCGTCGCCGCCCTGTGGCTCACCGTTCGCGCCACCCAGAGCGGGAGCCGGCGCTCGCTCATGCTCGCC
>DASZMD010000341.1:0-6127 GCA_035551955.1 Solirubrobacteraceae bacterium | reverse complement strand
TATCTTCGAGCGGTACCCGGGCTCACGGGCCACGCCGGTGATCTCGACCAGGCCGTCGGCCACCTCGGGCACCTCGAGCTCGAAGAGCGACTTGATGAGCTCAGGATCGCGGCGGGAGACGATGATGCTCGGGCCCTTGGTGGAGGCCGAGACGTCCTTGATCACCGCCTTGATCCGCTGTGAATGGTCGTAGCGCTCACCGTCGACCTGCTCGGACTTGGGGAGCAGGGCCTCGACACGTTCGCGCAGCTGCACGAGCGTGTAGCGCGAGTCCGACTGCTGGACGATTCCGGTGATGAGCTCGCCGACGCGGTCGCGGTACTCCTCGAACATCATGTCGCGCTCGGCCTCGCGGATCCGCTGGAGGATCACCTGCTTGGCCGTCTGGGCGGCGATGCGGCCGAAGTCGTGGGGGGTGACGTCCTCGGTCTCGATCTGGTCCTCGTACTCCTTGAGCTTCTCGAGGTCGATCTCCGGCTCCGGTGGATCGCGCATCTCCCCCGTCTCGGGGTCGACGGTGGGCTCGCCGTCGGTGGCGGACTCGACGAGGAGCTGCTCCTCGAGCTCCGGCGGGATCTTCAGCTCCCAGACGATGAAATCGCCCGTCTCGCGGTCCATCTCGACCTTGGCATAGGGCGCCGAGCCGGGAGTCTTCTTGTAGGCCGAGAGGAGGGCGTCTTCGAGCGCCTCCATCAGCTTCTCGCTCGAGATGTTCTTCTCGGCGGCAAGGCCCCTCACTGCTTCCAGGATTTCCTTGGACATGGGCTTACTCTCCCGGGACGAGGTTGGAGCGATAGATTTGCTCGTAGGGAACGGTCACGACGCCGGCCTCGGCGGCGATCGCCACATCCCGGTCCGACGCTCCAACGAGCTCACCGGTCACGCTGCGGTGTCCTCCGATGGCGTCGCGCAGGCGGACGCGAGCGCGACGACCGAGGAAGCGACGGAAATGAGCCGGCCGGCTCAGCGGGCGGTCCTCCCCCGGCGAGGAGACCTCGAGCGTGTAACGGTCACGGTAATCGTTGAGGCACCTGGAGACGCGCTCGCACAGCGCGAGGGTGACGCCCTCCCGGTGGTCGATGAACAGGCGCAAGGTGGAGCCGGAGACGACCTCCGCGAGCAGCACCTCGACCTCGGGCTCGGTCTGAGCGAGCCTGGCCTCGATGTCGTTCTGGATCGTCGTCACTTGCTGCCTCACCTCTGTCATAAAAAAAAGCGGGCGAACGCCCACTTTCGGTACGTCCGCCGGAATGATCTCCGGCGCGAAAGCTGTCGGCCAAATGTAGCACCGGTCTGACCCAACTGCACCCAGTGCAGGGCGCGTCGCCCGGGGCGAACTACGAGCGCGCGGCAGCGGCGCGGGCCCGGTCGCGGTACAGGCTGTAGTCGCGTCGCTCGGGCTGCAGGCAGGCGGCGAGGGCGAGCGGCTTGCGCGCCTCGGCGTGGCGGCCGAGGAGCTGCAGCGACCGGCCCAGGCAGAAGAGGGCGAAGTCGTTGGTGGGGGCCCGTTCGATCACCGCGGCGAACTCCGCGGCCGCCTCCTCGTAGCGCTGGGCGTGGAACAACGCGCGCCCCAGGGCCTCGCGGATCGATGTCTTGTCAGGGGCCAGATCGCGGGCGCGGCCGAGCGGCACGGTGGCCTGATGGTGGTGGCCCTCCTCGAGCAGGGCGGTGCCCCGGCGGAACAGGTCGTAGACGTCGTCCATTGACCTCCATTTTAAGTCACAGGCGCGGCGGCAGCGCCCACAGTGCCCGCAGGCGGCCGATCGTCCCCCGCCCCAGCGCCAGCTGCGCCCGCAAGGCGCGGCGCTGGGCGGTGGTGGGTGCCTCGTCGAGGTCGGCGTAGCGGGCCCGGCCGACCGCGCGCACGTACTCCGCCGCCTCGGCCGAGCGCCGGAAGCGGTGCTCGAGCTCGGCGAGCGTGGTCGCCGGGGTGAGGGTGAAGCTCGTGCGCCGGAGCGCCCGTTCGAGCTCGGCGAGGAGCTCGTCGCTCGTCGGTGCCTCCCGCGTGCGCCTGCGCATCCGCCACCCGAGCCCGGCGCCCCCGAGGGCGAGTACCCCCACGATGATCGCCACCACGGCGGCGAGCGAAAGCGTCGCCGCGGCGCGGCGGCGCGGCGCCCGGGTCGGGTCGGTGGCGCCGCCGCGAGCCTTGGCCGGGATGGCCGGCGGGCGTAGCCGGGAGGCGGCCGGGGCTGCGCCGAGGCTCGACTTGGCGGTGGCCGACGGCGTGGGATTGAAGGCGACCCACCCGTAGCGCGGGAACCATGCCTCCACCCAGGCGTGGGCTTCGAAGTCGGTGACCGACCATTCGCCCGTCGAGGAGCTGTAGCTCCCCGGGGTGAAGCCGACGGGGACCCGCGCCGGGATGCCTCCCATGCGCAGGAGCAGCGCCATGGCACCGGCGAACTGCTGGCAGTACCCGTACTTGGCGTCGAACAGGAACGTCTCGATCGGGTAGGGCGTGCGCGGGGCGTTGGTGTCGTAGCGGTAGCCGCGCTTGAGGTAGCGCAAGACGCGCTCGACGTAGGCGTAGGGCGTCCTCACTCCCGCCGCCAGGCGGCGGGCCAGGCGGTAGGCGGGGGCGTAGGGCGAGGCGGCCAGCGTCGAGTCGACGTAGCCGGCGTCGGCGGGCGAGGCGGGCGAGCCGAAGGCGGGGAAGACGACGGTGCCGGGCACCCCGCCGCCGATCACCGGGACGAACATCCCCCGGTAGTAGGAGAGGGTGGCCGGATAGGCGTTCCCCGCGGCGGCGAGCTCGGCGGGCGTGGGGTTGGGGGTGTAGACCTTGACCACGTACGCGTCGCCGGGCCCGAGCTGCTCGTTCGCGGTCCAGGTGCCAGGACTCGGCCCCGGGGACACGCCGCCGCGGACGTTCTCGGGCTGCTGCGCCGTTCCCCCGGCGACGATCTCGGTCGTGTACATGACGCCGATCGTCACCTTCAGGGACTGCGTCCACGTCGCCAGTGCGGCCGGTGAGGGAGCCGGGAGCGCGGGCGGCGCGTTGCCCGACGATCCCGCGTTGGCGGCCGCCTGAGTCCACCCCGTGCCGTCGAAGCTGTCGAGGTTCTCGGTCTTCCAGAACTCCGGGTGGGCGGCCTTGACGCTCAGCACCTGGGTTCCCGACGTCGGCCAGTAATAGGGACCGTAGCCCTGGAACCAGTCGAAGGTCTCGGTGCCCGAGGGACCGAAGTTGTTGGCGAAGGACTGATAGTTGAAGAGCGGGCGGTGGGTGTCGAGTCCGGGGGCGAGGACGATCCCGGCGAGACCGGCCACCCCGGCCACGGCCAGCGCGGGCAGGACCTCGCGGCGGCCGAGTCGCTCGCCCCACACGAAGGCGGCCACGAGCACGAAGAGCAGCAGCCCCTGGAGGTAGGACACGCGCGGAACCTCGAGCGCCGAGGGGACGATGGCGAGCGCGATCAGGGGCAGCGCCGCGGCGGCGCGTCTCGCGTCGCCGAGGGCCTGGGGCACGAAGGCGAGGAGAACGCCGGCATCGAGCAGGAGCATGCCGCCGCCCAGGAGGATCAGCGTCCGCGCCCAGCTGTTGACCCCCGCGTAGGGCACGATCACCCGCGGCAGCGCCGTCAGCCCCTGGCCGATCCCGTGCGCGACGGCGGCCACCCGCAGATGGGTGACCATGGTCAGGGGCACGCCGCAGACCGGGAACACCGCCACCAGCGGGACGAGCACCGCCGCGGCCGCGAGCAGTCGGCGCCGGCGACCGAGCTGCGCGCGCCCGCCGAGGAGCCCGCCGGTCCCCGCCGCGAGGGCGAGGAGGAGGAGCATCCGCCCGGTGGCGGCGGGCGAGACCAGGGTCGCCCAGCGCAGCGCGCCGTAGAGCGCGAGCGCCGAGAAGGTGAGAAGGCGGACGCCCGGCCGGGCCGCGGGCGCGTCGAGCCTGATGCGCGCCGAGCGCCGGAGCGACTCGACGGGCACGCGGCGGGGCGGGGCGAGCGCGCTCACGTCGCTCTCAGGCCCCCCGCGCCCCGGCGATCGCCGCCGCTCGCGCCGCCGCCGACTTCGGCGCGCCCTGCCGGGACTGGAGCTCATAGCCGCTGCACCCGGCGACCTCGAAGCTCGCGCTCCGACCCGGGAGGCGGCCGGGCACCACGAGCACGCGAGCCCCCCGGGCGACGCCGTCGGCTGCCGCGGGCAGGCGGTGCAGCCGACGCGCGGCGACGTAGAACGTCGGCCCGCGACGGACGCCGACGCCGGCGAGGAAGGGAGGGGGTGTGCCGGGACTCCGCTCGATCATCGCCAGCCGCGCGTGGGCCGCCGACCACGGGCCGAACCCGCCGTCGAGGGGACTGGTCCGTCGCTCGCCGGGAAGCAGGAGCGCGCAGCCCCCACCGCGCGCGAGCTCGAGGGCGATCGAGGCGGCGGCGCGTACGGCGGCGTCGAGGTCCTCGGCCCGCTCCGCCCCCCGCGCGTCGAGCACGACCAGGGGACGGGAGTCGCTCTCGGCCCGCAGCCGCCGCTCGAGCAGCCCGGCGCCGCGCGCCAGCGCCGCCCAGTGGATGCGGGAGGCCGACGTCCCCTCGCGGTAGGGGCGCAGGCCGTCGATGTCCACCTCGGCCAGGGCGGCCCGGGGGGCGCGGGCCACGAGCTGCGGGCTCGGGGCCACGGTGACGGCGGCCGAGCCCCCGCCGGCGACCCGGATCGGCTCGGTGCGCGGGAGCACGAGGAGCTCGTCGATCGGCCCGCGGCCGGGGCACACCCGCTGTGAGAGGTCGAAGGGGTCGCGGACGAGCAGCGCGGGGGGCTCGAAGCGCCTGAGCCCCCGCCGCGGGAAGCTCGTCGACACCACACGGGTGCTCGTGCGCCGGCGCGAAGCGATGGGAATGGGCTCGCCCGCCAGCGGCTCGAGCACCGCGCCCGAGAACGCCCGGGTGCGTCCGGAGCGCAGAACGATCGCGAACTCGAACTCCTGGTCCTCGATGACGCGCCTGACGCCGAGGCGGCGCTCCACCGTCGCCCCGCGGGCGGCGAGCCGCGTCCACGCCGGCGCGAGGATCCCGATCAGGAGAAATGCGACCCCGGGCACGTACAGGGGCGCGGCGTCGAACAGCCGGGCCACGACGATGAGCCCGACCCCGCCGGCGACGATGCCCCGGGCGCGACTCATGGGGCGGGGGCGCACATCGTCCGGGACCAAACAGCCACCCGTGCTACCTGGCCGCCACCGCCGCGACCGCGTCGGCGATGACGTCCTCGGCGCTCACGCCCGCCGCCTCGGGGGCGAGGACGAGGCGGTGGGCGAGCACGGGGGCGGCGAGCGCCTGCACATCGTCGGGCAGGGCGTGATCGCCCCCGCGCATCATCGCCCGTGCCTTGGCCGCGCGCAGGAGCATGAGGCCGGCGCGGGGGCTTGCCCCGAGGTCGACGCGGGGGTCGTCGCGGGTGTGCCAGAGCAGCCGCACGACGTAGTCGCGCAGGGGCTTGGTGGCGCGCACGCGCGTGCTCGCCTCCTGGGCGAAGAGGACCTCGGCGGCCGTCACCACGGGCTCGAGGGTGAGCACCCGGTCCCCCGCCTCGTGGTCGGCGAGCATCTCGACCTCAGCTTGCGAATCGGGATAGCCGAGCGACACGCGCACCATGAAGCGGTCGACCTGAGCCTCGGGGAGCGGGTAGGTCCCCTCGTACTCGATCGGGTTCTGGGTGGCGAGGACGAGGAAGGGCCGTGCCAGCTCGTGGGTGTGGACGTCTACGGTGACGCGCCTTTCCTGCATGCACTCGAGCAGGCCGGACTGCGTCTTGGGGGAGGCGCGGTTGATCTCGTCCACCAGGACCACGTTGGCGAACACGGGGCCGGGGCGGAACTCGAAGCGCTGCTCGCGTTGGTTGTAGACGTTGACGCCGACGACGTCGGCGGGCAGGAGATCGGAGGTGCACTGCACCCGCGCGAACTGGCAGTCGATCGAACGGGCCAGGGAGCGGGCCAGCGCCGTCTTCCCCACCCCCGGGTAGTCCTCGATCAGGGCATGGCCCTGGGCCATGAGGGTGACGAGCAGGTGCCCGAGGATGTCCTCGCGCACATGGACGGCGCGCTGGATGTTGGCTGCGATGCGCCCGACGACGCCGGCCGCCGCCTCAGACTCGTGCGGCGCGACCGGCGGTAGCTCCA
>DASZMD010000340.1:0-2273 GCA_035551955.1 Solirubrobacteraceae bacterium | reverse complement strand
GAGCCGACGATGCCGGCCTGGCGAAGGACCTTGAGATGGTGCGAGACGGTGGGCTGGGAGAGGTCGAAGAGCGGCACGAGCTCGCACACGCATACCTTGCCGGCGTGCTTGCGGAGGACGTCGACGAGCTGGAGGCGGACGGGGTCGCCGAGGGCTTTGGCGACCTGCGCCATGCGCACGGCGTGATCGCGTTCGACGTCGGGATAGACGACCGGCTCGCAGCAGGGCTGGCCGGGCGGGCGTTTGGTCTTCGGCGTCAGTTCCAGATCGACAGGCATCGATATACATATATCGATTGAACCGACATCTGTCAATGCGTAGACTGCCATCCACTGGCATGCGCCGAGAGCTCTCCCGACGCCTACTGGCCGAGCTGCTCGGCTCGGCGTTCCTCGCCGCGACCGTGATCGGCTCGGGGATCGCCGCGCAGCAGCTCTCACCCGGCGACGTCGGGCTCGAGCTGTTCGAGAACGCCGCCGCCACCGGCGCCGGGCTGTTCGCGATCATCCTCATGTTCGGCCCCGTCTCCGGCGCGCACTTCAACCCTGTCGTGTCGCTCGTCGACGCCGCCTTCGGCGGGCTTCGCTGGCGCCAGGCGCTCGCCTACATCCCCGCGCAGATCGCCGGCTGCATCATCGGCGCGCTCGCCGCCAACGGCATGTTCGCCGAGTCGCTTCTCACCATCTCCACCAAGCACCGTGGCACCGGAGCGCACTTCCTCTCCGAGATCATCGCGACCCTCGGGCTGCTCCTCGTCATCTTCTCCCTGGCACGCACGAGACGAGGCGCCACCGCGCCCGCCGCCGTCGGCGCATACATCGGCGCCGCCTACTTCTTCACCAGCTCCACCAGCTTCGCCAACCCGGCGATCACCGTGGGACGGATGTTCTCCAACACCTTCGCCGGGATCGCCCCGGCCTCCGCCCCGGTCTTCATCCTCGCCCAACTGATCGGCGGCGCCGTCGCAGTCGCGACGATCAGGACGCTCTACCCCGACGTGACGCCGGAGCAAGCCGCCGAGGTCGTCCTACCCCACACCCCCGCGCCGCGCTAGCCGAGCGGATCCCGCATTTGTGTGGCGGCTCGGTCGCCTTAGATAGGAATCCATACCCATGCTCGTCGCCTGTTTCTGTGGAGCGGTCCTGCGGGGCCGCCGCGTCCTCATGTGCCCGCGCTGCGGGCGCTCGCTTCCCGGCGAAGTGCCCGCGCAGCGGGGCGCCGGTCACGGCCGGTGCACGTCGAGGTAGCGCACCCGCGCCAGATACAGCCCGTGCGGCGGCGCCGTCGGCCCGGCCTGCGCCCGCGGGCGGCCTTCGAGCAAGGCCGCGAAGTCGGTTACCGTGCGCCGGCCGCCCGCGACCTCGAGCATCGTCCCGACGAGCGCGCGGTTCATCTGGCGCATGAAGGCGTCGGCCTCGATCCAGAACTCGAGGATCTCGCCGTGGGCGCGCCATGAGGCGGCGATCACGTCTCGCTCGAAGCGGACGTGGTAGGTCTCGGTCGGAGTGAAGGCGGTGAAGTCATGGGTGCCGCGGAGCTCCTCGGCGCACGCCTCGAGCGCCTCGAGGTCGACCGATTGGGGCCAGAACAGGGCGCGGCCGCGCTCGAGGGCGCTCGGCCACCGGCGGGCGAGCACCCGGTAGCAATAGGTCCGGCTGCGCGCGTCGCGGCGGGCGTCGAACCCCTCGGGGGCCGGCTCGCACGAGAGCACGGCGACGTCGTCGGGGAGGAGCGCGTTGAGGCTGAGGACCGAGGCGGGTTCGCCGCCGTAGCTCGCCACCTGGCCCCAGGCATGGACACCGCGGTCGGTGCGACCGGCGGCGGTCGCCGGCACCGACTCGCGCCGGAGCACGACCGAGAGCGCGCGCTCGAGCTCGCCTTGGACGGTGCGCTCATCGGGCTGACGGGCCCAGCCCGCGAACCCGGCGCCGTCGTATTCGAGAACGAGCTTGGAGACGGCCAAGGCCGCCGGGCCCTACACGAGCTCGAGCAGCACCATCTCGGTCGAGTCCGAGCGGCGCGGGCCCAGCTTGAGGATCCGGGTGTAGCCGCCCGACCTCGCCACGTAGCGCGGCGCGATCTCCTCGAACAGCTTGTGGACGACGAACTTGTCCTGTCCGAGGGTGGACAGTGCCTGGCGGCGGGCGTGGAGGTCACCGCGCTTGGCCAGCGTGATCAGCTTCTCGACCTCGGGCTTGACGGCCTTGGCCTTGGTCTCGGAGGTCTCGATCCGCTCGTGATCGATGACCTCCTTGCACAGGTTCATGAGCAGC
>DASZMD010000339.1:0-1859 GCA_035551955.1 Solirubrobacteraceae bacterium | reverse complement strand
CGCTTCGGCCAGCTCATGGTCGAGGCCGTGGCCACCGCCGTGCTCCAGCGCTTCCGGCTCGAGCTCCGGGCCGGCTACGTGCTCCGGCTCGAGAAGCTCCCGACCCTGAGCCCCGGGAACGGGATGCCGATGATGGTGCGCGAGCGCCGGTCGCTCGCGCCCGGGGCCGAGCCGAACCCGCAAACCATCGCTCCCACCGTCGCCTGAGCGCGTGGTCTCCGCCGACCAGGCCCGAGCCCTTGCCCTCGCCGTCCCCGAGGCGACGGAGGAGCACCATCACGGCCGGCCGTCGTTCCGGGTGGGCGGGAAGATCTTTCGCCACGCTGTGGGACGACGAGCACATGAACGTGATGGTCGACCCCGACGGCATCCGCACCGCCGTCGGGTGGTGGGGCAAGCGGCTGGCCGCCGTGCACGTCACCCTGGCGCGGGCCGACGCCCGTTTGCTCTCCGGCCTGCTCGCCCACGCGTGGGAGCGGCGGGCGCCGCAGCGGCTGCTGCCGTGAGATTTGGATCCCGTCGGCGGTGACCGTAGTCTTGTCGAGACAATGACGAGCACCGGCTATCCCGCGGGAGTCCCCACCTCCGAGGCCGAATGGCGCGAGGCCTACGGACGCCTCCCCGAGCGCTCGGCGCCGTTCACCACGCTCTCGGGCGAGCCGATCCGGCCCCTGTACACCGAGCGCGACCTGCCCGACGACGCCGACGCCTCGATCGCGCTCCCCGGGCAGTTCCCCTTCACCCGCGGCATCTACCCGTCGATGTACCGCGGGCAGCTGTGGACGATGCGCCAGTTCGCCGGCTTTGGCACCGCGCACGAGACCAACGAGCGCTTCCGCTATCTGCTCGAGCACGGACAGACGGGTCTCTCGACGGCGTTCGACATGCCCTCGCTGATGGGCCACGACTCCGACCACCCGCGCTCGCTGGGCGAGGTGGGCCGGGAGGGGGTGGCGATCGACACCGTCGTCGACATGGAGACCCTGTTCCGCGGAATCCCCCTGGGCGACGTGACCGTGTCGATGACCATCAACGCGCCGGCCGCGATCATGCTCGCCTTCTACGTGGTGGTGGCCGAGCGCCAGGGCGTCCCCTGGAACCGCCTGGGCGGGACGATCCAGACCGACATCCTCAAGGAGTACATCGCCCAGAAGGAGTGGTGCTTCCCGATCGACCCGGCGATGCGGCTGCTCACCGACATGGTGGAGTGGTGCTCGCACGAGATGCCGCGCTGGCACCCGATCTCGATCTCGGGCTACCACATCCGCGAGGCGGGCTCGACCGCCGCCCAGGAGCTCGCCTTCACGCTCAAGGACGGTCTCACCTACGTCGAGCACGCGGTGGCGCGCGGCCTCGACGTCGACGACTTCGCCCCCCGGCTGTCGTTCTTCTTCAACGCCCAGATCGACTTCTTCGAGGAGATCGCCAAGTACCGCGCGGCGCGGCGGATCTGGGCGCGGGAGCTCCGAGACACCTTCGGGGCCAAGAACCGCAAGTCGTGGATGATGCGCTTCCACACCCAGACGGCCGGGGTCTCGCTGACCGCCCAGCAGCCCCTCAACAATGTCGTGCGCACCGCCATCGAGGCGCTCGCCGGCGTCCTCGGTGGCACCCAGTCGCTCCACACCAACTCCTACGACGAGGCGCTCGCCCTCCCCACCGAGGAGGCGGTGCGGATCGCCCTGCGTACCCAGCAGATCATCGCCCACGAGACGGGGGCGGCCAACACCATCGACCCGCTGGGCGGGGCGTACTTCGTCGAGGCGCTCACCGATCGCATGGAGGAGCTCGCCTACGACTACTTCCACAAGATCGACCGGCTCGGCGGCATGGTCCAGGCGGTCAAGGAAGGCTTTCCC
>DASZMD010000338.1:0-3154 GCA_035551955.1 Solirubrobacteraceae bacterium | reverse complement strand
GACGTCGTCGAGCGAAGGCTGATGCAGCTGCAGGGACGCGACCCGCAGATCGGCCTGGTCGAGAGCGCGGACGATCTCGGCGAGCTGGGCCTCGCCGCCCGGGAGCTGGACGGTCACGCTGCCCCGGCCGTTGCGGGCCGGCGCCCCGAAGCGGGAGAGGAGCTCGGCGAGCCGCTCGTCGGCGCCCACCTCGACGGGCGAGACCTCGACGCTCGGGCTCCCGATCTCGGCCTTGAGCTGGGACGGCGTGCCCTCGGCGACGATCTTGCCGTGGTCGATGATGCCCACGCGGTCGGCGAGGACGTCGGCCTCCTCCAGGTACTGGGTGGTGAGGAAGACGGTCATCCCCTCGTCGTGGGCGAGGCGAGCGACCTCCTCCCACAGCGCGGCCCGGCTCTGCGGGTCAAGGCCGGTGGTGGGCTCGTCGAGGAAGAGGATCCGCGGCCCGTGGACGAGGGCGAGGGCGAGGTCGAGGCGGCGCTTCATCCCGCCCGAGTACCCGCCCACCCGGCGATCCGCGGCCTCGGAGAGCCCGACCCGTACCAGCAGTGCGTCGGCACGGCTCGTCCTCTCCGCCTTGACCATCCCCTGGAGGGTGGCCTGCAGGAGCAGGTGCTCGCGGCCCGTGAGGATGGGGTCGAGCGCCGCTTCCTGGAGCGCCGCCCCGATCGTCGAGCGCACCTGGGCCCCCTGGCGCACGATGTCGTAGCCGCCGACGGTGGCCCGGCCGCTGGTCGGCGGCAGCAGGGTGGTGAGCATGAGCACAGTGGTCGACTTGCCGGCGCCGTTGGGGCCGAGGAAGCCATAGATCTCGCCGGGGGAGACGGCGAGGTCGATCCCGTCGACGGCGCGCGGCCCCTTGCGGAACTCGCGGACCAGCTGCTCGACCTCGATCGCTGCGCTTGCTCCGGTCACCTCGGTCACCCTAGCGAGAAACTTGAGGTTGTCAACTATTGATTAACTCAGGTAACATGGCCGTTATCATGGCCGCGGCCCGCGAGAGGGAAGTGTCACCGGGCGACGAGGCGTGGGCTATCCTGCGCCAGGTGATGATCGGCGCGCAGCGCCGCTTCCTGGCCACCGCCGCCGAGCTCGAGCTCCATCCCGCCCAGGCCGGCGCCCTGCTCCGGATGGAACCGGGAGCGGCCTCGCCGATGCACGAGCTCGCCAAGCTGCTGGGTTGTGACAACTCGAACGTCACGGGGATCGTCGATCGCCTCGAGGCTCGCGGGCTCGTCACCCGCCGCCCCTACGCTCAGGATCGCCGCGTCAAGCATGTCGTGCTGACACCGGCAGGAACCGAGCTCGCCGCCCGCTTCCGCGCGCACATGGCCTCGCCGCCGGAAGCCATATCCCGCCTCTCGGTAGCCGATCAGCGGCTACTTCGCGACCTCCTCCGGCGCGCCGTCGAGAACGACTAGCTCACTGGCGCGGGGCCCCGGCGCCGCCCTGGAGACCGCGGGCGCCTGCCCTATTCGTCCAGGCAAGGAAGCGCCACGTGAACGACCGCAACGTCCCCCGAGCCGGCGAGGTCGCGGGCCGCCGAGCGGCTTGGCTCGGCCTGGCCCGCGTGCCCGGGCGCGTGTGGCTGATCGGCGTGATCGCGCTCGCCGTGGGGGCGGTGGCCACCGCGCTCGCGGTCAACCAGAGCTCGCATGCCGCACGCGGAACAGGCGCCCGGCACGCGGCGGCACGCGCCCACGCCACGGTCACGATCACGGGGAACGCATCGATGCTGGGCGTGCCCGCGTCCTTCCTCGGATTCTCGACCGAGTACTGGGCGCTGCCGCTCTTCGAGCACCACATGGCGCGCTTTGCGCGCATCCTCACCCTCGAACGGGTGCCGGGCGACGGGCCGCTGGTGGTGCGGATCGGCGGCGACTCGACCGACCATGCGCTGTTCGACGTCAACGTGGCGCGCCTGCCCAAGGGGCTGTTCGAGCTCACCCCGCGCTGGTTCCGTCAGGCGAGGGTGCTCATCGCCCATGTCGACGCACGCACGCTGCTGGACCTCAACCTCGTCACCGACCTGCCCAGGAACGCCGCCCAATGGGCGCGAGCGGCGGAGATGCAGCTCCCGCGGGGGAGCATCCTGGGCTACGAGATCGGCAACGAGCCCGATCTCTACAACCCCCGGAACTTCCTCCCCATTTTCTCGCCGATCATGAGCGAGCTCGAGATCAGGCTGTTTCCTCACTCCCTGGCGGCGAGGACCTACGTCCACCTCTACCTCTCCTACGCGCGCGCGCTCGCCAGGTACGCGCCGCACGCGCCGCTGGTCGCGCCCGTGATCGCCTACCCGACCCGCGATCTCGGTTGGATCAAGCGCCTGCTGCGATCTCCGCACCCCCGGCTGCGGATGATCAGCGCCCACATGTACCCGTACTCCGCATGCGCGCGTCCCGGCGGCCGGCTCTATCCCACCATCCCCAAGATCCTCAGTGAGAAGGCCACCGCGGGCATGGCCAGGTCACTGCGGCCGGCGATCAGGGTCTCGCATCACGCCGGGCTGCCCTTCCGTCTCACCGAGCTCAATTCGGTGACCTGTGGGGGGGTCGCCGGCGTCAGCAACACCTTCTCGACCGCCTTGTGGGCCCCCGACGCACTGTTCGAGCTCGTGCGCGCCCATGTCGACGGGGTCAACGTGCACGTTCGCGCCTTCGCCATCAACGCCGCCTTCTCGCTGACCCGGCGTGGCCTGGTGGCGCGACCGCTGCTCTACGGGCTCACCCTGTTCACGCGCACGCTCGGGGCCGACCCGCACCTCGTACGCGTGGATCTCCGCGCCAAGCGCTCGGCGCACCTGAAGGTGTGGGCGGTGCGAGTGCGGGGCGGGCTCCTGCATGTCCTCCTCATCAACAAGGGCAGGCACGCGGTAACCGCCGGCCTGGGGCTGCCGAGTACCGGGGCCGCGAGCGTCGAGCGCCTGCTCGCACCCTCGGCCGCGGCGACCTCGGGGATGACCCTCGACGGTCAGCGCCTCGGGCCCGACGACCGCTGGCGCGGACGGGCCGCCACCGAGAGGATCGTGGCCGGCCGCAATGGATACGAGGTCAGGGTGCCGCGCTGGAGCGCGGCCCTGGTCACCGTGAGCGTGGCCGCGGGAGCGCTTCCGCTGCCGTGAGCTAGGTTTAGGTACCGAGGCCCACGGCGG
>DASZMD010000337.1:0-8187 GCA_035551955.1 Solirubrobacteraceae bacterium | reverse complement strand
TCCTCCGGAGCGGAAGGTCGCAGGTTCAAATCCTGCCGGGCGCGCTGACGTACGCCGGCGCGTACGCTTGCCCCGTGGCGATCCCGCGTTTCTTCAGAGGCCGCGCCAAGGAGCCGGCGATTTCGATCGGGGATCCGCGCCTCGACGGCTGGGAAACGGTCAGCACGCTCGAGGACGAGAAGACGGCGGTGGCGTGGCGCGATCAGCTCAGGGCGATGGGTGTGGACGCGAGCTGCGTCGCCGACCACCCGCCCGATCGCTTCGGACGGGGGGACATCTATCTCGTCGTCCCGCCCGAGCAGTGGTCGCAGGCCAACGAGATCATCGAAGGCCTGGACTAGACGCGCGCAACGCACGGCCGGGCGCGCCGCCGATGCGAGCGCCGGACTAGACGTTCCCGAGGCTCTCCTGTGCCCGGTGATGCTCGCGGGCCGCCTCCCCGGCGCGCTCGCGAGCGGCGGCGAGCGCGTCGTCGGCCTCGCGGAACGCATCGGCGGCGCGCTCTCGCCGCTCCTCGGCGGCATGGAGGTGGCGGGCGGTCTGCTCCGCCTGGCGCCGCGCGGCGGCCTCGGCCTGGCGGGCGGCTTTGAGCCGCTCCGCCCGTTCGCGCTCCGCCCGGTCGGCTTCCTCGAGCGCCTCGGCCTTCCGATCCGGGGCCGCATGCCTCGCCGCGGGCGCGACCTCGGCCAGGCCGCCGGCGCCGAACCCGACCTGCCGGAGCTCCCGGACCAGGCGCCCGCCCTGCACCTGCGCCCTTGCCTCCGCGTCCAGCGCCGCGGCACGCAACGTCTCCGACACCCGTTCGAGCGTCGCCTGGGTCGGCTCCTGCCCCTCCGAGGTCAGCAGCCCGCGTGCCACCTCGGCGAGCTGGGCGACCGCCTCGCGCTCGCGCCGCGCCGCCTCCCGGAGCGCGCGGGCGTCGCCATGGCCGGCCAAGAGGTCCGATTGCACCCGCTGTGCCTCATCCCCGGCATCGAACAGGGCCGCCACCGCCGAGCGCTGGGTCCGGACGAGCTGGTTGACCACCCAAGCGGCCACCGAGGGCTTGCGCAGCCCCGCCACCCGCGCCGCCTCCTCCTTCTCACCCGATCTACGGAGCGCCTTGGCCAGCTCGCCACGCTCGGCGACGAAGCGATCCAGCGGGAGGCCGTAGAGGTCATCGCCTTCGGTCACACGGGGATCGTATGGCCGATGAAGCGCGGCCTGGAGCGCCGGGACCTCGGCCGGCCCGTCCTCAGGTCTGCATCCCCAGAATCGCCTCTCCCAGCCAGCCCGCCTCGTCCTCCCACGACACAATCCTCTCCGCCGGACGCACCACGAACTTCGACAGCCCGGCCTCGACGTACGCCGCGATGAGTTCGCGAAGCGCCGAGACGCCGACGGGCAGGAGCGCGAGGGGGTCGACGTCGGCGCGGCGCGCCCGCAGGCTGCTGAGCAACGCTTCGTCGGGCGTCGAGCGCGCGTAGGGGATGCTCATGC
Organism: Solirubrobacteraceae bacterium; assembly: GCA_035551955.1. Taxonomy (GTDB): domain Bacteria; phylum Actinomycetota; class Thermoleophilia; order Solirubrobacterales; family Solirubrobacteraceae; genus Palsa-465. The sequence continues at coordinate 6,708 of DASZMD010000337.1, read as the reverse complement.
CGAAGTGCTCGGGGTCCACCTCCCGCCCCGCCCGGGCCGCCGACTCCTGGATGCGCTCGCGCGCGAGGGCGGACTCCGATGGCGTGAGCATCGCTCCCAGCCAGCCGTCGGCGACGCGGCCCACCCGGTCCAGTGCCTTCGGGCCGCGGCCGCCGAGCCACACCTCCAAGGGGTCCTGAATGGGACGGGCGGCGTCCTCGCGCCCCCACCAGTCCCGCATCCGGGCGAGCGTCTGCTCGAGCGCGCCGCCCCGGCTGCCCTCGAGGCCGAGCGCCTCCCGCTCGCGCGGATGCCCGAGCCCGGTCACGAAGCTGAGAAGCAGGCGTCCGCCCGAGAGCTGGTCAGGCTGCGCGAGCTCCTTGGCGAGCAGGAAGGGGTTGCGTCCGAGCGGCACGACGTTGGCGCCAAGCCTGAGCCGGCGCGTACGTCCCGCGATCAGCGCCAAGGCGAGCAAGGGGTCGAGCACGGGCCCGAGGGGGATGTCGGAGAGCCACACCCCGTCGAAGCCGGTGGCCTCGAGCGCGTCGGCGAAGGCGATCAGGGCGCCGCGATCTCCGGCGTTGCTGCCCGGGCCGATGGCGAAGCGAACCTTCATGGCGCCCGCTCAAACACCAGCCGCCAATGGTCGAGCAGCTCCCGTTCGAAGCACACCCGGTTGGCGCTCACGCCGGAGGTGAAGGCGAGCCGGAACCGGGGGCTCGACAGCCACCTGGGCAGGAGCTCGAGCTTGAGGAGCGACTTCTTCAGGCTGCGCGCGCCAACCCGCCGGTTCCATTGGGCGATCGTCTCGATGTAGTCGAGACGGCCGCTCTCGCCGGCCACCAAGCGGAAGTGGGGCTCAGCGCAGCGGACCACCTGCTCGCGCCCCGAAGGGAGCCAGGAGCCCGGAAACTGAGCTCCCAGGAGGGCGAGGATCCAGCCGTCGGAGTCCCGCGGCGCGCTCGTGCTGATCTCAGCCGGCGCGATCATCTTGCGCCCGAACACCATCGTCTGGAGGTACAGCCTTCCCGCGTTGGGAAGGACGCGAGCGACGCGGGCGAAGAAGTCACGGTAGATCTCCTCCTGGCGCCCGCCCGCGTAATCCTCGGGCGAGCAGAAATGCTCGAAGGCGCCGAGGCTGGCGGCAGCTTCGAAGGCGCCGAAGCTCTCGCGAGTGAGTCGCCGGGCGTCGTAGATGTGCACATCGAGCCCGTGGCGCCGGCATGCCGCCGCCTGGGCCGAGGAAAGCGTGATCCCGAGCGCCGCCGCTCCCCGGCTGCGTAGGTAGTTCAAGAGGCCGCCCCACCCGCAGCCGAGGTCGACCACCCGAGCTCCCGGCTCGATGCCGATCTGCTCGGCGATGTAGTCGTGCTTGCGGCGCTGGGCCTGCTCGAGGGTAAGGGAGAAGTCCCCGTCGTACTTTGCTCCGCTGAAGTCCGCGAGCTCTCCGAGGCTCAGGCGAACCACGCGGTCGGTCAGCGAGTAGGTGAACTCGAGATCGTGCCGCTCGGCCATGGCACGGTCGGCTCGGCGCTCAGTGCGGCTGACCGCCGGCGCGCGGCCCCGACTCGAGCCGAGCGGAAAGGTCGTCGTAGATGGCAGCGATCTCCTGGATGACCGCGGCCGCGGCTTCGAGGTCGCGCTCGGAGAAGCCCGCGAGTCGCTCCTCCCACACCGAGTTCCAGTAGGCGCGCTTGCGGTCGAGCAGCTCCCATCCCTCGGGGGTGAGCGAGACGTTGCACACCCGCCGGTCTTCGGTGCTGCGGTGTCGCTCGACGACTTTGAGGGCCTCGAGCTGGTCGAGCATGGCGGTGACGGTGGCGGGGTTGAGATCCGCGCAACGCGCGAGCTGCCCCGCGGTCATCTCCTGCTCGCGCCCGATCGTGGCCAGGGCGCGGATCTGGGCGTGGGTGAGCTCACCGGCCCGGCTGTGGTCGCGGCTGCGCAGGCGCCGCTCGGCGCCGAACATCTGGATGGCGGCCTGACGCACGCTCTCGGTGACGGGCCGGCGCTCGGCATCCTTGTCCGCCTCGACGCTCACGCAGCCTCCAGCGCCGGGGCGCCGGCGGGGACGGGGCTCACCGCGGTTTCCTTGCCCTTGCGACGCTCGATGCGCATGAGCATAAGGCTGGGAAGAAGGGCGATCAAGGTCACGGCCATCACCCACCAGTAGGTGTGGGCGAAGCTGGCCGCGAGCGCGGCGTGCGTGTGGGCGGCGTGGTTCAGGTGCCCCTGGAGCACGACGGCGATGATGGCGGTGCCCAGTGAGCCGCCGACCCGTTGCAGGACGGTGAGCTGCGGGCTGGCGTCGTTGACCTGCTCACGCGAGAGGACCGAGAAGGCGGCCGTCATCGCGGGCATGATCGATAGCCCGATGCCGATCCCCCGCACGAACATGGCGGCGCCGATCACCGCGAACGGGGTCGAGGCGCCGATGAGCACGAAGGGAACGGTGGCGAGGACGAGGATCATGCCGCCCATGAGCGACGTGCGCCCGCCGCCCAGCCGCTCGGTCATCCGCCCGGACAGGCCCATCCCGATGCCACCGCCGATCCCCTGGGGGATCAGGAGCAGGCCCGTGGTCAGCGCGTCCTCGCCGCGCACCACCTGGAAGTACAGCGGCATCAGGATCATCGCTCCGAACAGCGCCGCTCCCAGGCAGAAGGTCACCACTGAGGCCGCGCTGAAGGCGCGATTGGAGAACAGGCTGAGGTCGAGCAGCGGGTGCTTGGCGCGACGCGCGTGAAGGACGAAGAGCGCCACGAGGACGATACCCCCGATCACCGGGACGAGCACCGAAGACGCCGTCAGGCTCCCCGCCGACTCGCTCTTGGACAGGCCGTAGGTGATCCCCACGGTGCCGGCGGCGGCGAGCACGAGCCCGACCACGTCGAGGCGCCCCGCCTGTGCTGTCCCCGCGCTGTCGTGGGGCAGCAGTCGCAGGGCGAGGGCGAGGGCGATGGCTCCGACGGGCACGTTGATGAGGAAGATCCACTGCCACCCGATGCTCTGCAGGAGCAGACCCCCGAGGGTGGGTCCGAGCACGGGTGCGAGCACGACCGGAACGCCGATGTAGCTCATCACCTTGGGGAGGTTGCGAGGACCCGCGGCCTTGACGAGGATCATCTGCCCGATCGGCGTGAGCATGCCCCCGCCCACGCCCTGGAGGACGCGGAAGGCGATGAGCTCGCCGCTCGTGCTGGCGAGCGCGCACAAGCCGGAGCCGACGGTGAAGACGACGAGCGCGACGAGGTAGAGACGGCGCGCGCTGAAGCGCCTAACCGCCCATCCGGTGACCGGGATCACCGCGGCGAGCGAAAGCAGATAGCCGGTGATGACCCATTGAATGCTCGCGAGCGAGGAATGCAGATCGCCGGAGAGATCGTGGAGCGCGACGTTGACGATCGTGGTGTCGAGCACCGACATGATCAGGCCCATGATCACCACGATGGCGACGCGTTTGACATGCGGCTCGATGCGCGAGGCCTCGGGCTGGATAGCTGCGTCGACCGAATTCATTTGGTAGCAAAAGATTAGCTAGCAAATCTTTTGCTGTCAAGGCACCCTCGGCCCCGGCCGAGGGATCCGGCTTGCTAGCGTCGGGGCTCCGCGCCCGTTTGCCCGCATCACCGAGCGACCTAAGGGAGGACCGTGATGGACGACGTCACCCGCTTCGGACTGCAGATCCCCAACTTCACCTATCCGGGAGTGCGGGACCGAGACCTGTTCTCCCGCGTCGCCGACATCGCCGTGACCGCCGAGGAGTCGGGCTTCGACTCGGTCTGGGTGATGGATCACTTCTACCAGATCCGCGGGGTGGGTCCGCGGACCGATCCCATGCTCGAGGCCTACACCCTGCTCGGGGCCCTGGCGGCGCGCACCGAGCGCGTGAGCCTGGGGACGATGGTCACCGGCGTCACCTACCGCAACCCCGCCCTCCTGGCCAAGGAGGTCACGACGCTCGACGTGATCTCGAGCGGGCGCGCCATCCTCGGGATCGGCGCCGCCTGGAACGAGGAGGAGCACGTCGGCTACGGGTTTCCGTTCCCGCCCCTCGCAGAGCGCCTGGACCGGCTCGAGGAGGCGCTGCAGATCTGCCGCGCGATGTTCACCGAGGAGGCCCCGAGCTTCAGCGGTCGCTACTACCGCATCCACGAGGCGCTCGACTACCCGCGGCCGATCCGCGCCGAGGGCATCCCCATCCTCGTCGGCGGCGGCGGGGAGCGGCGCACGCTCAGGCTCGTGGCCCAGTACGCCGACGCCTGCAACCTGGTCGGCGACCTGGAGACGATCCGCCACAAGCTCGATGTGCTCGAACGCCACTGCGAGGCGGTTGGCCGCGACCCCGCGAGCATCACCAAGACCCGCCTCGGGACCCTGGTCATCGCCGACAACCCTGAGGAGGCCCAAGCCAAGGGGCGAGCGACCGCGCAGGCACGCGGGATGGACGAGGAGCGCTTCCTCGCCATGACCACGGTCGGCGACCCGGACGCCGTCGCCGAGGAGGTGGGCGCCTACCTCGACGCCGGCCTCGACGGGCTCGTCTTCAACATGTGGGACGCCCAGGACCTCGACCCCGTCCGGCTCGCGGGCGAGACGCTCGCGCGGGCTTTCCCGATCCCGCAGCAGGCCTAGGCGAACGGCATGCGCATCGGCGTCATCTTCCCCCAGACCGAGCTCGGTGGCGACCGGGGCGCCGTGCGCGAGTACGCCGCGGCGGTCTCCGAGCTCGGCTACGCGCACATCGGCGCCTACGATCACGTGGTAGGCGCCGACCCGGCCGTCCACACCGGGTGGGACGGTCCCTACGACGTCCATACGACGTTCCACGAGCCGATGGTGCTGTTCGGCTACCTCGCGGGCCTCACCCCGCTCGAGCTCGTCACCTCGATCCTCATCCTCCCTCAGCGCCAGACCGTCCTCGTGGCCAAGCAAGCCGCCGAGATCGACCTCCTCACCGGCGGCACCTTCCGACTCGGCGTCGGCCTGGGCTGGAACCAGGTCGAGTACGAGGCGCTGGGGATGGACTTCGCCAACCGCGGCGCCCGGGTCGCCGAGCAGGTGGCGCTGATGCGCAGGCTGTGGACCGAGGAGAGCGTGACCTTCGAAGGCAAGTACCACAAGGTCACGGGGGCGGGCGTCGCGCCGCTGCCCATCCAGCGTCCGATCCCGGTGTGGTTCGGCGCTCGCGCCAAGGTGGCGTTGCGGCGCGCCGGGAGGATCGGCGACGGCTGGTTTCCGACGATGCAGCCCGGGCCCGAGCTCGAGGAGGCGACGGCGATCGTCCACGAGGCTGCGCGTGAGGCGGGACGGGAGCCGGCCGCCATCGGCATGGAGGGCCGCGTGAACGTCGGGGCCGAGAGTCCCGAGGAGGTCGCCCGGCGCGTGGCCGCCTGGCGCGAGGCGGGTGCCTCCCACCTCAGCTTCAACACGATGGGCGCCGGGCTGGCCACCGTCGAGGAGCACATAGCCGCCCTCACGGCCGCCGCCACCGCCGGCGTCATCACCTGAACCTCAGCCGGCGGCGTCACCCACGCGCGCGGCCACGAGCCTGCCCAGGAGCGGCGCGAACTTGAACAGGCTCGGGCCGGCGAGGCCCAGGACCCCGGCCTGTTCGGGCATGTCCCAGCCGTCGTGGGCGAGGGCGGCCGGCACGGGACCGGCACGAGTGGGGAACTCGCACGCGATCACCCGTTCGACGGTCGGGCGCAGGCCCGGGAGCGCGCGGCGGACGATCTCCACCAGGCGCCGGTGTGCGTCGCGGACGTGCTCGGCCTCGGAGACCCGGGCGGGGGCCGCGTGGCTGAGACCGACCGAGTAGTGGTCAGGCCCGTCCATGACCGCATAGAACGGCTCGCACAGCTCCTCGTCGCGGTGGATCCAGCACGGCGGCGGCGAGGACAGGGGCTCGCGCAGGGCAAAGGACATCCGCACCGAGCGCATGCGCTCGGGCTCGGGCAGCCCCAGCAGGCGGTAGGTGTCGGGGCCGGCGCACACCACCACCCGCTCGGCCTCGATCCGCCCGCCGCCGACGAGGCTCACCCCGCGCCGGTCGACGCGCGCCGCCTCACCGAGCTCGAGCTCGAGCTCGCGATCCGGCCGCGTCTGCAGGAAGCGAACGGTGGCTTCGGCGTGGATGGCGGCGCCGGTGGTCTCGGACCACCACTCGTCTCGGGCGACGGCGAGCGGATGGCAGGCGCCGCTGAGTCGCCGCAGCCCTCCGTGCGCGCGCAGGTGGACCTCGCGATCGGACACGTCGCCGGTGAGCACGAGGCCGACGCGATCGAGGAGCGGCCCTCCCGCCAGGCCCTCCCACGCCCCCCACAGCTCGAGCGACCGGGCCGCAGCGTCGGTCAGGGACCTGTCGGGGTGCGAGAGGCGAAAGATGCGAGTCAGCCCCGCCGACTGCCGTGCCCCGGGCACGTCGGCGCTCAGCACCGTGACGCGGTGTCCCGCGCGCGTGAGCTCGAACGCGGCAGCCAACCCGACCACGCCGGCCCCCACGACAAGAACGTGGCTCACCGGCTACACGGCCCGCGCCAGGCGTCGCCACACGCTGGCGTCGAAGCCCATCCCGATGTGGGTGGTGTCGACCTCGATGGCTTCGGCCGCGGGGTCGAGGCACGACTCCCACTTGACGATCTCGTCGCTCTTGGAGTACACGGCAAGCCACCGGCACGAGCTCGGGAAGGGGGCGGCGAGCTCAGCCCGCGCGCGAGCGCAGCACTG
>DASZMD010000336.1:0-2853 GCA_035551955.1 Solirubrobacteraceae bacterium | reverse complement strand
GGAGTACGCGTGCTCGGAACCGGCGCGGTCGCCGCTTCGCCGCAGGAGCTCGGCGTGGGCGGCGTGGAGCGGCTGGTAGCGCTCGAGCGCCGGTTCGCCGAGCAGGGGGTGCAGGAGCTCGAGCCCGGCCTCCGGGCCGCGGGCGAAGGCCACCGCCACGGCACGGTTGAGCTCGATCACCGGCGAGGGGTCGAGCCGGGCGAGCATCGTGTACAGCTCGGCGATCTGCTCCCAGTCGGTGTCCTGCGGGCGGGTGTGTTGGACGTGGAGGGCGGCGATCGCCGCCTGGAGCTGGTGGGGCCCGGGTTGGCGCAGGGCGAGCGCGCGCTCGAGCATCCGCAGCCCGGCCCGAATCCGCCCCTGGTCCCACCGCGAGCGATCCTGCTCGTCGAGGGCCACGTAGCGACCGCTCGCGTCGACGCGAGCGCCGCGGCGGGCGTCGTGGAGGAGCATCAGCGCGAGCAGCCCGAGGACCTCGGCGTCGTCGGGCATGAGCCGGCTGACGAGGAAGCCGAGGCGGATCGCCTCGCTGCACAGCTCGCCGCGCACCAGGCGGTCGCCCCCGGTGGCCGCGTAGCCCTCGTTGAAGATGAGGTACACGACGCTGAGGACTCCGGTCAGCCGGTCGGGGAGCGCCTCGTCGGGAGGGATCCGGTAGGCGATGTGGGCGTCGGCGATCTTGCGTTTGGCGCGCACCAGGCGCTGAGCCATCGCCGTCTCGCCGACCAGGAAGGCGCGCGCGATCTCGGCCGTGCTCAGGCCCCCCAGGGTGCGGAGGGTGAGCGCGACCCGGGAGGGCAGCGCCAGCGCCGGGTGACAGCAGGTGAAGATGAGCCGCAGCCGGTCATCGCCGACGCTGCCCTGATCCTCATCGCCGCCGTGCTCGCCCGACTCGATCCTCGCGAGCTCGGCGAGCCGCTCGGTCCGGTCGGCCAGGGAGCGGTCGCGCCGCAGGCGGTCGATGGCCCGCCGCCGCGCGGCGACGGTGATCCACGCCCCTGGGTTGGACGGCACGCCGTCCCGCGGCCACGTCGCCACCGCCGCCGCGAACGCGTCCTGGACGGCGTCCTCGGCGAGCTGGAAGTCTCCGACGTGGCGGATGAGGGTGGCCAGCACGGCGGGGCGCTCCTCCCTGAACGCCCGCTCGACGGTGGCGGCCGGGTCCTGGGACCCGGGCCGCCACTCGCCGCGCGCTGTCATGCCTGGGCTGCGGCCGCCTGGTCCTCGGGCACCGGCATCTCGCTCATGTTCACCACGGGGCGAACCTCGACCGAGCCGCGCCCGACCGAGGGGATCTTGGCGGCGTGGGCCAGCGCCGCGTCGAGATCGGGGACGTCGATCACGTAGTAGCCGCCGAGGAACTCCTTGGTCTCGGCGAAGGGGCCGTCGGTGATCTGGGTCTCACCGTCGCGGACGCGGACGGTGGTCGCGGTCGAGACATCGTGGAGCGCGTCCCCGGCCACGAAGGCGCCGGCGCTGCGCAGTCCCTCGGTGTACTCGAACCACTTCGGGCCCTCGGCCACCTGCTCCTCGGGGGTCAGGCCGCCTTCGCTGGGGACATAGATGGAGAGCATGTACTGGGGCATTCAGGGCCTCCTGGTTGGATGTGCCGCTCCGAGTTCTGCGGCTCATCTTCTACGACGCCGCAAGGGTGGCGGTTTCGACAGCGCGGTGACATTTTTTCCGCTACGGGCGCCGCCCGGTCAACGCCAGGGCCGCGCCGAGGCCGATCAGGGTGAGCCCGCCGGCGGCGCTGAGCTGCTCGAGCCGGCGACGGGAGCGCCCGAGCCAGGCGCGAGCGCTGCCTGCGGCGATCGCCCACGCGCCGTCGGAGAAGAAGCCGATGGCGATGGAGACGGCGCCGAGGAGGAGGAGCTGGCCCTGGACGCCCCCGCGACTGCGCTCGACGAACTGCGGCAGCACCGCGGTGAAGATGATGATGCCCTTCGGGTTCGTCGCCCCCACCACGAAGCCCTCGCGCACGATCCGCCGCATCGGCTTGGGTCGCGCCCGCGAGGAAACGATGGCGCCGAGGGCCTTGCGATCGCGGATGTTGCGCAGCCCGAGGAGGATCAGGTAGCCGGCCCCGATCAGCTTCAGGGCGGTGAACACGGCGTCCGAGCGCGCGACGATGGCGCCGATCCCGAGGCCGACGGCGATGAGCTGGACGGCGAGCCCGGACGAGTTGCCGACCACGGTGGCGAGCGCGGCGCGGCGTCCCAGCGATACGCCCCGGCCGATGACGAAGAGCACGCTCGGGCCGGGGATGAGGATGAGGACGGAGACCGTGACCAAAAAGGTGAGGAAATGCTGGGTTGGGAGCACGGCCTGCCCACCGTAGCGGCGTCAGCGCCGCGGTTCCAGCAGGTAGTGGCTGATGAGCCAGCGGTTTCCGCCGCGGTAGCCCCAGGTCTCCTGGGTGCAGAGGAGGAAGAGGCGCCAGCCGCCGAGGAGGGCGCGGGCCTCGCGGCGCGAGCGGCCGTCGGCCGTGAGGATCGCGAGGGCTTCACTTTCGTGGGCATCGAGCCGCTCGAGCCACGCCTTCAGCGTCTTCGCGTAATGGGTGCCCGACTCGACCCAGCGGTCGGCGAGCGCGAGATGCTCCTGGAAGCGGGGGAGGAGGTCGTGGCTCGGCATCAGACCGGCGGTGAAGAGGCGCTCGGCCGCCCACGTGCCCTGGAGCAGATAGGGCAGCGAGCGGTGGCTGAGGACGTGGACGAACGCCTTGCCTCCGTCGAGGAGCCAGGTCGAGATGCGGCGCAGGAGCTCGTGCCAGTTGCGCATGTGCTCGAACATCTCGATCGACATCACGCGGTCGTAGCGCCCGAGGGGGGCGAAGTCGTTGACGTCGGC
>DASZMD010000335.1:0-1956 GCA_035551955.1 Solirubrobacteraceae bacterium | reverse complement strand
CCGCTCGAGCCGGTCGAGGCGCTCGCGCAGCTCCCGGTTCTCGTCCTCGAGCGCCCTGGCCTCGCGCGAGAGACTGGGATCGGATTCCCACCAGTTGATGCCCATCTCCCGCGCGCGGTCGACGGAAGCGACGAGGAGCCGCAGCTTGATCGTCAGCAGCTCGATGTCGAGCAGGTTGATCTGGATGTCTCCGGCCACCACGATCCCCTTGTCGAGCACCCGTTCGAGGATGTCGGCCAGGTTCGCGCCGCCGCCCTGAGGCGGCCGCAGGTCGGCCCGGTAACTCTGGGGCAGGCGCCCGGGGGGGCCCGGATCGAAGCCGGCCACGTCAGTCCTCGTCGGCTTGGCTGCGGTGATAGCGGCGGCGGCGGTGGTAGCCGATGAGCTCGCCGTCCGGGTCGAGGTACACCGCGTAGGCGCCGAGGATGTCGGTCGAGCGGGGGACCCGCTCGAGCTCGACCACCTGGACGGTCACCGTCCACCCGCTGTCCTCATCGCGCTCGACGCCGAGCACGCTCTCCACCGGCCGTCCGAACAGTCCCGGAAAGTCCTCGCGCACCGACTGCACGGCGTCACGAGCCGAGATGCCCTTGGTCTTGCTCTTGCTCTCAGCCACGCGGGTTCACCTCCTGGCTGCTCATCGCCTGAGCGGCGGCGAGGCGGCGGAAGAGCTCGTCCTCCATCCGCGCGCGTTCCTCCTCGCTCAGCTCGCCGTTCTCCGCCTCGAGCTCGACCTGGAGGAGCTCGGCGCGAATGCGATCCTCGTCGTAGAGCTGGCGCTCGGCTTCCGCCGCGACCTGCTCGGCGATCCACGCCACACCCCGGACGGGAGCGAGAGGAAGGGTCAGGAGCCCGGTGAAGAGTCCCACCACCTAGGCCTCGCCGTGCAGCTCGACGAAGGAATGGGGCGGAAGCGGCCCCGTGTACTTGATCCGCATCCGGCCCGCCTGCGCCTGGCCGAAGGCGTCGACCATCGCGTCGAAGGCGCCCATTCGCTCGCGGTCCACCAGGAACGAGCCGCTGAACGCCATCCGCTCGTGCGAGCTCTCACCACGGCGGGCGTCGAGGGCCAGCGGGGCCAGCGTCTCGAAGATCGCCGCCGTGTCGGTGGCGCGCCTCCGCTCGATCGCCCCCGCCACGAGCTCGCCGAGGCGGATGCGCGCGTAGTAGCTGGCGTCCTCGGGGCGGCCCGTGAGCGCCTGGCGGAGCCGGGCGATCTCGCCGTCCTCCCCCACCACCTCGCGCATCAGCGCCTCCTCCTCGTAGGTCGCCCGCACGCGCAACTCGACCTTGCCCGCGAGCTCATCGAGCTGGCGGGCGAGTTCCTTGCCGTGGGCGTCCAGCAGCCGCTCCTTGACCGCCGGCTCACCCTCCATGACCACGCCGAAGCGCATCGGGAGCACCGTCGCGTGCTCCACCGCCGCCTCGAGGACCCGCGCGTGGGTGAGGATCTCCTCGCGCCCGAGCATGAGCGCGTCGTCACCGAGCGCAGAGACGAGCGCGGCGAGACCATCGCTCGCCACCCGGCGAAGCGGCGCGCCGCCGATTCCCGCACCGTGCGGCGACGGGGCGTCGGCGCCGAGCACGCCATAGACGTAGGTCCGCTCCGGGGCCGCGGCGCTCATGAGTTCGAGCCCGAACGCCCACGTGTGGACCGCGAGCGCGAGCGGGAGCCCGACCCCCGCGAGCTCGAGGAGCCACCGCCGTTGCTGTCGTTTTCGTCGTCGTCGTCCTCACCCAGGAGCTTCTCCTTGGCGCCCTCGAGCACACCCTTGGTCTTGCTCTCCGCGCCTCCTTCGGTGATGTTCTCCATCAGCTCCGGAAGGCCCTGGCCCCCACTCTCGGTGAGATCGAGCCGATTAACCGCCTCCGCGAAGCGCAGGTAGGTGTCAACGCTCGCGATCACGATGCGGGCATCGACAGTGAGGAGCTCGATACCCACGAGTGACACGCGCA
>DASZMD010000334.1:0-6854 GCA_035551955.1 Solirubrobacteraceae bacterium | reverse complement strand
GCCGAGCGCGAGCTCCAGCTGGAGCTCTCCGAGGAAGCCAAGGAGATGCTGGCCGACAAGGGCTGGGACCCGTCGATGGGCGCTCGGCCGCTGCGCCGGGCGATCCAGCGCTACATCGAGGATCCGCTCGCGGACTTCGTGTTGCGCTCCCAGGTCCCGCCCGGATCGACGGTGCTCGTCGAGCCGAACGCGCCGGAGGACCCGGGATCCGAGGAGGACGTCAAGCTCTCGGTGATCCAGCCCGTGCCCAAGCCCACGCCGGTCGGCGTCGGGGCCGAGGGTGGCGAGGAAGGATCAGACGACGAGGGCGGCAGCGATGCCGAGCCCTCGCTGCCCGACTCGGGCGAGTAGCGCTAAATCGTTTCGCTGGTCGGGTCCGCCGTCACGGCGGGCCCGTCGGCGAACTCGTCGAACATGGCGCCGAGACGAGCCAGGACGGCGGAGGCAACCGCGAGCTCGTGATCGTCGAACTCGGCGAGGGCGGCGCGCCAGCGCGGCTCGAACAGGGCCCGGCGCGCGGCGAGCACCGACTGCCCCCGCTCGGTCAGCGAAGTGAGGACGACGCGCTTGTCGAGAGCTGATCGGACCCGGGCCACGAGCCCCATGTCCGCGAGATGGTCGAGCATCTGGGTCACGCTCGGGGGCGAGAGGTCGGCGGCGCACGCGATGTCGCGAACCGAGAGCTGCTCGCCGCGGTCGGCGAGGCTGAAGAGCAGCGCATAGTGCGCGTAGCTGAGCTCGCCCGGGCGGTGGGTCTCGCGGCCGCGAAGCCTGCGGACCGCGGCCATCGCCGTCTTGAACGAGCGGGCGAGGTGATCGAGGGATTGGGCACGAGCCGCGACCGCGGTCATGCCAGCACCGCTTCGGAGAGCGCCTCGGACTCCGCCTCGGCGTCGCGGGCCACCTTGGCCGCCCGCGCCGTTCGCTCGGCGCGCATGAGGATGATGCACGGCACGATGGCCAGCGCGGTGATCCCCGCCGACCACCAGAACGCCGTTCCGTAGGCCGACGCCTGCGCGGCCAGCGTGTGGGAGCCGACGAGGGCGCGCTGGAGCACGACGGCGAGCGCGGCGGTTCCGATCGAGCCGCCCACGCGCTGGAGCACGTTGAGCTGGGGGGTGGCGTCGGAGAGCTCTGAGCGCTCGAGCGAGGCGAAGGCGGCCGCCATCGCCGGCATGAAGGCGAAGCCGATGCCCGCCCCGCGCAGGAGCATGACCACGCTCAGCCACACGATCGACGTGTGCGTGCCCACGAAGCCGAAGGGAATCGTCATCACCGTGGTCAGGGTCACCCCGAAGAGGGCGAGGGGACCGCCCCCGTGGCGGTCTGCGAGCTTGCCGGCCAGGGGCATGACCAGCGCCATCCCGAGTCCGAGCGGCCCGGTGAGCAGGCCGGTCTGGACCACGCTCTCGTGGCGGATGGTCTGCCAGTACAGAGGAAGCAGGATCATGCCGCCGAACAGGGCGGCGCCGAGGCAGAACATCGCGAACGAGGCCGAGGCGAAGGTCGGGCGGCGGTACAGCCGCAGGTCGAGGAGCGGACGCAGCGGAGGGCGGACCCGCAGCGCGTGCCAGGCGAACGCGGCGATGAGGACGATGCCGATGGCGATGGGAATCACCACCTTGGCAGCGGTGAAGCTTCCGGTGATGCCGATCTCGGCGAGGCCGTAGGTGAAGAGGGGGAGGCCCGTGGCCATCAGCGCCAGCCCGGTGGTGTCGAGGCGGCCGGCGGGCGCGCGCTCGACGCGCGGGAGGATCCGCACGGCGGCGATCACCGCGATCGCGCCAATTGGGATGTTGACGAAGAAGATCCAGTGCCAGCTCAGGTTCTCGATGATGAGCCCGCCGATCGTCGGCCCGAGGACCGGTGCGAGCATGGCCGGAACCGCGACGACGCTCATGACCCGGCCCATCCGCGATGGCCCCGCCGCCTCGGCCATCATCAGCTGACCGATGGGGAGGATCATCCCGCCGCCGATTCCCTGGATCACCCGGAAGACGATGAGCTCGCTCGTCGAGGTCGCGAACCCGCACAGCGCCGAGCCGGCGACGAAGAGGACGAGCGAGACGAGATAGACCGACTTGGCGCCGAAGCGCCGCGAGGCCCATCCCGTGATCGGGATCACCGCCGCCAGCGAGAGCATGTACCCGGTGACCACCCACTGGATCTCGGCGACCGAGCTGTGGAGCTGGCGACCGAGCGTCGCCAGTGCGACGTTGACGATCGTCGTGTCGAGGATCGACATGATCGATCCGATGATCACCACGGCGCTGACGCGCCATACGTAGGCGTCGATGCGGTCCGGCTTGTTGGTGGCCATGCTACTCCCGAGAAGCGCTTTCGTGAGGTAGCGAAAGATTAGGTACCGAAGCAAGCGCTGTCAAGCGCGGAGCTTCATGATCACCTGCGACGACTTCCCGCCGGCATCGAGCACGGTGACGATGATCTTCAGCCGGGGCCGTCGCCGCGCGTGGACGACGGCGCGGGCGAGGCGCTTGGTCGCCGCGAGGGCGTGGCCGTGGAGGAGTACGGTGACCGAGCGCTGCGGGGTGTGGAGGGCGATCACCAGGAGGCCCTGGCGCAGCCTCGCGATGAAACGCAGATGCCTGCCCGGGCGCGCGGTGACGCTCACCCCGCGAGCGAGCCCGCGGCGCTCGAAGCGCAGGCCGGCGGGGAGGGCGACGGCGAGGCCCGAGAGGGCGGGGGCGCCGCCCCCCGCGCGCGCGGTCAGCCGCAGCCGCGGCCGGTGCTTGCCCACCCCGGAGAGCGACCCCGACACCGTCGGGCGCCCGATGCGCTTGAAGGTGGCGGTCACTGTGGTGTTGGCGCTCACCGTGACCGTGCAGGCGGTGGCGATCCCCGCGCACCCGCCGCCGCTCCAGCCGCCGAAGCCCGAACCCGCGGCGGGAGTCGCGGTCAGGGTGACCTTGGTCCCCGCGGGATACGAAGCCGAACATGTCCCCGGGCACGCGATCGCCGGGCCCTGAACCGTTCCCGATCCGCTCCCGGCGAGCGTCACCGCGAGGGTGGGGCCGACGGCGAACGCGGCCGCGATCCGGTACGCCTCGACCGTCGAGCCGGTGGCGAGCACGAGCTGGCCGTCCGATGCGCTCGGGCTCGTGAAGTGCTCCATGGCGGGGGTGGACTGGCGCACCACCACGGCCCCCGTCTGCGGGTTGAGCCCGTAGAGGACGCCATTCGTGTATGAGGTCACCCACACCAGCCCGCCGGCGAGGATGGGTGAGCCGTTGGCGTCCGAGGGCCCTCGCCACAGCGGCGAGAATGACGGCGCCGAGGCGTTGACGGAGAGCGCCAGCGTGCCCCCGCTCGCACAGGCGACGTAGATCACCCCGTTCGCGTACGCGTCGCCGCCGAAGCTCGCGCACCCGGTCGAGGCTTCGTAGAGCTGAGCGCCGATCCCGCCCAGGCCCGCCGTCGAGAGCAGGAAGCCATTGCCGTCCTTGCCGTCCTGAAAGGCGAGTCCGTTGGCTAGGAGCACGGTCCCCGACGAGCCGAGGTCGAGATCGTCGGTGTTCAGCGTCACCCAGTTCGAGGGCGTGAAGTAATCGGAGGGACCAGGGTTGGGGGACAAGAGCGACGGAGAGGGGAACCTGACGACGGCGTCGCTGTAGTCGTACGGGCTGGCGCTCGCGTCGCTGTTCCCGGTCGCCACGAAGACTCGACCCGAGGCGTCGACGGTGGGTCCGGCCGTGGCCCAGATCGCGGCGCCGTTGCCGGCCGAGGCCGCCTGCCAGGCGGTCATCGAGGAGCCGTCGCCCGCGACCGAGACGAGCCACCCCCAGTAGGTCCCGCAGTCGCCGTCGTTGCCGCCAAAGCCGATCAGCACCCGCCCGGCGCTGAGGTTCAGTCCGGCGCGCTGGAGCTGATTCTCGGGAGTGGATCCCGGTTGGTCGACGCCCTTGGCCCACTGCTGGGCGCCGGTGACCGCGCTGTAGGCCACGAGCATGTGGTGCGCGTGGGTGCCGTCCCAGAGGTCGGCGACGACGTACAGCGTCCCGGTGGCCGGATCGATGACCGGAGTCGAGGTGATCCCCACCGTCGGCGTGATGTCACCACAGGGGAGCGCGGTCGAAGGCACCGGGGTCCCGGCGTTCGCGTGCCACACGACCTGGCCCGTCGTTTCGCTCAGCGCGTAGACGTCGTTGCCCTCGGTGGCGACAATCACCAGGCCGTGGTAGACGAGCGGCTCGGCGTAGATCTTCCCGCCCAGGTTCGGAGACGTCCAAGTCGAGGCGAAGGGGAGCGATGTGCCGGCGCTGCTCTGGTCAACCCCGGTGCGCTGCGCGTCGCCGTGGTAGGTCGGCCAGTCGGCGCTCGCCGGAATCGCTCCCAGCGCCAGCAGGGCGGCGCCGAGGATGAAGATGCTCCGCACCCGATGCCTCACGCCCGTGACTTTAATGCCGCGCGCGCGTGACCGTACTTAGCCCCTCGCGGTGCCGTCGGCGCCGTCGCGTAGCCTCGCGAGAAGATGGCGCGAATCACCTCCGTACACGTGTGCTCGGAGTGCGGGCACGAGAGCGCCCGGTGGGCGGGGCAGTGCCCGGGGTGCGGGGAGTGGAACACGCTCGTCGAGGAGTCGCGGTCCGGATCCGGAGGGCACCGTGGGGCGGGCGGCCGCGCGGGCGCTGGCCGCTCGGGAGCGGTCGTGCCGGTGGCGCTCGGCGCCGTCGACGCCGAGGAGCACCGCCGCCTCTCGACCGGAATCGGCGAGCTCGACAACGTGCTCGGCGGTGGCCTCGTGCCCGGCTCGCTCGTCCTCATCGGCGGCGCACCGGGGATCGGGAAGTCGACGCTGACCACCATGGCCCTGGCCAACATGGTGGCCGCGGGCCGGCGCACCCTCTACGTGTCCGCCGAGGAATCGGCGGCACAGATCCGCCTGCGCGCCGAGCGCCTGACCGAGGAGGCGGCGCTGCGGATCCCCGTGATCGCCGAGACCTCGCTCGAAACCGTGTGCGCCACCCTCGGGGAAGTGCGCCCCGAGGTGTGCGTGATCGACTCGGTACAGACCCTGCACGCCGCCGAGCTCACCGGGGCGCCGGGCTCGGTCGGCCAGGTGCGCGAGGTCGCCAGCGCGGTCATGCGCGTGGCCAAGGAGCTGGGAATCGCCGTCCTCCTCGTCGGCCACGTGACCAAGGACGGCGCCCTCGCCGGCCCCCGCGTGCTCGAGCACCTCGTCGACTGCGTGCTCCAGTTCGAAGGCGAGCGCGAGCGGACCTACCGGACCGTGCGCGCGGTCAAGAACCGGTTCGGATCCACGAACGACGCCGCCGTGTTCGAGATGCGTGACGACGGCCTCGTCGAGGTCCTCGACGCCTCCGCGCGCTTCGTCGCCGAGGCGACCAGGGCCCCGGGGAGCGTGGTGCTGTGCTCGATGGAGGGCTCACGGCCATTGCTCGTCGAAGTGCAGGCCCTGGTCGCCCGCTCGGAGCTCGAGCCGCCCCGCCGCGTGGTCTCGGGCCTGGACCGCAACCGCGTGGCGCTCGTGCTCGCCGTCCTCGGCCGTCACGGCGGGATCGGGCTCGGCGCCTCGGACGTGTTCGTCAACGTTGTCGGCGGGGTCAGGGTCGAGGAGCCCGGCGTCGACCTGGCGGTGGCGCTCGCCGTGGCCAGCGCCGCCCGCGGCGTCGCTCTGAGCGGTCCCGGCGCGGCTCCGCTCGCGTGCTTCGGCGAGCTCGGGCTCACCGGGGAGCTGCGAAGCGTGGCCCACCCGGACCGCCGGCTCGGGGAGGCAGGGAAATTCGGCCTGGG
Source organism: Solirubrobacteraceae bacterium (assembly GCA_035551955.1). Lineage (GTDB taxonomy): Bacteria > Actinomycetota > Thermoleophilia > Solirubrobacterales > Solirubrobacteraceae > Palsa-465. Next base: position 1,082 of record DASZMD010000334.1, on the reverse strand, counting down.
GCCGGTGATCGAGCCGGCCTCCTGCCCCACCCTGCGGGCGGCGCTGGCCGTCGCCCTCGGGCACGGGCGCGCCGCGGTCGCGGCGTAACGGGGCGGGGGGGCGGCGGGCGGCTGCCGGGCGGGCCCCGCGCCCCCGGGCCTGGTCGAGAAACGCTACCCACAGGTCGCTTTCTCGACCAGGCTCACCCCGGCCCGCACCGCGGCGCCCGGGACCGCCGCAAACCGTCCGGCCCGCGCCGCCCTGCTCGCACCGTAGCTGCGGGCACGGTGCGACGAGTAACCGCGGTCGCCCCGGGCCAGCCGCCACGCGGCACAACCATTCGCGACCGGAGGGGCCGCGGTGAAAACCGAGTAAAATCGGCCTTCATGGCGTCTCGATCCGGGGAAGAGCTCAAAGAGGAGCTCGAATCTCGACAGGAGCCCCGGCTGGTCAGAGCGCTCGAGATGGTTGCTCCCGGGAGCTCGCTGCGTGAGGGAATCGACAGCATTCTCCACGCGCGCACCGGCGGGATGATCGTGATCGGCGATGCCGACGAACTCGCCTTCTTGTTCTCCGGCGGGCTGAAGCTCGAAATCGACTACTCGCCGGCGTTTCTGTACCAGATCGCCAAGATGGACGGTGCCATCGTGCTCAACTCGAACGCCACGAAGATTCTCTTCGCCAACGTCCAGCTCACGCCCGATCCGACCATCCTCACGATGGAGACGGGGACGCGCCACCGGACGGCCGAGCGGGTGTCCAAGCAGACCGACGCGCTCGTCGTCGCGGTGTCCGAGCGACGCGAGGTCGTCTCCTTGTACGTCGACGGCGCCAAGTACATCCTCGAGGACATCCCCGTGGTCCTCGCCAAGGCCAACCAGGCGCTGGCCACCCTCGACAAATACCGCAGCCGCCTCGATCAGGTCTCCACTCGCCTGACCGCGCTCGAGTTCGAGGGCGGGGCCACCCTGCACGACGTGCTCACGGTGCTTCAGCGTGCCGAGCTCGTGACGAGGATGGCGGTGGAGATCGAGCGCTACATCGTCGAGCTCGGGACCGAGGGACGGCTGATCGAGATGCAGCTCGACGAGACGATGGTCGG
>DASZMD010000333.1:0-2175 GCA_035551955.1 Solirubrobacteraceae bacterium | reverse complement strand
GCGAGGAGCATGGTCATGTTGCGCCCGTCCTGGAGCGGAGTCTGCTCGATCACGGCGATCTCCGAGAGCTCACCGGCGAGGCGTTCGAGCAGCGCCGTGCCCCGCTCGGGGTGGGTCACCTCGCGACCGCGGAACATGATCGTGATCTTCACCTTGTCGTGACCCTTGAGGAACCGGGTCACGTGGCCCTTCTTGGTGTCGTAATCGTTCTGCGCGATCTTCGGGCGGAACTTGATCTCACGGATGGTGATCTGCTGCTGGTGCTTGCGAGCCGCCTTCTGCTTCTGGGCCTGCTCGTACTTGTACTTCGAATAGTCGAGCACCCGGCAGACGGGTGGGCGCGCGTCAGGGGCCACCTCGACGAGGTCGAGATCGCGCTCCTGGGCGTAGCTCAGCGCATCGCTGGTCTTGACCACGCCGATCTGCTTGCCGTCCTCGCCGACGAGCCTGACCTCGGGCACGCGGATACGATCGTTGATCCGAGTGGTATCTCGGTCCGGCGGACGCCGGTCGAACCTACGAGGGACCGGCACTAGCTGCTTCGTGGGCGACGCTGCGTCAAGCGACGCCGGGCCGTGTGTGATGTGGTGCTTGGATCAACAGAACCGAGTATAGCGGCGCTCACCGAGCTGAGCGAGTACTTGTTTCGGCGAGAACACGCGCGATGAAGGCCTCGATGCTCACCGAGCCCGCATCGCCCTTGCCGTGCTCGCGCAGCGAGACCTCGCCAGCCTCGCGCTCGCGGTCGCCGACGACGAGCATGTAGGGGACCTTGCGCAGCTCGGCATCGCGGATCTTGCGCCCCACCGACTCAACCCGGTCGTCGAGCTCGGCCCGCACCCCCGCCGCCCGCAGGCGCTCGAGGACGGCGGCGCCGTAGTCGTTGAGGCGATCGGAGATGGGAAGCACGATCGCCTGCACGGGCGCCAGCCACACCGGAAGCTCACCCTCGAGATGCTCGATGAGGATCCCGATGAAGCGCTCGTAGGAGCCCATGATCGCCCGATGGATCATCACCGGCTGGTGCTCAGCGTTGTCGGCTCCCGTGTAGGTGAGCTCGAAGCGGGCGGGCATGTTGTAGTCGAGCTGAACGGTGCCCAGCTGCCACGAGCGCCCGAGCGAGTCGGTCATGTGGAAATCGATCTTCGGTCCGTAGAAGGCGCCGTCGCCCTCGTTGAGGTCGTATGGGAGACCGCGGCTCTCGAGCGCCTGGGTGAGCGCGCCCTCGGATCGGTCCCACAGGGCGTCGTCGCCGATCCGCACCTCGGGTCGCGTGGAGAGCTCGAGCCGGACGTCGAGACCGAAGATCTCATAGGTGGCGAAGGCGAACTCCAGGCAGGCGGCGACCTCCTCCTGGACCTGGTCCTCGGTGCAGTAGACGTGGGCGTCGTCCTGAGCGAAGCGGCGCACGCGGAGCAGGCCGTGGAGGGTCCCGCTCGGCTCGTTGCGATGCAGCTGTCCGGGCTCGGAGTAGCGAACGGGGAGGTCGCGGTAGGAATGGCGCGTGAGCGAGAAGAGCTGGCAGTGTCCGGGGCAGTTCATCGGCTTGATCGCCATCGAACGCCCTTCTGACTCGGTCAGGAACATGTGCTCGCGGTACTTCTCCCAGTGCCCCGAGGTCTTCCACAGCGAGCTGTCGTAGAGCTGGGGAGTGTTGACCTCGGTATAGCCGCGGGGCTCCCCCATCTCGCGGCTGAGCTTCACGAGCTCGTTGTAGACGCGCGTGCCGTTCGGGAGCCAGAACGCCATCCCGGGCGCGACCTCGGAGAAGGTGAAGAGCCCGAGCTGGGGCCCGAGCCGGCGATGGTCGTTGGCGCGCGCGCGCTCGAGCCGCTCGAGGTACTCCTCGAGCTCGCGCGCGGAGAAGAAGGCCGTCCCGTACACCCGCGTGAGCATCGGGTTGTGGGCGTCGCCGCGCCAGTAGGCGCCGGCCACCGACTGGAGCTTGAAGGTCTTGATCCGTTTCGTGCTCGGAGCATGCGGGCCCCGGCACAGGTCGGTGAAGGGGCCGTTGGTGTACAGCGACACCGCGTCGATGTCCTGATCGCGCACAAGGTCCTCGATGAGCTCGACCTTGTAGTCCTGGCCCTCGGCGCGGAAGCGGTCGAGCGCCTCGGCGACGCTCACCTCGTCGCGCACGAAGGGCTCATCGGCGTCGATGTGCTCGCGCATCCG
>DASZMD010000332.1:0-1797 GCA_035551955.1 Solirubrobacteraceae bacterium | reverse complement strand
TGGGCGTCGGAGAAGCACGATGTGCTCGTCGCGGACGCGGCGGGCGAGCGGGTGCTGTCGGCGACGTTCGCGCACGATGAGCAGGGTTTGCGGTCCTTGTGCCGGGCGTTGGTGCGCTTGGAGGTGGAGTTGGTCGCGATTGAGCGGCCTGACGGGCTGCTGGTCGAGCGGCTACTGGACGCCGGACTGCGGATCTTGCCGATGCACCCCAACCAGGTCGCGGCCACCCGCGATCGGTTCCGCGCGTCGGGAGGGAAGTCCGATCGGTTTGACGCGTTCGTGTTGTGCGAGCTGGCGCGCACCGATTCGCACCGGTAAGGAACAAGAACGCGCCGAACATCCCCGCGCCGATCAGCCCGACCGCGAGATACGAACCGCCGCGCGCCCGGTCGCCGAGGATCCGCAACGGCAGCAGCGGATGCCGGGCGCGCGACTCGAGCGCCACGAACATGGCGAGCAGCACGGCCGAGGCGATCAGCGCGATGATCGTGGTCGGGTCAGACCAAGAGTGCGTCTCGGCGTTGGAGAAGCCATACACGAGCGCGAACAAGCCCAGCGATACGGTCGCGGTGCCGGGCAGATCCAGTGCCGGGCGCTCGTCCAGGCGCTCGTTGAGAAGCAGCCACAGTGCCGCGAGCGCCACTGGGAGCGCGATCGCGAGGTTCACGAACAGGGTCAGCCGCCACGAGAACGCCTGGGTCAGCACGCCGCCGATCAGCAATCCGGTCGCGCCGCCCGCCCCGGCGATCGCGCCGTACACGCCGAACGCCTTACGACGCTCGTCGATGTTCTCGAAGGTGGTGCTCAGCAGCGCCAGCGCCGACGGGGCGAGGATCGCGGCAAACGCGCCCTGCGCCGTGCGAGCGCCGACCAGCATCGCGAACGAGCCGGCGGCGCCACCGACCGCGGAGGCGATCGAGAACCCGACCAGGCCGCCGATCAACGTCCACTTGCGCCCGAACAGATCGCCAATCCGGCCGCCCAACAGCAGCAGCGACCCGAACGCCAGCGCGTACGCGGTCACGATCCACTGACGGTTGTCGTTGGAGAAATCAGCGCGCGCTGCGCCGAGGGCAGTGCGACGTTCACGATCGTGGTGTCGAGCACGACCATCAGCTGCGCCACGCCGATCACCGCCAGGATCCACCACCGCCGTTCGAACTGGGAAGCGTCGCTCCCCACGACGGGCGCGGCGCGATCCGATGTCATCGTCTGGGCGGGCATGAAGACTCCTTGGTCATTCCCGTCCTCTCGAGCGCATGCGAGTGGCCCAAGAGCACGAAAAACGTATATGCTGCTTGGTGAGACACACATGTATCATCTCATTTCACATCTGTCAAGGCAAAACTGTTGCCACATGAGATAAAGACGTCTAAACTGGAGTCAGCAATGCCCGCCACGTCCGACCTGAAGACCGCCCCCCGGTTCGACCGCACCGCGACCGCGATCCTCGACGCCGCCGCGCACGTGTTCTCAGAACAGGGAACCGCTGCGAGTCTGGCTGACGTCGCGGCCGCCGGCGGCGTCAGCCGCGCCACGCTGTACCGCTACTACCCAAACCGCGAAGCGCTGCTGAAGGCCCTGGGCGCGCACGCGCTCACCGAGCTCGCCAACCGCCTGAACGACGCCGGGCTGGAGCGGGCCACGGTCGAAGAGGCAATCGAGCGACTCGCGCGCGCCATCGTCGCGATCGGCGACCGCTACGCCGTCCTCGCCGGCGAGCAGTGCCCGCCCGACGAAGCCGACGCCGAGCGACTCGTCGGCGCACCCATGCGAGCGGTGTTCGAACGCGGCATC